>SLKC01000046.1 GCA_007134775.1 Ectothiorhodospiraceae bacterium | reverse complement strand
GAGGTCTCCGACGGCGCGGTGCGAGTCGATCCGCAGATCGCAAGGGCGGCGGCGGCGGGCCGGCACATCGGCCTGGAGCGCGGGCTGGCGGTCTGGCGTGAACTCGACGACGACACCGGGGTTGGCCTGGAACTGGCGCAGCGCGCCCCCTTTGCGGCGTTCCACTACCTCGGGACGGCGGTGGCCAGCGCGCCCCATCTGCTCGGTGCGCTGCAGGTCTTCTGCCGCCACGCGGGCTACCTGCTCCAGCCCACGCCCCTGCAGGACCATCTCGCGGGGGGGCGCTACGTCATCGGCTGGGATGATCCCGCACCGGACACGCCGAGGGCCCTGCGCGACTTTGTGCTGGGCCTGATCATCGAACTCCTGCGCGCCTTCCCCGTCGATCCGGTACGGCCCTACGCCGTCGAACTGGCCGATGCGAGGGCAACGCGCTTCGTCCCCTACCTGGAGGGCTTCGCCTGTCCGGTGACCTTCGGCCACACGCGCACGCGCATTCGCATCCGCGCCGAGGAGCTCCCGGTGCCCCTATTCGGCGCCAATGCCCCGCTGCACACGGCGATGCTCCACCGCATCAGCGGCTTCGACCACGGCGAGCGCAGCACCGGCGGACAAGTCGTCGGCGCGCTCGAGTATCTGCTTGATCAGGGCGACGCGCGCATCGAATCCGTGTCGCGGCTGCTCGGGGTGAGCCCGCGGGCACTGCAGAAGCGCCTCGCGCTGGAGGGCCAGCGCTACTCGGCGCTGCTGCAACAGGTTCGCCAGCGCCGGGCGCTGCAGATGCTGGTGGAGACCCGCATGCCGCTGCACCGGATCGCGCTCAGCCTCGGCTACGCCAGTAGCACCAGCTTTACCCGCGCCTTTACCGAGTGGTTCGGCCGGAGCCCTTCCGGGATCCGCGAGCAGGCCGAGCGGCCCTGGCGCGATGGGGTAGCGTCGGAGTCCGATCCCTAAGCGGAACGCGTGCGCGTGATGCATCGGATCAGGCGCGATCCGTCAGACGGCGCCGAATCGAGATTGTCCTACAATCCCCTACCTACAAGGCTCACCCGGTCGCGCAACAGACGCGTGCACGCTGCGGACTGTAGCGAAGAGCGGGGAGCAAAGCGCAGCGGGACGTCGTGATGCCGATGAAGCGGACGGTACGGCTGACGAACCTGGCGGCGAGCGAGTGGATGCAGCTCGAGTTGATGCTGCCGCTGCTTGATCGCGGCACGGGCCGATCGTGGCAGCCGACCGAGGAGGCGGGCGCTGATGTCGCCCTGGTCGATCTGGATCGTCCCGATGGCCCCGAGGCACTGGCTGATGCCCGTCGACACGACGGTTGCGTCGTCGGCCTGACCGCGGCATGCGACGCGGGCGATGTCCACTGTCTGCAGCGGCCCTTGCGGGCAGCGGCACTGGCGCAGTTGCTGCGGACCATCGACGGCTCCGGCGCCACGGCGGCGCCGCACGAACCCACCGGCGACGAATCGCCGATCCCGGGGCCTGCCATCGACACGATGGGATATCGCTTGGTCCGCTGGCCCAGCACCGACACCATGCGCGCCGAGCCCGATTTCCTCCGGGTCTGCGGGGCACTGGTGCGACGACCGCGCTCGCTGGATGCGGTCAGCCGGCATCTCGGACTCGATGTCGATACGACGGCGGATCGGCTGGCTCGGCTTGAAGGGCTTGGCAGCGTGGAGCGCACGGCGATTCCGGCGCCGGAGGCCGGGACACCGGGTGAAGAGACGGCGCAGGGGCTGATGGCCCGTCTGCGCAATCGACTGGGCGTGGGCTGAGCGATGGATCGGCGGCGCAAGTTCCTGTTCACGGGACCGACCGGTGTGGGCAAGACCACCGCGATCGCGCTGATCAGCGATGACGAGCCTGTGGCGACCGAGATGGCGGCCTCGGGTGAGCTGGCGGCGACGAAGACCACCACGACGACGGCACTGGACTTCGGCCAGGTGCGTCTCGAGGATGGCGAGGTCATCGGCCTCTACGGCACGCCGGGGCAGCAGCGCTTCGACTACATGTGGACGCTGCTGCAGGAGCGCGCGATGGGTCTGGTGATCCTGATCGACCACTCTCGTCCCGGTTCGCTCACCGACCTGCAGCGCTATCTCGATGGCTTTGGCGAGCTGATCGCCCAGACCGGCGCGGTCATCGGCTTGACCCGTGCCGACAGCGAGGCCGGGCCCGCCATCGACGCCTACCATGAGTGTGTCGCCGAATATGGCTACATGCTTCCCGTAATCGAATGTGACATCCGCAGGGCCGAAGACGTGCGCCTGTTGATGGAGGCCGTGATCAGCATGGCCGAACCGCTCGCTGACGATCAGGGGGCATTGCCAGAGGAGAACGAATCGTGAGCGAAACCACTCGCCGCACCAGTCGGACATTGCAGGTCCTTGAACGCGAGTTCGATACGCTGTTCGATCGCGTGCCGGGCCTCTACGGCGTGCTCTTCTGCACCGCCGATGGCGACCCGATCGTGGAGCGCTTCGAGCGCCAGATGGATCGCGACCGCCTCGCCGCGATGGCGAGTTCGCTGGTCGCGCTGGGGGGCACAATGGCTCGGACAGGGGGGCAGCAGCATTGTGACTACATGATCGTGCAGAGCCATGACGGGTTCATCGTCAGTCTGCACATCGGGCGCAACTTGCTGCTGTCGGCCCTGGCGCGCCGTGATACCAGTCTCGGCATGCTGCTCAGCAGTTGCCGGGCCACAAGCGAATCGGTCAGCGCACGCATGAGCGGTGCACCGATTACACCAAGGGGAGGACAGAGCGATGAGCAAGATCGATGACAAGTGCCGCGAGATGGTCGACAACGTCGAGGATGCCCTGGGCTGCGCGGTGGTCGACCTCAACTCGGGGCTGCTGCTGGGCGTCCACCACGTCGTGCCCTATTTCACGCAGACCTATATCGATGCCGTCGCTGCGGCCTCGGTGGACATGTTCCGCGGCAAGAGCATCACGAATGTGGAAAAGCTGCTCGGCGAACAGCGGGGCGAGGATGTTACGCACTCGATGCAAGAAGTGCAGATGACCACACCGAAGACCTACCACTTCATGTCGATCATCACGGGCAAGCCCAATGCGCTGCTCGTGCTCATTACCGGCAAGAAGACGAACCTCGGCATGGGCTGGTCGGCCGTGCGCAACTCGATGGACGACATCGCACCGTTGTGCCCGTAACGAGCGCGGCTCGATCACTGCGGATGAGGACTGCGAGCGGGTAACTGGCTCGCCAACGCCTCTGAGGCCGTGTCGCGGTGCAGCGCAGCGGTGGGTCCTGCTCCGGGGCCGGCCCCGGAGGAGCGGCCTTGACCGCGAACCTCAAGGCTCGTGAACGCCCCGAGGCCGTCTCGCTGTACGCCAGTCCTTCCTGGCCTCCACCTTAGCGTTCGCTGCTCGGCGGCAGCGGTGTGCCGTTGGCCATTAGCGCAAGGAAGTCGTCGGCGGCCAGCGGCATGCTGTAGAAGTAGCCTTGACCGTACCAGCAGCCCATCGCGAGCAGCTCGTCACGCACGGCGGCGGTCTCGATGCCCTCGGCGACGGCGTCGGCGCCGAGGGCGCCGACGATGCCGAGGACCGTGGTCACGATCTCGCGGCTGTAGCGATCGTTCAGAACATTTTGTACGAAGCCCTGATCGATCTTGATCTCGTCGAACGGGTATTGCTGGAGATAGAGCAGCGACGAATAGCCCGTGCCGAAGTCATCGAGTGACAGGCGCACGCCCAGATCGTGCAACGCGCGCAGCTCGCGGCGCAGCATCGTCGACTCTTCCTCGAATACGCTCTCGGTGATCTCCAGCGTCAGCGCCTGTGCGTCGACCCCGTGACGGTCGAGGGCGGCGCGGACGTGGTCGATGAAGTGGCTGAGGCGGAATTGCACCACGGAGACGTTGACCGCGACCCGCGGTACGACGAGGCCCGCATCGCGCCACGCGCGGAGTTGGCGGCAGGCCTCGAACAGGGCCCAGTCGCCGATGGGTCCCATGAGCTGGCTCCGTTCGGCGATGGGGATGAACGCCCCAGGTGGCTGCAGCCCGCGCTCCGGCTGGCGCCAGCGCAGCAGCGCCTCGGCCCCGACCATGGTGGCGCTGCGCAGGTCGACCTTGGGCTGGTAATGCAGTTCGAACTGGTTTTCGTCGAGCGCGTGACGCAGGTCGCGGGTGAGCGCTACGCGTCGACGCGCCTCGACCTCGAGTTCGCGGCTGAAGGTCGCCCGGTGCCCCTCGCCGTGGGCTCGGGTCTCGAACAGGGCGAGTTCCGCCTCATGCAGCAATGCCTCGGCGTCGCGCGCCTCGTCGCCGGCGCGGGTGCTACCGAAGCGGGCACTGACCTCGATGCGGGCATCGGCGATGGTGTACGGCCGGTGGAAGACCGCCTCATCGAGCGCGTCGAAGGCCGAGCGCGCAGAACATGCGCGCTCGGTCGGCCGATACACGACGAACTCGTCGCCGCCGATCCGCCCGACCAGGCCCCCGTTGCCCGCGTGCGCAGTCAGGCGTTGGCCGATGGCGTGCAGCAGTCGGTCGCCCATGCTGTAGCCGTGGGCGTCGTTGACGTGGCGCAGTGCTTCCAGGTCGATCAGGATGACGAGGTCGCTGGCGCTCCAGGCCCCCGAGCGCAGGCGCTCGTTGAGCTGGGTGACGAAGCCGTTGCGGGTGAGTAGTCCCGTGGTCGGATCCTCGAACGCCAGTCGGCTCAGCTCCAGCTCGGCGCGCTTGCGCTCGGTAATGTCGAGATGCATGACGACTGCGCCCCGCCTTTGCTGCGTGCCCTCGCCGGGTGCCAGGCGGTTCGCCATCATCCGGAACCAGCGCCAGGTGCCGCGGCGGTGGTCGGGGTAGTCCAGCGAGAACCGGTCGTGTCGGCCGTCGAGCACGGCCTGCAGGCCGTCGGCGGCAGCTTCGGCCTGCGCGCCGAACGGCCCGCTGGGACGGCGGCAGTGGGCGACGTAGTCGCCGCCGACGGCGACTCCGGTCTCGCGGGGCGCGAAGGTGTGGTTGTGCTCGCGCCAGCGCTCATTGATGTCGATGATGCAGCCGTCGCCGTCGAGCAGGGCGATGAAGGCGGGCAGCGAGTTGAGCAGGGCCTGGCGCGTGTCCAGCTCGTGGCGGAGTTCGCGTGCGGAGTGGCGCAGCTTGTGCGTGGAGCGCCGCAGTTGTTCCCGCGCGTGGTGCAGGTCGCTGATGTCGGTGATGACGGCCGCCACCTGGTGGATCTGACCGTCCGCGTCCGTTAGCGGGAAGTAGCGGATCAGGAGCTGGCGGCGGCCGAGACGGGGGTGGTCGCGCTCGGCCTCGAACTGCTGCGGCAGGCCGACGAAGGCGCGGTCGATGCGCGGGCGGGTCACGCGCTCGTGGAAGTCGGCACCGACCACGTCGCGGCCATGCATGCCCTCGATTTCCGACACGGCCATGCCGTAGCGCTCCGCGTAAGCGCGGTTAACCAGGACGTAGCGGTAGTCGCGATCGACGATCACGCAGAGGTCATTGGTTGCCTCGACGAGTTTGCGGTACTGCTGCAGGCGCTCGTGCATGCGGCGCTGCTCGGCCTCGGCGACGCGCAGATCGGTGAGGTCGGTGGTCACCACGGCGATGCGGCGGGTCGTGCCGTCACTGCCGGACAGCGGCTGGTACTGTACGCGCAGCCAGCGCGTGCCGTGCTGTGGGTAGGTCCGCTCCGCTTCGAATACGACGGTCTCGCCGGCGAGGCAGCGGTCGATCGGCCCGCGGACCTCGCGTTCGAAGAAATCGATGCCGACGATCTCGCGCAGATGCCGGCCTTCGAGCGCTTCGGGCCCTGCGAAGCCGTAGAGATCGGCGTAGGCGCGGTTGGCGAGTCGGCAGCGGTAGCCATCGTCGACGACGGCGAACATGTCGCGGCTGTTCTCGACCAGCTCGCGATAGTGGTGGAGGCGTTCCTCGTCTTCGTCGCGGCGGTCGAGCATGTCGTTGACCGCGTGGCCGAGGTCGGCGATTTCATCGCCACCGGTAGCGGCAACCCGGACATCGCGCGCGCCGGACTGGATGCGGGCGATCCCGGCGGCGAGATCGAGCAGCGGGCCATGGACGCGCCGGTAGATCATGGTGAAGGCGGAGAGGCAGAACAGGGCGAAGAGGAGTCCGGCGCCGACCAGGCTGCCTGCGACCCAGGTCGCCTCGCGGTTCCTTGCGGCCTGCTCGGTGGCGATGATCTCGTCGAACGCATTGGCGATGGCGCTGTCGAGGCGGGCGATTCGGTTGATCGCGATTCTTGCGCGCAGCGGGATGTCGATCGGTTCGACCGTTGCCGTGACGTCAGTTTCCGAGGCTTCGGCGCGGACGTTCGCGAGTGCGGTGACGAGTTCGTCGATGCGGGCGGCTGCCCTTGTGGCGGCGGGGTGGTCACGGCTGAGTGTCTCCAGCTCCGCCTGAATCGCGTGGGCCTCGGTGAGATAGGCCTGCCACAGGGCCGAATCGGGGGAGTGAAGCAGGAGGCTGTGGTTCGTGGCCAAGAAATCGTCGACGCGCTGCTGCAACGGGATCAGCGTTTGGGTCTCGGCGCGGCGCTCGTCGAGATGGTGCAGGCCGAACAGGGCCGCGGCGATCAGGGCGACGAGCCCGATGAGGCAGCCCACCATGCTGCCGAGTGCGAGGTGCGCGAGCCTCATCGACTCGCTTCCGCGTCTGCGGCGACCGGCCGTCGAACGAAGGGGGAGGCGTTGGTGCGCAGTGGCCCTGTCGCCATCCAGAATCTTCTCATCGCTCACACATCATGCAGCGATCGCCGTATCCGTTTGTCTGCGGTCGTCTATGCGTCATGAGCCCCCCGGCCATGCCCCTTGCCGTGTGCTCTCGGGGAGCCGCACTGCAAGGGAGTCGGATGATCGATGGATCCCCGGAAATCCCAAGCATGCCAGATTCGGCGTAGCGAGTGGGTGCGCTGGTCGCGGTTGCGAGCCGCGTCGATGCCGCCTTGGAGGCCGCGTCGTGGTGCAGCGAAGCGGCGGGCCCTTCTCCGCGGCCCGGCCCCGTAGGGGCGGCCTGGGCCGCGAATCATGCTCGGGAGGGCGTTCGCGAGCCGGTTCGCGAGCGAGCCCGCTCCGGCAGGCTTTCTCGCCGTCTTCGGTGGCTTGGCGCTTGGGTGAGAGGGGCCTTCGCGAGGCGTCAGCGTGCCCCCACGGGCAGTTGTTCCCGGGGTACGCGCTCGCGCGACTCGCCCAGGATCCAGGCGACGGCAATGCCGCCGGTGAAGGCGTGGTCGGTCTCGACCAGTGGGCTGTCGACAAACTGCGCCCCGGCGAGGTTGTCGTAGCGCAGGAAGGCGCCAAACCAGACATCGTTGAAGCGGCGGCTGGCGTTGGCCGACAACGCGGAGCCGCTGTAGCCACCCGCGGCGCTGAAGGCGGGGCGCTCTCCGGGGATGGCGTCTTCGGGGGCAACTTGATAGTAGTAGGCGTGGAAGTCGCGGGTGGCGAAGATGGGGCCAACACTGCCGCCAAAACGCCAGCCCGCGACCGTGTTGGCGCTGCGATAGCGCAGCAGGGGGTGGATCTTCCAGCCCTGCTGGCTGGTTGAGCGCGCGTTGATGCTGATGGCGGCGCGCACGGGTATGCGGAACTGCCAGCGTCGGTCGCGGGTGAGCATCCAGGTCAGCGACGGACCGATCTCGATGAGTGGGTCGAGGTCGTCCATGCCCGCGCGCGGGCCGTCGTCGTCGCTGTCGACGGGGATGGCGCCGTCGAGGCTGACGTTGATCTCGAAGCGCTCGCTGTCGAAGAGCAGGCCGCGGGCGCCTTCACGGTCGACGCGCAGGCGCTCGCTACGCCAGACCGCGTAGGGCAGCGGCACGACGTGCGTGACCTGCCGGTTGGCGCCGCGGTAGGCGGGGAAGCTGGCGGTGGCAATGCCGGCGCCGAGTTCCCAGCGCGGCGGCGCGTGCGCATCCCCATCAGCGGTGGCCGCCGGTGCCGATGCGAGCAGCAGCACAAGGCCGAGGAGGGCCGCGGGGGACAGCGCTGAGCGGTGGGGGCGGGGTTCAGAAGACATTTTCCAGCAACAGATAGCCTTCGGTGTCGCCGCCTTCGTCGAGGCCCTCGGCGACCCCGAGGCGGGCCCGGAAGTTGAGCAGATAGAAGGCGTTGAAGTCGCCCACGAGTTCGGCGCCGACGCTGTCGCGCATCGTCTCCGGGCTGCCCCCGGTGTCCCAGGTCGCGCCCGATTCGCCGATGATGCGCCCCGAGAGTTGGTGGAGGCCGATGGGGAAGCGGGTGAAGCTGCGCTCAAGGCGATAGAGGGGGAAACGCCACTCCCCGCTGACAAGACGCATGCGGCTGCCGCGGAAGGTCTCAGGGTAGCCGCGCAGCGCGTAGCGGCGGCGGTCGAACAGGGCGCCGGCGCCCATCAGGTCGGACGCGGCGGCCCGCCCAAGGCGGAACTCGCGCGGGCGCTCCGTGCCCCACCCCTGGACGCCGCGCAGGGCGAGGACGTGGTGGCCGCCCAGCGGCAGGAATTCGCGCCAGTCGAGGGTGTAGACCTCGCCACTGAAGTCGCTGCCGAAGGCGGCGTTGGACTCGCCGATGAGGCGGATCTGGCGGCCGCGGTTACGGCTGATCGCGCGCGCGGTGCGCTCGCTGTTGTTGAAGGTGACGGCGAGGCCGGCGACGCCGCTGGTCTCATCCTCATCGGGGTCGACGCCGTCGGCTACGAAGCGGTCGTGCTCGCGGGTGATGCCGCCACCGAGGTGGGCCGCGAGGGTGCGCTCGAAGCGGATCACGGGGAGGGCGAGCTGCGCCTGCAGGGCGTCGTTGGCGGTGGCGCGCTCGATCTCGCGGTCGTTGTCGCTGTCATCGTCGGTGCTCCGCGTGTCGTAGTCGAAGCGGCGGAAGGCGAAGAGCTGGAGGCGGTCGGCGAAGCGGTAGCTGACCCCGCCCCAGTTGAGGCCCTCGTTGAGTTCGCGCCCGGCGGTCACGCTGTAGGCGTGGTTGCGCAGCACGTCGGTCCCGCCTGTGCTCACGCCGATCTCGGCGACGGCCTCGCTGAGCGCCACCAGGGGGGCCCAGGAGCGTGGTCGCAGTGTGCCCCAGGGGCGGTAGGGGCGAGCGGTGCCCACCGCGGGCTCCGGCTCGGGTGGGGGTTGGAGCCGATTGCCGGCGTCGTCCGTTGGCAGAGCGCGCTCGACGAGCGGGGCTTGGAGGCGGTAGAGGTCGTGGCCGCCGTCGTGGTAGCCGATGTAGTAGAGCGGGCCGTCTGCACTCGCCTGGCTCGGGGCGAAGGCGCCGCCGACGACGTGGGTGAGGGTGCGGATCTCGCCACTGGCGAGATCAAGGCGGCGAATGTTGTAGACGCCGCCGTGTTCGGAGCTGAACAGCAGCGCGGAGCCGTCCGGCGTGAACGCGGGGTCGCCCTCGATGGTGGCGTCATCGGTGAGTGTGTCCATCCCGCCGGTCGCCAGATCGAGCGCCTCCAGCGACCAGCCGCGGTTCGGGCGCCATAGCGCGAGCGCGAGCGTCTCGCCATCGGGGCTGACGTCGATGCGCCCGGGGAAGGCGCCGCCATCGCCGGCCCAGATCGTCTCCACGAAGCCGCCATCGGCCTCGAGGCGATCGATGCGGGCCTCGCCGCGCTCGCCGCGGGTGGCGATGATGTGGTCGCCGTCGGCGGCCCAGGCGGCATCGCGATAGCGCGCGCAGCGCGTGAGCCGGCGCTCGCGCCCGCTGTCCGGGTCGATGTGGTAGAGATCGTAATGGGTCTGGCGGTTGCGGCAGACTTCGGGTTGAGCGACGAGGATGCCGTGCTCGGCGTCGGCATCGATGCGCGTGCGCGGGCGCACGCGGGCAATGCGCTCTGTGCCCGCGGGCGTCCAGCGCATCAGCGCGGGGCGGTGGTCGGCGTCGTGGCGCAGGTAGTAGACGGTGTCGTCGGCGACCGCATCGGCGCCCGCGGTGCGGAAGCCGTGCTCAGTCACGCGCTCGCCCGTGATGACGCCGCCGGCGCGGATTGCTTCGAGTTGGGGCTCGAAGCGCTGCGCGAGCCAGTCGCCGAAGGCCGCCCACAGCTCGGCCCCGTCGCTGCCGAGCGTCTGGCGCAAGTTGCGATTCAGCAGAAACGGGATGGCGTTGTTGCTGTAGTGATCGACGAGCTCGCGCACCGCTTGCGAACCGTACTCCTCTTCGACGAAGCGGAAGAAGTAGGCGCCGTAGAGGTAGGGCGTGTTGCCGGCGGGCCAGGGGGTGATCCCGCTCATGCCGACCTGATCGAAGGGTTTGATGCCCGCGTCCACCTCCATGCGCATCTGCATCTCGAACAGCGTGCTCTGCGCTCGCCCGATGCCGCGCTCCAGATCGGTCTCGTGGTGGACGGCGAGGCCCTCGATCATCCAGAGCGGCTGGAAGAGGTTGGGGAAGAGCAGTTCGTGACGCCCGAGCACGCGACGCGCGCCCCGCGGGAAGCCCGTGGCCTTGTCCAGGTGCAGCGTGTGGGTGTACTCGTGCGTGATCAGCAGCTCCAGCCAATCGTCGTGGTCGGCCAGCGGGGCGATGCCGTCGGGCGGGGTGGCGAAGAGATAGATGTGGTTGTAGGGCAGCGGCGAGGCGAAGCCGTTGGCGAAGTCGACATCGTCGGTCAGCACGATCTCGGTGCGCGCCTGCGGCTGCCAGCCGATCGCGGGGGCGAGGCGCGCATGCACGCGCTCGGCGATGGCGACGGCGCGGCGTGCCTTCTCCTCCATCTCGGCCGGGAAGTGGATGTGGAAATGCTCACTCGACAGGGTGCGCCAGTCGTGCCACGGGCTCGCCTGCGCGAGTGCGAGCGGGCTCGTGAACAGTAGGGCGCAGAGCAGCAGGAGACGGCCGGACCCGCGCGCGCCGACCGCGGGCTTGTCACGGCGTGCGCCGCCCGGCGCTCGCCCGCGGCCACAAGCCATGCCTCCCGGTGCAAGCCGGCCGCGTCCCCCAGACACCCCCATCCGTTCGGCCCTGTCGCTCGGCGAAAAGTCACGAGGCGCAGTGTGGCCCCCGGTCGCGGGGCAATCAAGGTGGTGAGGGCCAACGCGGCCGTTCAGCCCTCGCCGGCGACGGGGCGATGGAGGGGCACGTGCGGTGACAGCGCGTGGGCGAAGACAAAGCGCGTTTGCCCGGGCTCGACGCGCACATCGGTGATCTGCTCGCGCCAGACGCGACCGCCGGGCCCGCGCAGCTCGAGCGCGATGGTGGCGGGGTCGTCGTCGACCGGGACCTCGGCGAGCAGGTACTGCCCCGGCAGCGTCGTCCACGCGCGGTCGTCGACGCGCTCGCTGGCGAAGGTGAACAGGTTCACCAGGACACCGAGTACGGGATTCTGGTCCCGCGCCTGACCGACCATCTGGTTCTTCGCGGCCACGCGCGTCGCCGCGCGGGCGAGGATGCCGGGCATGCGCTCGGACAGCGACTCGCGAGCGAGCCGGTCGATGTCCTGTACGACCTCGGCGCGGACTTCGTAGCCGCCGCTGGTCACGCGCGCGTCGCGCAGCGGCTGCCTTGAGTCGCCATAGGCGGGGACGGCGACCCGGTAGAGCCGCCCGGTCTGGGGGTGTTGGGCGTTGACCGAGATCTCGCGGATGCGCGGGGCGAGGCCGTGGCCGAGGATCACGATGGCACGGCCCCCCTCGCCGCGGCCCGCCGGCTCGGGCGTGGTGGCGAACACCGTGCGCAGCGCGGCATGCTCGTCGGCGAAGGCGGCATCGGCGGTCAGGCGCAGCAGGGCCTGCTGCAGTGGCCGCGGTACCGGCACGCCCGTGGTCTCGCGCTGCTCGTCGTAGGCGCGGTAGGCCTTGCGGTAGGCGATGCGGGCATCGTCGATCTCGCCCAGTTCCTCGTAGATGAGGCCGGTGACGTAGCGGGCGAAGGCGTCGTCGCGATAGAAGCCACTGCGGCCGGCGAGGGCGTTCAGGCGCAGGTCGATCTGGCGCGCCTCGACGCGTGCGGCGTCCCACTGTTGCTGAGCCATGAAGTTGAAGGCACGGATGACATGCAGCGCGACCCGCTCGTGGGGCTGGCCGACGAAGGCCCCGACCCCCTCGGCGATCGTGACCGCGGCGAGACCCTCGGTGAGGCTGAAGGGGTCGTCGGCATCCATGCGGCGCGCGGCGGCCTCCAGGCGCTCGTTGCTCGCCTCGAAGTCGCCGGCCATGTGCAGCAGCATGCCCGCGTGCAGGTGGTCGAGGGCGGCGTTACCCCCCCCGCGCGCCAGACTCTCGGCCCGCGACAGTGCGGCCTCCGGGCCGTCGCGGGTGAGCGCGGAGTCGACCGTGGCGAAGCGCTCCCCCGGGGTGGCACAGGCGAGCGGCAGCAGCGCGACGGCGGCCAGCAGTAGGGCCCGCAGCGGCGTGGCGGCGCGCTTGCACACGGCGACTCGCATCCCGCCCCCCGCGGTCACGCGGCCGGCTCAGAATCGGGCCCGGGGCCGTTGCACGTCCTTCTTGATGGTCTTTTGCCCCGCCCACACGCGGCGGTTGTCGGCGAGCGAGGTCAGATGCATGTCGACCTGGTAGAAGACCACTTCACGTCGGCCCTCCTGATCGACGATCGAGTTCAGCGTGCCCTGCAGCATGAAGTCCGCCCCGAGCTCGCGGCCCATCGCCTTGCGCGTCTCCTCGGCGGCGTGCTCGGCCTGGTCCGTGCGCTCGGCACGCAGCTCCTCGCGGGCGTCGCCGGCGGCGACGATGTCGACGTTGGCGGCGTTGATCAGTTCGCGCTCGACATCGTTGATAAAGGTCTCGACGTTGATGTGCTCGTGGCTGCGATTGCGGACCTGGCCGATGATGACCACGGGGGCGCGGCCATGCTCGTCGTGGTAGCGCTCGGCCCACGGGTGGGACATGACCTCCTCAATGATCTGGGCCGAGACGAGGCGCGAATCGGTGGCGTTCCACTGCCCGCTCAGGTCGATCTCTTCATCGCTGTCGACCCGGGCGACCTGGGTGGTACAGGCGGCCAGCGCGATGAGCGTGACCATGGCGCCGACAAGAGTGGCGGTGTTGCGGATCTGGCGATGCATGCGGTTTCCTCGCTGGATGGGGCGCGGCCGGCGCCCGAACGGGACGGGCTGCGACTCAGTGTAGCCCACACACGCCGCCCCGTGGATGGGTTCGACGCTCGAAGGCCTGTCGCCCTTCGAGTCCCGAACCCCCTCGCGGGTTCCGGCCGATCGCCGATATCGTGGGCGCTGGTCTGTGCGCGAACGAGCTGCGATGATGAGCACCGCCCACGGTCGCCTTCGTGCTGGAACCGCCCCATGCAGGAGCTGTCGGAGAATCGCCGCTTCGGCGACGACGCCTACAATCGCCGGGGCGTGCTCAAGCGCCGCCATTATGAGCGTGAGCTCGCCCGTCTGCAGGTCGAACTGGTCAAACTCCAGCGCTGCGTCCGCGAGGAGGGACGCCGGCTCGTGGTCCTGTTCGAGGGTCGCGATGCGGCGGGCAAGGGCGGTGTGATCAAGCGTATCACCGAGAAGACGAACCCGCGGATCGTGCGCACGGTGGCGCTGGGCACACCCTCGGACCGCGAGCGCACGCAGTGGTACTTCCAGCGCTACGTCGCTCATCTGCCCGCTGCCGGTGAGATGGTCCTGTTCGACCGCTCCTGGTACAACCGCGCCGGGGTCGAGCGCGTGATGGGCTTCGCGAGCGCGGAGGAGGTAGAGTACTTCCTGCAGACCTGCCCCGAGTTCGAGCACATGTTGGTCAGCGAGGGCATCCAGTTGCTCAAGTACTGGTTCTCGGTCAGCGAGGCGGAGCAGGAGCGGCGGTTCCGTGCGCGGGTGAAGGATCCCGCGAAGCGCTGGAAGATGTCGCCGATGGACCTGGAATCGCGCGCGCGCTGGGCCGAGTATTCGCATGCGAAGGATGAGATGTTCGCCCGCACCGATACCGAGTATGCGCCTTGGCGCATGGTCGATTCCGACATCAAGCGCCATGCCCGGCTGAACTGCATCGCGGATCTCCTCGGGTCCGTCCCCTACAGCGATGAGCCGCCGGCGGCGATCGAGCTGCCACCGCGCCAGTGGGTGCAGGACGAAGTCGACCGTGCGCCGATGCATTCGGGTGTGTTGGTGGAGCGCCGCTATTGAGAGACCGGCCGGGGTGGCGCCGCCGTTGGGCCGGGGCACTGCGGTGACTGCAGACACCCGTTGAACCGAGCGGTCATGGGCGTGACAGCGCGTGAGCGCTACCCGTGGCCGCTGTAGGCTGTGTACGATGCCTGATGCATCGGCTCTCGCCAGAGGGCCGGCGTGCGCCGACTACGGGAGCGACCCGCAATGCAGTTGACCAACCGGGAGATCGCCCGCCGCCTCGGGCGGGTGGCGGATCTGCTCGAGATCGCCGGGGAGAACGCCTTCCGGGTCCGCGCCTATCGCAACGCCGCCGATACGGTCGGCGAGCTGGCAAGCCCGCTGACCTCCGAGGTGGAGGCGGGTGCGGATCTCACGGCACTGCCGCACATCGGCCGCGACATCGCCGGCCAGATCGAGACCCTGGTCCGCGAAGGCCGACTCCCCGCGCTCGACGAAGTCGCGCGCCAGGTCCCGCCCGAGCTGGCCGATCTGATGGCCGTGCGCGGCCTCGGCCCGAAGGGCGTGAAGGCACTACACGACCGGTTCCGCGTACAGTCGCTCGATGAGCTCGAAGCGCTCGCCCGCGCCGGGCGCACGCGCGAGCTCCCCGGCTTCGGTGCGAAGAAGGAGGCCGCGCTGATCGCCGGCATCGAGGGCTTGCGGGCCCAGGACCAGAAGCGCACCCGGCGCGCCGATGCCGAGGCGCTGGTCGAGCCGGTACGCGCGCATCTCGCGGCGCTGGCGGGGGTGGAGTGGGTCGAGGTGGCGGGCAGCTACCGCCGCCAGTGCGACACGGTGGGCGATGTCGATGTCGTCGTGGCCTGTGCCGATCCCGTGGCCGTGATGGCCGCCCTGGTCGAGGTCCCCGGTATCGAGCGGGTCGTCTCCCAGGGCGATACCCGGGCGACGGTGATCCTCGACGGGGGTCTGCAGCTCGATGCGCGCGCCGTGGAGCCCGCCGCCGCCGGTGCGGCACTGCTCTACTTCACGGGCTCGCAGGCCCACAACGTCGCCTTGCGCCAGCGCGCTCGAGAACGGGGCTACCGGCTCAACGAGTATGGGCTGGTCAGCGACGCCGGTGCGGTCGCAGCGGGTGGTGACGAGACCGCGATCTACCGGGCCCTCGGCCTGGCGTGGATCCCGCCCGAATTGCGCGAGGGGGGCGACGAGATCGCGGCCGCGGCCACAGGGCGGCTGCCTGAACTGGTGACGACGGCGCGTATCCGGGGCAACCTCCACGGCCACACCGACTGGAGTGACGGCCGCGACAGCCTGGCGGCGATGGTCGCCGCTGCCCGCGAGCGCGGCTTCGACTATCTGGCAATCACCGATCACGGCCCGCTCGTGCGCGTCGCCAACGGGCTGTCCGCGCAGCGCCTGCAGCAGCAGATCGAGGCGATCCACCGCCTCGGCGCCGAACTCGAGGACATCGACCTGCTCGCCGGTTGCGAGGTCGACATCCATGCCGACGGCACGCTCGATCTGCCCGACGAGGTCCTCGCCCAGCTCGATGTCGTGGTCTGCTCCATCCACTACCATCTGCGGCAGTCGCGTGCCGAGCAGACCGAGCGCGTGCTGCGGGCGATGGACAATCCGCATTTCATGATCTGGGGCCACCCCACGGCCCGCGAGATCAACCGCCGCGAGCCGATCGATGTCGACCTCGATGCCTGTTTCGCGGCCGCGGCCGCGCGCGGCATCGCGATCGAGATCAACGCCCAGCCCAAGCGCCTCGATATCGACGCTCGCGGCGCGCGCCTGGCGCTGGCGCATGGCTGCCGGCTCTGCGTGAACACCGATGCCCATCGCACCGAGCATCTCGATCTGTTTCGTCACGGCATCGGCCAGGCGCGCCGCGCGGGGGCCGAGGCGGTCGATGTGATCAATACCTGGTCGCTGGCCGCGCTGCGCGCGGGACTGCGACCCGACCGGGCGGCGGGGCGAGCCGCACACGAGTCGGGCTGAGGTGCCGGGCTCACCGCCGGCGCCCGGCTCGCGGCCGTGCAAACGAAACGGGCCGGGACAGTGCACTGTCCCGGCCCGGTCATCGCCGTCGACTGGCTCGCCGACGGGTTGCGTTACGCGGCGTCTTCCTCTTCGCCGTCCTCGGCGTCGTCCTCTTCGCCGTCGTCGTTCGCCTCTTCTTCCTCGTCCTCTTCGCCGTCGTCGGCCTCTTCGTCGTCGCCTTCGCCGTTCGTGGCTTCGTCTTCTTCCTCGTCGATCGCCTCGTCGTCCTCCTCGCCGATCGCCTGGTCACCGTCGCCGAGGCCGAAGTTGACGCCGTCGACATCCTCGCCCTCGGTGAGCTCGAAACCGCGCTGGGCCGTGAAGCCGATGTCGCTCGCCTCTTCGGAGTCGTCGGCACCGGCCTCGCAGGTCAGCGCGGCGGTGTAGGTGCCGGGCTCGAGGAAGCCGATCGTGAACTCGAAGTTGCTGTTGTCGTTGACCTCGTCGCTGACGTTGGTCGTGGTCACGGGCTCGTTGTCGGAGCCGATGCTGCCCAGCTCCGCGTCCTCGCCCTCGAAGACGTAGACGGCCCAGCCATCGGGACGACCGGTCTCATCGAGCGTGCACTCGTCGGCGACATCGTGCGCGACCTCGCCGCTGACGTTGGCCGACGATTCGGTGCGCACCAGGCGCAGGGCCGGGCGCAGCATGTAGCGGGTGCCGCCGGGCGAGAGGGTGACTTCCTCTTCCTCGTCGGCTTCGCCGTTGCCTTCCTCGACGTCACCGTTGTTTTCGGTGTCACCGTTCTCGGTGTCACCGTTTTCGGCGATCGTGGTCTCGTCCTCGCCATTGGCCTCGTCATCGTCTCCGGGCGGGCCGCCACCGTTGTCCGGCGGGCCGGCATCATCGGGGGGGCCGCCGCCGTTGTTGCCCGGACCAGCATCATCGGGCGGGCCGGCGTGGTCGGGCGGGCCTGTGCGCACGATCGCCCGGCGCAGATCGACATCGAGGGTGTAGCGGTTGTCCGCCTCGGCCTCGACCACGATGTCGCCGTTGAACTGCAGGCCGCGGGTATCACCGCTGGGGATGGTCAGGGGCTCGACCCGGCCATCCTCGAATTCGATGGTCGACGCCCCGGCCGTGCTCGGTCCCGGGGATGCGGCATCGACATGGAGGCGCAGCCAGTTGTACGTGCCGGCCTCGATCTCGGCGCCTTCGAGCAGGTTCTCGCTGTTGCCGCCGGTGAGCTGGAGCAGATCGACGCTCAGTGCATCGTCATCGCCGCAGGCCATCTCCTCGTCTTCGCAGGTGAAGGTGACCGGTGGGCCGTCGCCCTGCGGCTTGAGTTCGACGCCGGTGAAGACCACGTTGACCGCGGTGGCGTCGTCAACGGGTGCGTCGGTCAGGTCGAGCGAGAAGGTGCCCGTGTCGGAAGAGGCAACCGGGTCGTCGCCGCCGACGGTGTCACCGCCGCTGGAGGTGTCATCGCCGCCACCCCCGCCGGCGACCTCGTCACCGCTCGTGGTATCGTCGCCGCCACCGTCGCCGGAGACGCTCTCGCTGTCGTCGCCGCCATTGCTGCTACCGCTACTACTGCCGCCACAGCCGGCGAGGAGGAGTGCGGCGAGCAGGCTGATAAGCGCTGCCGGTATCCGGAATCGTTGTGTGGAAAACACGGGGCCCCCTTTCGTGCTTGGTGTGTTGTCTCGTACACACTAACGTCGGATACCCCCTCGGGGCCAGCCGGACCGGGCGACTGGCGCCGCGTCTCGGGCGAATGGTGGTCATGCGCCGACGAATGGTCATCCGGGCTACTTCGCCGGGCCGGTCCTCGATGGAGTTGGGTCGTTATCGTTCGCGGGTTACGCTATTGCCGCAGGCCGGACCTTCGCACCGGGGAGCAAGTCGCATGGGCCTGAATCCGGGCGAGTCGTGGAGGGGGCATGAGGCGAGCAGATAATCGCACAGGGGCGGTCGGGCGCGTGTTCACAGTGCTCCGTACGCTGGGCATGGTGGCCATCGTGACCGGTGTCGTGGGGTGTGCGGCGCTGGAGGAGACGTTCGAACCGGTCGGTGAAGCGGAGCCGCGCACGGCGCCAGCGGCGCCGGAGCCGGCCGAGGCGTACAGCTACAACCGCGTGCTGCAGTTGCTGCAGGAGGGCGAGGAGATGGACGCGCACGCCCTCGTGCTCGATCGCCTGGACGAGGCACCCGACGACGAGCGCGCGCTCGACCTGCGGGAGCAGATCGAGGAGCCGCCCGAGGAGGTGCTCGGCGCCGACTACTTCATCCACGAGGTCGAGACCGGCGAGTCATTGGCCATGTTGGCCGATCGCTATCTCGGTGAGCCCGATCGCTTTTACATCCTCGCCCGCTACAACGACATCGATGTGCCGCGCCGGCTCGCGGTGGGCGCGGAGCTGCGCATTCCGGATTGGTACGCCGACGCCCCGCGCGAGGGCGACCCCGAGGCCGAGGCGGAGCGCGAGGCCGAACGTGCCATGAAACGCGCCGAGGTGGCGCTCGAGGCGGGCGACAAGCGTGCTGCGAAGGCCGCCTTCCAGGACGTGCTCACGGTCGATCCCGAGCATGAGGAGGCCCGGCGTGAGGTCGAACGCCTGCGCGAGGAGCTGGCGCTGGATCTCCACCGTGAAGCGGTCCTGCTCTACCGCAACGAGGAACTCGATCCCGCGATCGAGCTGTGGGACGAGGCGCTGGAACTCGACCCCGACTTCGATCGCGCCCGCGACTACCGCGGTCGCGCCGAGGAGCTGCGCTCGCGCCTCGAGGACGTCGATTGACCAGCGGCCCGAACGGCGCCGGCAGGCGGGGGTGGCTGTCGGAGCGGGTTGGCCCGCGAATCATGCTTGGCAACGCGTTCGCGAGCACCGTTCGCGGGCAAGCCCGCCCCGACGTTGCTCGGCAGTGGGCTCCCTCTCGGGCCTAGGAGGGCGGGTCCCGCTTGTCCGCGCTGGACGCGTCATCGCCGCCCGGGGAGTTCACACGGGCCTGCAGCGCCTCGGCCATGCGGTTGTAGGCACGAAACAGGCCGCCGATCTCGTCGCTCCGCCGCAGCCGGATGCGATAGGCGAAGCGCCCCTGCGTCACCTGTTCGATGGCGTTGCCCAGCACGCGCAGGGGCACCGCCAGGCGCCGGGCCATGATGTAGGAGGCGGTCAGTACCGTGCCGACGACGGCGAGGAAGAGCGCACCCAGTGCCAGCAACGTGGTGCGCAGCGCGGTATCGAGCGGCTCGGTCGGCATCGCCAGTGCGGCCTGGCCGATCTCCCGGCCGCCATAGCGGATCGGGCCCTGGAAGAGGAAGGCCTCGTGGTCGCCGGCGGTCCGGTGATAGATCCGTTGCCCGTCGTCGGTTGCGCGCACCGGCTCTTCGAGCAGCCAGTGGCCCGCGCCCCCCACCTCGACCGGCAGTGTGCTGGCGACGACCTCGCCGTGGCGGTCGGCGATGCTGAGATAGGCCATGTGGCGGTTGCGCTGCATGTGATCGACCGTCGCCTGCACGGCCGTGGTGTCCTCAAGCAACAGATCCTCGCCGCTCTCCGCGGCGATGGTCTCGAGCAGGGTGCCGCCGTAGTCGAAGACCACGTCGGTCATCGCGGTACGCTGTTGGTGATAGATGGCCAGCGTACCCAGTGCCATCGCGATCGCCGCGATCGCCCCCATGGCGATGGGCCAGCGTACGCTCAGCGGGATCCGCCAGCCGCCCGGCTGTTCGCGCTCGAGCTCGCGGGCGACCTGGCGCAGGTCCTCGGCCAGTTCGGCGCCCGTCTGGTAGCGATCGGCGGGCCGTTTGGCCATCAGCGTGGTGATGATGTCGATCAGTGCGGGTGGCGCGTTGGGATCGCGCGGCTGCAGCGGCGGCGGTGGCTGTTCGATGATCGCCGTGAGCGTGTCGCGCACGGAGTCGCCGACAAACGGCTTGCGGTGGCCGAGCAGGGCGTACATCAGCACGCCCAGCGCGTAGAGGTCGGTGCGGCCGTCGAGCGGGTCGCCGCGGATCTGCTCCGGGGCCATGAACTCGGGCGTGCCGACGATGTCCCCGCCGTCGTCACGTGCCCCGGCTTGGCGCACGCGGGCGATGCCGAAATCGGTGAGCTTGATGCCGCGGCCCGCACCGAGCCAGACGACGTTCTCCGGCTTGACATCGCGGTGCACGACACCGTGGCGGTGGGCGTAGTCGAGCGCCTCGGCCAGCTGCAGGGCGATGTCCACAACCTGATCGGCGCCCAGCCAGCCCTGCTCGTCGAGGCGCTCCTGCAGCGTCGGGCCGCGCAGCAACTCCATCGCCAGGAAGGGGCGGCCGTCGTGATCGCCGACGTCGTAGATGGTGACGATGCCGGGGTGGGCGAGCTGGCCGGCGGCGTGGGCCTCGGTCAGGAAGTTGCGCCGGTGGCTCTCCTCGCGCGCGAACTCGGGGCGCAGCATCTTGATGGCGAGTTCGCGCTGCAGGCGCGGGTCGTAGCCGCGATAGACGAACGCCATCGCGCCCCGGCCCAGCTCCTCGCCGAGTTCATAGCGGCCCAGGTGCACCGCCATCGGGTGGCGATCAGAGGGCGAGAAGGGCGACGGCGGCGAGGACCACCACGGCGGCTACGGCGGCACCGATCAGCAGCATGCGCTGGTTCGACTCGCCAGCGGGCGGCTGCCCGTCCTGCTGCATAGGCCGGTCATCGTCGTAGAGGCGGAACTCGAAGGCGACGTTGCCGAAGGCGACGCGATCGCCGTCGGTGACCCGTGACTCGTGGATCTGCCAACCGTTGACGAACGTGCCGTTGGTCGAGAGCACGTTGAGCACGCGCCAGCTACCCCCGCTGTACTGCATGTGGGCGTGTTCCCAGGACACGCTCGGATCGTCGATGACGACCGTGTTGTGCGCCTTGCGCCCCACCTGCGTGAACTCGGTGTCGACGGGAAAGCGTTGGCCATCGAAGGGGGGGGTGAGCCCGACGAGCACGGGCTTGCCGACCGGGTCGCCGTGGACCTTGCTGCCCTCGCCGCCGCTCGCCTCGGGGAGATCAGAGCGGTCGATGATGACCGTCCCCTGCGGCCCATGCTCGCCCTCTTCCGTGGGCTTGCCCTTGTCGGATTGGTTGGCAGACATCGGCGCCGCTCCCCGAAGGGTGGGTTGATGGCGAAAGGATAGCAGCTTGTCGGTGGGTGTGAAGATGTGGCTGAGCAGCACCATTTCCGGGTCGCTGCGGCGGCTCGCACGCGCCGCTGCCTTGGGCTAGACTGAGCGGCCACCGGCCGCCCGGCTCGGGTGGCGTCCAGCCAATGGTATTGAACGATTGCACAAAG
>SLKC01000175.1 GCA_007134775.1 Ectothiorhodospiraceae bacterium | reverse complement strand
GGTTCGGGTTCGGGTTCGGGTTCGGGTTCGGGCTCGGGCTCGGGCTCGGGTTCGGGTTCGGGTTCGGGTTCGGGTTCGGGTTCGGGTTCGGGTTCGGGTTCGGGCTCGGGCTCGGGCTCGGGCTCGGGCTCGGGCTCAGGCGCCGGCTCGACCTCTTCCATCACTTCCTCGGCGTCGCCGGCGGCGCCGCCGCCAGGGGCCAAATCCACGACCAGCCCCTGCTGACCCGCTTGTTGCGCACCGCGAGCCGGCCGTTGTTCGGGCAGGCCGACGAATACCGCCGCATGCAGTGCGAGGGCGAGGAGCAGTGCAAGTGGCCAGCGCCAGTGCGCCATTAGGCCGCATCCGCATCATTGCCGATGCTCAGCAGGCGAATCCTCTCCACCCCCGCCTCGCGCACGACCTCGATCACTTCGAGCAGCCGCTCACTGCGCCCCTCACGATCCGCGTGCACCGCGAGAATCCGCTGCCCACGCTCCTCCCGAGGTCTGCCACGGAGACGCTGGCCGAGCTCTTCCAACGTGACTTCCTCGCCATCGAGAGCCACGCGCCCATCCGCGCCAATGGCGACGCCCTCACGCGGCGCCTCCGTCGCTTCCGCCGCACGGCTCGCTGGCGGCTCCACCGGAAAGGGTGTCGTCACGGACAGTGCACCCGCCATCATGAAAAAGATCAGAAGCAGGAACACGATATTGATCAGCGGCAGGACGTTCTCCTCAGCCGTGTGCTCGCGGCGCTGGATTGGGACAATCACGGTCGCCTCCCTCCCAGCGAGACCTCGCCCACCCCTCCCGCTTCAAGGCGATCGAGCGCCTTCACAGTCGCACCCACGGGTGCGTCGGCGTGGGGCTGAAGGAGCACGGGACGTTCGGAGGGATCGTCCCCCTGAAGCTCGCGAACCGTCCTCGCCAGCTCTGCCGGGTCGCGACGGTCGCCGTCGACGCGCAGGCTGCCGTCGGGACGAACCTCGATCCGTATCGGATCGATCGCGTTATCCGGGGCCGTCGCCTCTGCGGGGACGCCGATCTCGAAGGCGCGCCAGTCGAGGAAGCTCGACGCTAGCATGAAGAAGACCAGCAGAATGAAGACGACGTCGATCAGCGGCGTCAGCCGAATGAGTGCGGGACGACGCCGCGGGACCTCAATGTGCAAGGCCGGCCTCCGACACCGCACGCTCGCCTTCGACCGAGTCACCGGCTGACCCCGCTGTCCGTTCGAGCAGGCCCGCTCTCTCCGGGCCGCGCGTAAAGACGCGGGTCACGGCATCCTGCATCACCTGATGCGTTCTCTCGACCTGACGCTCGAGCCAGGCATGTGCGGCAATGGCGGGAATCGCGACTGACAGTCCACCCGCAGTGGTGAGCAGGGCGACCCAGATACCGCCGGAGAGCACGGCGGGATCGACCTGACTCCCGGCGGCCTCCAGTTCCCGAAACGCATCGATCATGCCGATGACGGTACCGAGCAGCCCCAGCAGCGGGGCCAGACTGCCGATCAGCTCCAGTGGGCGCAGTCCCAGGCGGAGGCGCTCAAGCACCGCCGCGCCCGAGCGCGCCACCTCTTCGCGAGCGAGGGCATCCGCGAGTTCCGGATTGTGCCGGCCCCGGATCGCAACGGCAACGACCTCGGCAACGGGCCCGTGCTGTGCTCGCGCCTGCTGCAGCGCCGCTTCCGGTTCACCCTGCTCCCAGGTGCGCACAGCCGCCTCTGCGCCCTCTCTGCGCCAGAGACCGCTGAGCCAAAACTCGATGAGCTTGCCGACGACGAGGGTAGCCGCAACCACGGACAGGGCGACAATGATCCACATGACGACGCCGCCGGCCTCGAGTAGGTCGGTCAGCGGGGTGAAATCGAGGGGCATGTAGGTGCTCCCAGCACATGACGGTCACGCGCACACGCCGGGGCAGGCCATCGGCACCCCGACGCAAACGCGAATGGTTCTCGTTTGACGATACTTGAGCGCCGATGCCGAGGCAAGCATCCCGCCCGACCGGGGGATGCTCGGGTCGCCTCCCTAACCCGTTTCCCGGGTGGCTAACGCGACAGGAAGGGCGCTACTGGCGCAGGGAGGGCCAGTTGAAGTGGTGGATCACGCCGATACCGATCCCTTCATAGTCCCCCGCGGCGTGGGAGACGTATTCGAGATTCAGCGCCGTGCGCGGGGTGCCGTAGATCTCCACGCCGACGCCCCCGGATACGCCCGACTCGCGCTTGTTGCCGTCACCCACATCGTATCCGATGGTCGAGGCACCCAACAGGCCGTACAGGCTGACCCGATCGAACGGCAGATCAACCCGTGCAAAGCCGCCCCCCAGTACCAGATCAGGGCGTTCACCGAGTTCGGAACTGCTCGTGCGCGAGTAGCCGAGACGCCCCTCGAGCGCGAAGAAGCGCGAGAAACGGTAGCCGCCATGGAGGCCGACGTTGGTGACCCCCGCGGTGACCTCGTCACCATCGACATCGGCGGTCAGCTCGTAGTCGCCGAGCGACAGGCCGAAATACTGCGGCGGGCGGTCGCTTGCACCCACCGTCAGCGGTAGCAGGAGTAGCACCAGGAGCTGCAGCAGACGAAAAGCCATGGAGAAGGTCCCTCGCGGTCTACCTTGTTCTGTTATCGTTGACGGCCGTGGACCATGCACAACCTGATCGTGAGCCTGACAGCATTCACGCCACCGATCAAGTGCTTAACCGCTATTCTTCAACCCGCTCTAACGGACTGCCCATCCGATTGAGCGCTAACTGTGAAGGAGAACGCCGTGTCGACCATCATCCGGATCCACGAGACCGGTGGCCCCGAAGTCCTCCAAGTGGAGCAGGCTGACCCTGCCCAGCCCGGCAACGGCGAAGCACTCGTGCGCCACACCGCGATCGGTGTCAACTATATCGATGTCTACTTCCGCACTGGGCTCTATCAGGGGCCATCACTGCCGTTCACGCCCGGTATGGAAGCCGCCGGCGTCGTAGAGGAGGTCGGCCCTGACGTCGACCAGCTCTCGCCCGGCGACCGCGTGGCCTACTGTGCGGGTCCGATCGGCAGCTACTGCGAGCGGCGCGTCTATCCAGCCGACCGCCTGGTGCCGCTACCGGATGGGGTCGACGACCGGACCGCTGCGGCAGCGATGCTCAAGGGCCTAACCGCCCGCTATCTGCTCCGCCAGACACACCGCGTCGAGCCGGGGGAGACCATCGTCTTCCATGCGGCCGCCGGCGGCGTCGGCCTGATCGCCTGCCAGTGGGCGAAGGCACTGGGCGCAACCGTGATCGGCACGGTCGGCAGCCGCGAGAAGGCCGAACTCGCCCGCGCACACGGCTGCGACTACCCCATCCTCTACCGCCAGGAAGATTTCGTCTCACGCGTACGGGAGATCACCGGCGGCGAGGGCGTGCCCGTCGTCTACGACTCGGTCGGCCGCGACACCTTCATGCAATCGCTCGACTGCCTGCAGGCCCGCGGCCACATGGTCAGTTTCGGCCAGTCCTCGGGCAAGATCGAGCCACTGGACCTCGGTGTGCTTGCGGCGAAGGGCTCGCTCACGGTCACCCGCCCCTCCCTGTTCCACCATGTGGCGACCCGCCAGGAGCTGCTGACCGCCGCCAACGATCTCTTCCAAGCACTCGCCAGTGGGCAGGTGGGCATCCGCACCGGGGCCACCTACCCGCTCGCGGAGGTGCGCCGCGCGCACGAGGATCTTGAGGCACGGCGTACGACCGGCTCCATGCTGCTACTGCCGTCGCAATGACCCCACTGCCAATCCCGACTACCCGGGACCGACGGGAGGCCCCCTGACGTGCATCCACTGCGCATTTCGATCTGCACCTACAACCTGTGGAACCGGCAGCGATGGCCGGCGCGCGAACCGGCACTGCGCCAGTTCCTTGCGCGCTTTCAACCCGACATCCTCTGTACCCAGGAACTCCAGCCCGAGACCCGCGACTGTATCGACGACGTGCTCAGCGGCCACATCCGCGTCAAGGACGATCCCGCGGGCTGGAACCGCGAGAGCAACATCTGGTGGCGGGCCGACCTGTTCCGGCGCCTCGCTCACGGCATCGAAGACATCGGCCACGACGAGCCGGACCGCGGGCTGTTCTGGGTCCGCCTCGCGCGGCCTGACCGCAACGACACCCTGTTCGTCGCCACGACGCACCTCACCCACCCGCGCAACGAGCGCGAGGCGGAGACGGGCCAGTCGCCGCGCATCGGACAGGCGCGGGCGATGATCGATGCCCTCGATCGCGTGGTCGGCGACGGCGAGGCGGCCTGGGTAAGCGGCGACTTCAATGATGCCGTGCACGTCCCCGCCATGCTCCACGAAGCGGGGTTTCGTGCCTGTTTCAGTGACCTGGCGGTCCAGCCCCCGCCCACCTTTCCCGCACTGCCGACAGCGACCGTCGGCCCGGGGGAGTATTTCACCAGCGCGACCTTCGACTGGATTACGGCGCAAGGACCGGTGCGAGTACTGGCGGCGAGTTCGCCCCAGCAGTTCACGAATGACTTGTCGCCATCCGATCACTGGCCGGTGCTCGCCGTCTACGAACTCTGACGGCGCGGTCACACTCCCCCGGGGCGTGGCCGCTTCAGATACTCTCGGCGTCGTTGACGTCGGCCTCATCGTGCTGCGCGACCCACAGGACCGCATCGCGCTCGGAGACCACGACACCGCCTGCCTCTTCCAGCGTCACCGCGAACATCTCCGCCTGGCGTACGGTCAACTGCGAGCGGATCGGGACGACCACCTCTTCGTCGGCCTCCACCGGCGCGTCGAAGACACCACCGTCGACCGGGTACTGCTCATCGCGCTCGGCATCGAACACCCAGAGCTGGTACTGCTGCTCGGCAGGGTCATTCTCGGGGAGGTCGCGGAACGTCATGTACCCGCGCTGCGCGCTCTCGCTCCAGACCACGTGCCCGGTCACCCCCTGCGCCAACGGATGGTCCATCGCCTCCCACTCGATTCGGACGGCGTCGGGCGCCTCTTGCAACAATCGGTCGCGCGCCTCGGCCAGGGCAAACGGCTCGTCCTCGGGGCGATCGAACAATTGCGGCCACCATCCCGCAACAGCCAGAACGAGTGCGGCCGCGGCCGCCACCCATCCCCACCCGCTGCTGCCCCTGCCAGTCGCAGCGGCGTCCGACGAGGGCGCACGCCTCTCCGGTCCAATGGGCTCGGCCGGAGCGGACTGCTCCCCCGAGAGCCCGGAGAGGTGCGCCTCCACCCGCGCCCGCACGTCCGCGGGCAGCGGCGTCTCGGCCTCGGGCGGGAAGCCGGCCAGCCACGCTGCCGCGGCGGCCTCATCGAAGCGCGTCGGATCAACGCCCTCGAGTTCTCCGAGCAACCCCTCGAGCTCAAGCGAATCCGCGCTATCGAGACCCTCGACCGCTCGCGTCGTCAACAGCTGCTCGACGCGCTCGATCTTGCCGCCCGCGGCGATCATCGCGATTCTTCCCCCTGGCGCGCCCCGCCCTGCGCACGATCCATCGCCTCCGCGCTGGCTTCATCGCCAGCCATCATCTCGCGCAGCCGGATCAAGCCACGCCGCATATGCGTCTTGACCGTGCCCAGCGGGGTCCCGGTCGCTGCCGCGATCTCGCGCTGGGTCAAACCCTGGCCCATGCTCATCTCCAGAACGCGGCGCTGGTCAGCGGTCAGGCGACCCAGGGCCGCCGCAGCCTGTTGCGCATCCCAGCCCCGTTCGCCGCCATCGCCGCTGGTCTGCTGATCACTCGCCGGCCCCGCCGCGAACGGCTCGCACTCGCGCCGGCGCTTTTCGCGCCGGATCCGGTCGATCAGCCGCCGGCGGGCGATCATCGAAATGAACACCCGTTCCGGCGCACGCTGCTCCCGATACCGGTGCGCGCTTTTCCAGATGTCGGCGAAGATGTCCTGCGTCGCGTCTTCAGCGTCGTCCCGGCTCGGGCAGAAGCGCAGTGCCAGAGACCATACCAGGCCGCCGTAGGCGTCGATAAGCTCCTGCATGGCCCTGCGTTCGCCACGGGCTACGCGGGCAAGCACGGCCTGATCCGTCTCGCGTTCGTCGCTCATCGAGCGCTTCCCTTTGGCGCGGTCGGTAGATGGCGCAATTGGCGCAATATCGGATTCATGGTGCACGGGGCACTCCTGGGCATCAGTCCCAGAAAGTCTCGCGCGACGCCCCGAAAGAGTCAAATCGTTCACGCCCGCCCATGCCCCTGCTGGGCCAATCACCTCTGCAACCACACCGTCACCCTCCGGAACCATCGCCCCCGTCACTGGGTAGCGCGTCACACCGCCGTGCGCCTCTCGCCGAGGCCGTATACACCGATACAGCGAAGCTGGGGCCGTCGGCAGAGCGCCCCGCCCCGCTTCATGGGCTCTGTGATCGGTTCGCGCACTGCCGGTCGGCGGATGTCGCCGACCGGCAGTGCGCCGCATCTCAAAGGGTGTGGGTCAGCCGGAGGGCGTCGTAGAGGGCGGCGTGGATATTGCGACTCGCCACCGCATCCCCGATCCGGAAAAGCTGATACTCGCCCTCCGGGTTGCGCTCGATCGCCTGGGGGCGACCCGCGAGCAGCGCTTCGAGGTCCGTTTCGCCGCCATTGCGGCTCGTCGGCTTGAGCGCCTCGTAGGTATCGGCGAGCGGCAGCGTGCCATGCTCGACAATAATCCGGTCATAGCTCCGGGTCGTCGTCGTCTTGGTGAAGTCATTGTAGACGGTCGCGCGGAGGCGCCCGTCCGCATCCCGCTCGACACGCCGCAACCAGTGGTCGGGGGTAATCCGCACACCGTGCTCATAGAACGCCTTCAGGTAGGCAGGGTAGTTTGTCCCCCCAATCTGGGCGCAGACCATGCGCTCCGGGGTCATCAGTTCGAGGCGGGCCCCTTGCGTGGCGAGATGCTCGGCGCACGACATGCCGGGATGCTGGCCATTGTCATCGTAGACGAGGATTTCGCCTTCCAGCGCCGCATGCCCGCCGAGTACGTCCCAGGTCGACTCCACGAGCTCCTCGCCGGCTTCGAGGAACTCCGTGTTCGGCAGCCCGCCCGTGGCGACAATTACGACGTCCGGGCTTTCGGCGCGAACATCCTCGGCCTCCGCGTAGGTGTTGTAGCGGATGCTCACACCCATGTGGTCGAGTTCAGCCAGGCGCCAGTCGATCATGCCGATGAGTTCACGCCGGCGCTCCGGCACCGAGGCCAGCACAAGCTGGCCGCCGGCACGGTCGGCGGCCTCGAAGACGGTAACCTCGTGGCCACGCGCGGCACAGACTCGCGCTGCCTCGAGCCCAGCCGGACCGGCGCCGACGACGACCACCCGCCGGCGCTCGCTCGCGGTCACGGTGATATCTTGCGGCAGCTCGCGCTCGCGTCCGGTCGCAGGGTTGTGGATGCACAGCGCGTCTGCGCCCTCGTAGATCCGGTCGATGCAGTAGCCGGCCCCGACGCAGGGACGGATCCGGTCTTCCGCTCCGTCTGCGACCTTGCGCACGATATGCGGATCCGCCATGTGGGCGCGGGTCATGCCGACCATGTCCAGATGGCCCTCGCGCACGGCGTAACGCGCGGTCGCGATATCGTTGATGCGATTGGCGTGGAACACCGGAATCTGGGCGTCGAGTGCCTCGCGCACGGCCCCGGAGAAGTCCACCTGCGGCCCCTGCGGGGTCCCCATGTTGGCGATCACGTGCGACAGGCCTTCGTCGGTCTCGATATGCCCCTGGATGACGTTGACGAAATCGAGTCCGCCGTCCGCCACGAGCCGCCGCCCGATCTCGAAACCCTCTTCCCGAGAGAGACCACCGGGCAGCTCCTCGTCGAAGACCATACGGATGCCGACGATGTAATCGTCGCCCACCTCTCGGCGGATCTCCGCGATCACCTCGCGGGCGAAACGGATCCGGTTGTCGAGCGAACCGCCCCAGCGGTCATCGCGCCAATTGGTCAGCGGCGACCAGAAGCCGTCCATCAGATGGCCGTAAGCCTGCAGCTCGATGCCATCGAGACGGCCTTCCCGGCAGCGTCTCGCTGCGGCACCGTAGGCGCGGATGATGCGCTCGATGTCGAACTCCTCGGCCACCTTAGGAAAGGCGCGATGCGCCGGCTCACGCACGGGCGAGGGGTAGACCAGCGGCAGCCAGTCCGCCGTATAGTTGCCCGAGCGACGCCCGAGATGGGTGAGCTGCGTCATCACCGCCGCCCCCTCCGCATGCACGGCATCCGCCAGGCGCTGGAAATAGGGCACGATCCGGTCCGTGCTGGCATCGAGATTGCCAAAGGCCGGGGGCGAGTCGGGAGCAATGATGGTCGACCCCCCGATCATTGTCAGCGCAATCCCGCCACGCGCCTTCTCCACGTGATAGGCCGTGTAGCGCTCGCCCGGCATACCCCCTTCCGAGTAGTTGGGCTCGTGCGCCGTCGACAACACCCGGTTGCGCAGCTCCAGATGCTTCAGTTGGAACGGCTCCAGCAGTGGGTCGTTACGCATAGGACCTCCCCAAGAGGGCGGCAGCCCCGGCAGCGATGATCAGGCATCGGCCATCGCGCCGCCGTGATTGCTATGTGTCAACGCTTGTTGTTCCAGCAAACTAGGATGACGCAATGTATGGGTCAAACGACAATTACGGCCGGTTTGGATAACATGAGATCATGACTTCACTGAAGCGAGAGCTGCCTCCACTCAACGCGCTGGTCACGTTCGAGGCCGCGGCCCGGCTCAACGGTTTCACCCGTGCCGCCGACGAGCTGCACATCACCCAGGCCGCGGTCAGCCGCCAGATCCAGCGCCTCGAGAGCCAGCTCGGCACGCTGCTGTTCCATCGCAGCCACCGCACGCTGGAGCTGACCGGGGCCGGACGCCGCCTTCACGAGGCGGTCGCGAGCGGCCTCGGTACGATCGGTCAGGGCATCAGGCAGGTCCGGATGGCGAACAGCGAACCGCCGGTCACACTCGCCGCCACGATCGCCTTCTCCAACTACTGGCTCATGCCGCGGCTGCACGACTTCCGCCAGCAGCACCCGGAAATCGATGTGCGCATACTCGCCGACGACCGCAACATCGACCCAGCGGTCGACGATGTCGATATCGCCATCGCCTTCGGCGAGGAGGAGGCCGTCCCCGGTAAGCCGCGCTGTCTAATCGGGCGCGAACGCGTCGTGCCCGTGTGCGCACCCGACTACCTGACCCGCGCGCCCCACCTCCAGCGGGCCCAGCCCGCGGACCTCGCCGCCGAGGAACTCCTCCATCTCGATCCGGAGCACTGGAGCCGTCTCCACGGCAATGTGATCGACTGGCCGGTCTGGTTCGAGCAGTTCGGTGTGCAGCCCGGTCATGGGCTCCAGGGCATCCGGCTCAACAACTATCCGATCATGATGGATGCCGTGCTCGCGGGCCGCGGAATCGCGCTCGGCTGGCGCCCGATCATCGACGATCTGCTCGCCAGCGGCCGCCTCGTCCGCCTCATCGAGCACGAGTTGCCCACCCCCTGTGGTTATTGGGCCACCATTGCGGCGAATCGGCGGCTCTCCCCATATGCCCGCCGCGTCTACACCTGGCTTCTCGAACAGAGCGCACCAGCGGACACCGCCGCCCGCGCACATCGCCGCCCTCAACGCCCGTCAGCGTGAGGCAGCCGCCCCAGAGCCGCGTCGACCGCTGCCTGCGAGTATTCGAAGTCCTCCAACTCACCGGCGAGATAGCGGTCATAGGCGGCCATATCGAAATGTCCGTGCCCGGAGAGAGTGAACAGCAGGGTCTTCTCTGTACCCTGCTCGCGACAGCGCTCGGCCTCGGCCACCGCAGCCGCGGCCGCGTGGGCCGATTCCGGTGCCGGGATAATGCCGGTCGTCTGCGCAATCAGCTGGCCCGCGCGGAAGGTCTCGAGCTGCGGCAGTGCGACTGCCTCGATGACGCCTTCGTGTACCAACTGCGACACCAATGGCGAGTCGCCGTGGTAGCGCAGGCCGCCCGCATGGATGCCGGGCGGCATGAAGTCGTGGCCCAACGTGTACATCTTCATCATCGGGGTCAGGCCGATCGAATCCCCCCAGTCGTAGGTATACCGACCGCGCGTGAGCGTCGGGCAGGAGGCGGGCTCGCAGGCCACCAGCCGTACCCGCGAACCGGCGGCCTTGTCGGCGACGAACGGGAACATCATCCCGCCGACGTTACAGCCCCCGCCGCAGGGGGCGAAGACCGTGTCGGGCTGCACGCCGGCCAGCGCCAACTGCCGCTTCGTCTCCTGGCCGATCACGGTCTGGTGCAGCAACACGTGGTTGAGCACCGAGCCCAGGGCATAGTTGGTGTCACTGCGCCCCGCCGCCTCTTCGACGGCCTCCGATATCGCCAGGCCCAGTGAGCCTGGATTGTCGGGATCCTCGGTCAGGGCCCTACGACCGGCCTCGGTCAGCTCCGAGGGGCTCGGTATCACCTCACTACCCCAGAGTTCCATCATCGAACGACGGAAGGGCTTCTGCTCATAGCTCACCCGTACCATGAAGACCCGGACATCGAGACCGAAGAGCTGGCCCGCGAGCGCCAGCGACGAGCCCCACTGGCCAGCGCCGGTCTCTGTGGCCAGTCGGCGGACGCCGGCGACATGGTTGTACCAGGCCTGCGGCACTGCCGAGTTCGGCTTGTGCGACCCGGCCGGACTCACGCCCTCGTACTTGAACCAGATCTGCGCCGGCGTGCCCAGGCGCTCCTCCAAGCGTCGTGCACGGTACAGCGGCGTCGGACGCCAGAGCGCGAGCGCCTCGCGCACTGCCTCCGGGATAGCGATCCAGCGCTCGCTCGACATCTCCTGCTCGAGGATCCCGGGCGGGAAGATCGCCCCCATCTGCTCCGCGCTGACAGGCTCGCCATCGCCCCCCAGATAGGGCGCGGGCGCGCTGGGCAGATCGGGCACGACGTTGTACCAGTGCGTCGGCAACTCATGGTCGGGCAGCAGGATCTTCGTTGCACTCAAGGCGATTCTCCGGTGAGGGCAGGGAAACGATCGGGGGCGAACAATCAGCAAGGCGTCCGCCCCAGCGAACGTTGCGGGATTATACGCCGCCCCGCCACGGAGACCGAACCGCCGAGGACTCGCTCCGCACTTGCTCTCTCCGCGCGAGCGGATAACAATGACGAGCGTGGAAACCGTTTCCGTATTGCATGGGGGTTGTTCCGACGATGCCACGCACACCCTTCGCGCCGCTGATGCTGCTGGCGCTGTCGTTCGCGACGCCTGTGCAGTCCACCGAACTCCCGCGTCCGGCCGAGCTAGAACCCGCTGTCGACTTCTGGACAAGCGTCTACGCCGAGGTCGACAGCGATGCGGGCCTGCTTCACGACCGCAGGGATCTCGGCGTCGTCTACGAACGGATCGAACTCGACCCCGATGCCCCACGGGCTCAACGCCGCGAGCACGTCGACGAGCGCCGTAACCACTATGCCGCCCTGCTGCGCCGACTCGCCGCGATGGACGACCGCTCCGACGTCAGCGGCGAAAAGGCCAAGATCCTTGAGATGTTCCCGGGCGATGTCGATACCCCTCGCCTGACCGGCGCCGCGAATGACATCCGCTTCCAGCTCGGCCAGGCCGATCGCTTCGAGCGCGGTCTCATCCGTGCCGGCGCCTGGGAGCACCACATCTACCGCGTCCTCCAAGAGATGGATCTACCGCGCGAACTTGCCGCGCTGCCGCACGTCGAATCCTCGTTCAATCCGGATGCCTATTCACGCGTCGGTGCCGCGGGGATCTGGCAGTTCACCCGGGCCACGGGGCAGCGTTTCATGCGCATCGACCCGATCGTGGACGAGCGCATGGACCCGTTTGCCTCGACGGTCGCTGCGGCGCGACTGCTCAAGCACAACTACGCTGTCACCGAAGATTGGGCGTTGGCCCTCACCGCCTACAACCACGGTTTGGCAGGCATCCGCCGTGCCGCGCGCACGGTGGGCTCCACCGACATCGCCGACATTGTTCGCGAATACGAGGGCCGCAATTGGGGCTTCGCCTCGCGCAACTTCTACGCCGCATTCCTCGCCGCGGTCGACGTCGATTACGCCTGGCGCCACTACTTCGGCCTAGTCGACCGAGCCGAGCCGTTGGTAACGGATACCGTCGAGCTGCCCTTCTATGCCCGGATCGAGGATGTGATCGCGGCCTTCGCAGTCAGCCGCGACGAACTTCGCGAACTCAATCGCGGGCTGCGCCCAACGGTCTGGAACGGCGAAAAGCTTGTACCGCGCGGCTACGACCTGCGGGTGCCGGCACACGAAGATGCTCCTTCAGCCGAGGAGAGGCTCGCGCGTATCGACGCCGAGAGCCGCTACTACGCCCAGATCCCTGACCGCTATCACCAGGTCGCGCGGGGCGAATCGCTGTCGCGCATCGCCAATCGCTATGATGTCTCCACCCGCGAGCTGATGCGCCTAAACAACCTCCGTAACGCCGATCTCATTCGCGCGGGCCAGGAACTGCGCCTACCGACGGCAGATCGTGCCCCGCTGCAGGGGCCGTTCTATATCATCGAGCGCGGCGACACGCTCGGTGGCATCGCCCAGCGCGCAGGCATGAGCGTCAGCGCGCTCGCGCAAGCCAATGCGATCGACCCGGCCGACCCGATCCAGCCAGGGACCGAGCTGCGCGTCGACGGGCAGCCTGTCGCCGAGGCCGAGCCGGCGCTGACGACGGCGGAGACCCAAGCGAGCAACCACGAGGAGGAAACGCAGGGCGGTGAATCCGCAACGACGACGGTAGCGGACACCACCAGCGCCACGGCGGAGCCGACCGATGACGCGAGCCCTACGTCGACGGTCGAGATCCTGCGCGCGGACGAGTTCATGGCCGCCCTGATGCCGGCGGCCACGCAGGCAGGCCGCTCGGCCTCGCCGGACTCGACATTCCACGGACCGCCCGCCGCCGTGGAAACCGCCAGCCGGGTCGCCAGGCCGGCCCGCCCCCCCGATCGACGTGGGCGCGACCAGTCCTCGAGCCTCGCCTCCGATCCGAGCGACTACGATGTCGCCGCCGATGGCACCATCGAGGTCCAGGCAGCGGAGACGCTGGGCCATTACGCCGATTGGCTCAATCTACGCGCGAGCCAGCTACGACAGGTCAACGGGTTGGCCATGGGGACGCCCGTCGTGGTCGGCACCCGCATCCAGCTCGATTTCAGCCGCGTCGAGCCCGAACGCTTTGAACGCCTGCGCCGTGACTATCATCAGGATCTGCAGATCCGCTTTTTCGAACGCTACCAAATCACCGGCACCGAGGAGCACACGGTGGAGCGGGGGGATTCGCTCTGGTCACTGGCCAATCGCAGGGAGAACGTGCCCGTATGGCTGCTACGGCAATACAACCCGGAACTCGATTTCAACGAACTGCGCCCCGGCATGACCTTCGAACTGCCGCGTGTCGAGCGGCGTGGGCAAGATGAGGTGGGTGACCAACTCGCCGCCCACGAGCAGCGCTAGAGACGGTCGCCTCAGCGCCAGGCAGCGGTGGCGCGCGACGAGCCATCACACGCCCACACGTGGCAATCGGCTCGAGTCGGTATGAGCGCAAGTCCGGATCTCGCCGCCACACGCGACCTGCACTGCAGTTTTGATGAGGGCGGGCAGCGCCACGTCGTGCTCGACGGCGTGACACTCCATATCCGGGCCGGCGAGACCGTCGCCCTGCTCGGACGCAGCGGCTCGGGCAAATCGACCCTGCTCAACCTCATCAGCGGCCTCGCCACGCCCGATCACGGCGAGATCACCGTCGCCGGCCGCGATCTGCGCCGGCTCGACGAGCGCCAGAGGACCCTGCTGCGCCGGCGCCACCTGGGCTTCATCTACCAGTTCTTCAATCTCATCGCCACGCTGTCGGTGCTCGACAACGTCATGCTGCCGTTGGAGCTCGACGGCCGCACCGCCGGCAGCGATTACGAACGCGCGCGGCACCTGCTCACAACGGTGGGGCTCGCTGATCGTGCCGACGCCTTCCCCGACCGTCTCTCCGGTGGTGAGCAACAGCGGATCGCGCTGGTCCGCGCCCTGGTCCACGAGCCGCCGCTGATCCTCGCGGACGAGCCCACGGGCAACCTGGATGAAGAGACCGGTGCCATGGTATTGGCGCTACTCGAGCAGTTGGGGCGCGGCGCGGGCCGCGGGATGTTGATCGTCACGCACAGCCAGGAGGTCGCCGCGCGCGCGGATCGTACCCTCACGCTGCGCAACGGGCGCCTGGTCGACTGAGACGCGGATGCATCTGCGACGCTGGCAGAAGGCGAGCCTCCGTGTCCTTGGCGGCCAGCCGCTGCAGCTCCTGCTCGCGGTGGTCGGCATCGCTCTCGGCGTGGCCGTCGTCATCGCCGTGCAACTGGCCAACGACAGCGCCGACCGCGCCTTCGCGCTGTCGGTCGAGCGTATGACGGGCGAGGCCACCCACGAGCTTCGCGGCCCACCCGAAGGCATCGACGAGCGCTATTACCGTTCCCTGCGCATTGATCGGGGCCTGCGCGCCAGTGCACCTGTAATCGAGGGGTTTGCCCGTCACGACGGCGAGACCCTGCGCGTGCTCGGCGTCGACCCCCTCTCCGGCACCGGTGCCGCCAGCGGCTTGGTCGAGGTCGATGGCGATCGCCTCGAAGGGCTCATCACGCGCGACGACACCATCCTGCTGGCGGCGCCGACCGCACGACGTCTCGACCTCGTGCCGGGCGACACCGTCACACTCGAGGTCGCCGGCGAAGCGCGCGAGCTGCAGATCCTGGGTCTGCTTGCAGCCGGCGATCAGCCCGACGCCGCCATCGAAGGCCTGGTCGTCATCGATCTCGCCGCGGCCCAGCACTGGTTCTCCCGCACCGGCAGACTCGACCGGATCGAACTCGAACTCGACGCCGACACAGCGAATACCGTGCGCGCCGAGCTGCCAGAGGCATTGACACTGGAACGCATCGATCAGCGCAGCGACGACACCCGCGCAATGACCGCCGCGTTCCGCACCAACCTGACCGCGATGGCGCTGCTCGCGGTGGTCATTGGGGTCTTCCTGATCTACAACACGATGACCTTCGCCGTAGTCCGCCGGCGCGAACTGATCGCGACCCTACGCGGTCTCGGCGTCACACGCGGCATGATCTTCGCCCAGATCATCGGCGAGACGCTCGTGCTCGGCGCCGTGGCGACCGCGATTGGTGTCGTCGCCGGCATCGGCCTCGCCCACGGCCTGATCGGGCTCGTCACGCGCACCATCGGTGATCTCTACTTCGTCACCACGGTACGCGAAGTGCTCATCACGCCGCCCGTGCTGGGCCAGGGCATCGCCATCGGCCTGCTCGCCGCCCTCGTCGGCGCGCTCGGTCCTGCAACGGAAGCGGCCACCTCGCCGCCCGCAGCCGCGGGGCGACGCTCCGTGCTCGAACAGCGCAGCCATCGACTTGTGCGGCCGCTGGCGGCAACCGGCGGCCTGCTTTTGCTGGGCGCGGCCCTGCTGCTCGGTGTCACAAACGACAGCCTGATCGCCGGCTTCATCGCCCTGGCCGCGCTGGTACTCGGTGCGGCGCTGGTGATGCCGCTCGCACTGGTCGCAGTCACCCCGCTACTCGCCCGCACGGGCGGCCACCTCGCCGGGGCATCGGGGCGCATGGCCGCCCGCGGGCTCGCGGCCGGTCTAGCACGCACCGGCCTCGCCGTGATCGCGCTCGCTGTTGCACTCTCGGCGACCGTGAGCGTGGGCACGATGATCACCAGCTTCCGCGCCTCGGTCGAGAGCTGGCTCGAGCAGACACTCGCCGCCGATATCTACCTCAGCGCACCGCAGCGTGTCGCCGAGCGCCATGCGGCGCCGCTGCCGAGGGATACGCGGGACCGGATCGCCGGCATCGAGGAGATCGAGGCGATCGCCCGCGGCTGGCAGGTCGAAATCGACACCCCTGCGGGGCGTACGCCGCTGGTTGCGCTTGACCCCGTCGCGCAGAGCCGCGACGCTTTCGAGCTGCTCGCCGGCGACCCGGACACCGCCTGGGCCACCTTCGAGGCCGGCGAGGCGGTGTTCGTCACCGAGCCCTACGCCCATCGCCACGGCGTCGGCCCGGGCGACGAGGTCGAACTCCGTACCGCCGCGGGGCCGCGGCGTATCCCGGTTGCGGGAGTCTACCGCGACTACAACACCGATCGCGGGATCATCCTCATGCACCGCGATCGCTACGACCGCTGGTGGGACGACGAGCGCTACTCGACCTTATCGCTGCACCTGCGTGCAGGCGCCGATCAGGCCACCGTGATCGCTGAACTACGCACGACCCTCGCCGATACGGGCCCCGTGCGCATCAACCCGGCAGGAACGATCCGCGAGGCATCGCTCGAGGTCTTCGATCGCACCTTCGCCATCACCGGCGTGCTACGCTGGCTTGCGCTCGGCGTCGCCTTCGTCGGCGTCGTCACCGCCCTGCTCGCCCTGGAGATCGAACGCGCGCGTGAACGCGCGATCCTGCGCGCGACAGGCGCCACGCCGGCGCAGATCGGCGGTATCGTCTGCCTGCAGAATGGCCTGCTCGGGGCCATCGCGGGCCTGTTCTCGCTACCGCTCGGCTATGCCTCGGCACAGATCCTGATCCATGTGATCAACCGCCGCGGCTTCGGTTGGTCGATCGACTCGGTCGTGCCCGCCGGGGTCTTCCTCGAGGCCGTCGCCCTCGCCATCGCCGCGGCATTGCTCGCCGGCCTTCTACCCGCCTGGCGCAGCATGCGGGCACAGCCGGCCCATGCGCTGCGGGAGGAATGAAATGCATAGACGCTGGCTCACCGCCCTGCTGCTCGTCGCGACCGTCGCCTGCGACGCCCCCGACGAGGCGCCGACCGACACCGCTGCCGAGGCGCCGATGCGCGCGGAACTCGGCGGCGAACCGGCCCCCGGGTTTGCGCGGGCGACCGAGCCGCGCACCTTCGAGTTCCCCGCCGACCACGGCCCGCACCCCGACTACCGCAACGAGTGGTGGTATCTCGTCGGCAACGTCGAGGATGATGCCGGTCACCGCTTCGGCTTCCAGGTCACCTTCTTCCGCATCGGCCTGGCGCCCGGCAGCGACGAGCGCGACTCGGCCTGGGCCACCCGCCAGGTCTGGATGGCCCACCTCGCGCTGACCGATGTCGCCGGCGAGGCCCACCACCATGCCGAGCGTTTCGCTCGGGACGGGGCGATCGGCCTCGCCGGCGCGGAGCCCGACGGTGGCCGCATCTGGCTCGAGGACTGGGAGCTGCGCCGCGACGACGCCGGCAACTGGCATCTGCGCGCGGCGACCGTGGCGTTCCGCCTCGATCTAGCGCTCGCACCGCAGCGCGCCCCCGTCCTGCACGGCGACGGCGGCCTGTCGCAGAAAAGCGCGGAGCGCGGCAACGCCTCCTACTACTACTCCAAGCCGCGCCTAGCCACACATGGTTCGATCGGCGTGGGCGACGCGGAACACGCGGTGACGGGCTCCGCCTGGCTCGACCGGGAGTGGAGCACCAGTGTGCTTGGCGAGGCGCAGGAGGGCTGGGACTGGTTTGCCCTGCAGCTAGAGGACGGCACCGACGTCATGGTCTACGAGATGCGCCGGTTCGACAGGGAGCGCAGCGACTACTCCTACGCCGCAATCATGGCCGCCGACGGCGAGGTCACCCGTCTGGGGCCGGAGCAATTCACCATCGAGGCAATGGACCAGTGGACCAGTCCCGATGGTACGACCTACCCCTCTCAGTGGCGACTCACGCTGGAACCGCTGGACGAGCCGCTCGAAGTGGTAACCGTTGTCGCCGACCAGGAGCTGACCGGCACGGTTCGTTACTGGGAGGGCGCCGTCGACGTCCATGCACGCGGGGTGGCTGTCGGTCGCGGCTACGTCGAACTCGCCGGCTATGCCGATGAGTAGTTAGCCCAGGCGCAGGAGAAGGGACCCCAAAATCGCGCGGCCCCACCGAAGTGGGGCCGCGCCTCAGCGTCACGGGTGCTCGCCGGCACCCTCACTGCCCACCCTCAGAGGTCGAGCGCATCGCGGATGACGTCGAGTGCGGCATCGCCGTCGCGGCTCTGGATGGCGCCGGTCTGGAAGGTACCGCCCTGGTCGAACCAGCGCTCAAGCAGCTCGGGGTGTTCCCGCGCCAACGCACGGCCCGCTTCATCGTAGTCCATGCCGTCATTGAGCACATGGCCCGCCATGATGCTCTGCTCCTCCACGGTGAACGTGTAGTTCTCAAGGAACTGGCCGACGTTCTGGCACTGCCACGCATAGCCCGTGCGTGCCATCGTGTACACAGTAGCGCCGCCCTGATCGGGTCCCCAGTAGTCCTCGCCTCCGTGGAGATAGTCCATGTCGTAGTTGATATTCATCGGGTGCGGGGCCCAGCCGAGGAAGGCGATCCAATCGCCCCGGTTGGTGTGGCGTTCGACCTCGGAGAGCATGCCGGCCTCGCTCGACTCGACCAGCTCCCAGTCCCCGAGGCCGTAGGCGTCGTTGTCGATCATGCTCAGGATGATCTCGTTGCCATCGTTGCCGGCCTCGATGCCGTAGATCTTGCCGTCGAACTCGTCGTAGTGCTCGGCGAGCTCGCTAAAACTGGTGACCCCCGCATCATAGGCATCCTGGGAGACGGCAACCGTATACTTCGCCCCCCGCAGGTTGGGTCCGACGATATCGATGGCACCAGCGCGCATGCGCTCTTCGATCATGCCGCGCTGGGTCGGCAACCAAAGACCGAGAAACGCGTCGATCTCTTCACTGGCAAGCGATTCGAACATGATGGGCACGGAAGCCGTCACAACGTCGGTCTCATAGCCGAGCTGTTCGAGCAGCCAGGCCGCCGTTTCCGTCTTGGCCGAAACGCCGGTCCAGTTGACCTGTCCGAACTGGATCTCGCCGCATTCATCGGGTTCACCGGAGAGCGCCGGCGCCGCCATCGCGAGCGCCGCCGTCGTTCCCGCAGCAAGCAGAATCTTTCTCATGGTGCAACCTCCCCTCTTGATGGTCGCGGCGCCACCGATCGGCGCCGCTGACTGTCCGAGGTCATCGGGTCTAGGCCCGATACGCTCGTGATTTATCTTGATTGAACATTCAAACACGGTCAACCGCCCCCGCTTGAAGCGCCCACCCCGCGCTCGCGCACGGCCGCGATCATGCGTTGAACCACATTGCGCGGTCCACGCTCGCGTCGGCCGAAGGTCTGCGTGATGCGGTCGAGGAGGATGGCGAGCAGCACGACGGCGAGTCCGCCCTCGAAACCGAGGCCGACATCGAGGCGCTGGATGCCCGTAAGCACCGTATCACCAAGCCCCCCAGCGCCGATCATCGACGCGATCACTACCATCGACAGCGCCAGCATGATCGTCTGGTTGATGCCCTGCATGATCGACGGCATCGCCAGCGGTAGCTGGACCCGATAGAGAAGCTGCGCCTGGGTACAGCCAAACGCCAGCCCAGCCTCCACATGTTCAGAACTGACCTGGCGGATCCCGAGATTGGTCAGGCGCACCACGGGCGGCATGGCGAAGATCACCGTTGCGATCGCGCCGGGCACGGTGCCGAGACCGAAGAAGATGACCGCCGGGATCAGGTAGACAAAGGCCGGCATCGTCTGCATGAAATCGAGCACGGGCCGTGCGATCCTGTCCACCCACTCGCTGCGCGACATTGCGATACCGATCGGAATACCGATCAACAGGGCCACAAGGCTCGAACTCAGCACAAGCGCCAGCGTGGCCATCGTCTCGGGCCACAGCCCCATCTCGAAGATCAGCATCACGGCGATCAGACAGAAAATCGCGAAACCGACACCGACACGCCAGAGGCCGAAGGCGACGAGGATGACCGCGATGATCAGGGGCTCGGTCTCGACGAACATGCCCTCTAGGGCATCCACGAAGAACCGGATAACGATTGCGATGAAGTCCAGCAGGCCGCCGAGATTCTGCGTAATCCAGTCGACCAGCGCCTCGACGTAGTCGCCGACATTGATCTCAAACGATTGATAGTCCGCTGACATGGTCGTTCACCCCGCGCGGTCGAGTGTTTGCAACAGTGAGGCCTTAGAGATCGCCCCGACATAGCGGCCATCGGCGTCGACCACCGGCACCGCCCAGGCGGCACCGGCGACGGGGCCGATCAGCGCATCCAGGGCGCGCTCCGCCTCGAGCGGTTGAATCTGTGGATCGGCCAGGGCCGTGCCGCCTCCACGATCGCCCGCATCCGCGGCGCGTGCCAGTGAGTCGGCCGTCACCATCCCCTGGTAATGGCCCTGCGCATCGACCAGCGCTACCACATGTTCCGCGCTCTGCTGCAACCGCTCGCGGATCGTCTGCAGGGTGGCAGCCTCGGGCTCGAGCACAGGCACGGTCTGCGCAACCGCAATATCTGCGGCCGTGAAGACCTGGGTCACGTCCACCCCCTGGAAGAAGGAGCGCACGTAATCGTTGGCCGGCTGGATGACGATCTCCTGTGGGGTGCCGATCTGTACCACGCGGCCCTGCTCCATGATCGCTATCCGGTCACCGATCCGCATGGCCTCGTCGAGATCGTGGGAGATGAACACAATGGTGCGCTGTTCCTGGCGCTGCAGCGCGATCAATTCGTCCTGCATCTGGGTCCGAATCAGAGGATCGAGTGCAGAGAAGGCCTCGTCCATCAGCAGGATCGACGGATTGACCGCCAGGGCACGGGCCAAGCCAACGCGCTGTTTCATCCCCCCGGAGAGTTCATCGGGATAGCTGTTGGCGTTGGCGCGAAGGCCCACCTGCTCCAGCGCCTGCAGGGCCCGCTCCCGGCGCTCGGCGCGGGTCGCAACGGTTCCCGCCACCTCGAGGCCGAACATGGCATTCTGCAATACCGTCTGATGAGGCATGAGGGCAAACGACTGGAACACCATGCTCATGTCGCGGCGCCGCAAGCGAATCAGCTCGGCGCGGGACATCTGGGTAATATCCTGGCCATCGACGCGGATGGTTCCGTAGGTAGGCTCGATCAGCCGGTTGAGGAGGCGAACCATGGTCGACTTACCCGAGCCCGACAGCCCCATGACGACGAAAGTCTCGCCCTCGCGTATGGTGAAGCTGGCCTGCTGTACCCCTACCGTGTTCCCGGTCTGCGCGAAGATTTCGTCCTTGTCGCTACCCTCGCGGATCATCTGCCGCGCCACCTCGGGTCGCGGGCCGAATATCTTGTAGACGTCGTCGACGACGATCTTGTCGTCCATACCCTCCCCCTCGCCGCCCCTGGCGGTTATTAATTGAAGGTTCAAATAAAATACGTGTGGCAGTCTACCCCCGTGCATGCCAATGTCAACCAGCCCCCGCCTTTGGCTTCCACCGTTGCAGACTCGCGTTGACCCATGCTCGTGCGCCAGCGCCGCTACCGTGGCAGGGGCATTTGGCCGGTGCGCCGATTTCGGGCTAG
>SLKC01000027.1 GCA_007134775.1 Ectothiorhodospiraceae bacterium | reverse complement strand
GCCCGCAGATCGCTCCCCGTCACCGGCTCGTTGTTGCCCGGCGTGGCGTCATCGAATCTTCCACGGTAGACGAGCTGGTGCTCGCGGTCGAAGAGGAAGAAATCGGGCGTGCAGGCAGCGCCGTAGGCGCGCGCAACCTCCTGGGTCTCATCGAACAAGTAGGGGAACGCGAAGCCGGTCTCGCGGGCCAATCGCGCCATGCGATCGGGATGGTCATCAGGATAGTGCGTGATGTCGTTCGAGTTGATCGCCACGATGGCGATGCCGCGCTCAGCGTATTCGGCAGCGAAGGCGGCAAACACGTCCTTGATGTGGAGGACGAAAGGGCAGTGGTTGCACAGGAATGCGACCAGCAGCGGTTGGCCTTCGAATTGGTGCCGGGACACCATGCGGAAGGTGGCCGGCTCGAGCAATGTAAAGTCGGGCGCGGGCATGCCCAGCTCGCGCATGATCGACGGCGTTTTTGCCATGGCCTGCTCCTGAGTTCGGAACTGGAAGACGGTTGTGGACCTCGCCCCCGGTGCCCGCGGTTCTCGGGCCCAGTATAGTGCGGGCCAGCCGGAAGAGGGGGAAAGGCGTTGCTGCAATGGTATAGGAACTGGCGGCGCAACCGTATACTTGCCCGCGGAGCGATCCCTGAGGGTGAATGGGAACAGCTGATCCAGCGTGTGCCGCCGGTTCTGCGCTACGACGGGGGTACACGCAAGCGCCTGCGTGAGCTGGTCATCCTCTTTCTGGCGCAAAAATCGATCGAGCCGGCCGGCGGACTCATCCTCACCGTGGAGATGCGGCGCCTGATCGCGCTGCAGGCGTGTCTCCCCATCCTTGGGCTCGGACTTGAATGGTACGGCGGCTGGCACTCGGTCATCGTCTACCCGAGCGGCTTTCAGGTGCATGACACCTACACGGATGAGGATGGCGTGGTCCATGAGCTCGACGAGGAGCGCGCAGGCGAGGCGTGGCCACTGGGGCCGGTTGTGCTGTCGTGGACGGGCACACCCGAAGATACCAATGTGGTCATCCACGAATTTGCCCACAAGCTCGACATGATCAATGGCGCGGCCAACGGCATGCCGCCCCTGCACAACGACATGGACCGCGAGCAGTGGACGCAGGCGTTCACCCGTGCCTACGAGGACCTCGTCGAGCGCTTTGAGCGTGGGGCCGATCTGCCCTTCGATGAGTATGCGGCGACGGACCCGGCCGAGTTCTTCGCCGTGATCAGTGAGGTCTTCCTGCTCGACCCCGACCGTGTTCGCCGGGCCTATCCGCGGGTCTACACGCAGCTCTGCGCGTTCTACCGCCAGCACCCGCACACCGGCTGATGGAGACACTGCCCGATTATCTGGCCGTCGACCTGAGACTGCTGGTCATCGGTCTGAACCCCTCTCCGGCGTCCGTGGCCGCCGGCTATTACTATGGCCACCCACGCAACCGCTTCTGGCCAGCCATGCGCGAGGCCAGCCTCGTGCCAGCGGATTTCCTACCCAGTCCGGAGAATCTGGCGTGGCTGTGCAACGAGCGCGGGATCGGTTTCACCGACATCGTCAAACGACCGACACCGGGCGGGGCCGATCTGCGCGCCGCGGACTATCGCCACTGGGCCCCCGTACTGAGCGCGCACCTCCGCGCCTGCCGGCCACGCGTGGCCTGGTTCAATGGCAAGGGCGTCTACCGCAATTACCTGCGCTACGGACTGGGTCGCACGGGCGAACGCGTCGAACTCGGGTGCCAGGCGGAGCCACCAGCACCGAACGTCGTCGCATTCGTCACACCGAACCCGAGTCCGGCCAATGCCGCTTTCGATCTAGCCACACTGGTGGCCTGGTATCGCGCCGCCGGGGAGGCCTCTGCCGAGGCAGCGATGAGCACTCAGCCTGAGGCCGAGTGACGACGGGCATTCGCCACATAGTGCTGCGCGGAATAGGGCAGCATGCGGTACTCGGCCTCGGTGAGGGCACGCTGGGCACGTGCCGGGCTCCCCACGTAGAGATAGCCGGAAGCCAAGTGGCGCCCCGGAGGCACGAGCGCACCTGCGGCGATCATCACGTCATCCTCGACCTGAGCCCCGTCCATCAGGATCGCCCCCATCCCGATGAGCACCCGGTTGCCGACGGTGCAGGCATGCACGATCGCCCGGTGGCCGACGGTGACGTCATCACCGATCAGCGTCGGATAGCCGCCCGGCGTGAACTCGCCGTCGTGGGTGACGTGTACAACGGCGCCATCCTGGATATTGGTGCGGGCACCGATACGGATCCGATGCACGTCGCCACGTATCACCGCCATGGGCCATACCGAGCTGTCGCGGCCCAGCTCGACATCACCGATCACCACAGCCGTCGGATCGACATAGGCGACGCCGTCCAGGCTCGGCGCGTATCCCTCGAAGGTTCGTGTTGCCATCATCGGATCCCGGATTGAGCCATCACGACGGGACGTCGACTCCATCACGATTCAGCGTGACAGGGCCCGGTGTCCGATATCCCGTCGATAGTGCGCATCGGGCCAGTCGATGCGTTCGACCGCCTGGTAGGCGCTCGCACGCGCCTCCGCCACGCCGGTACCCATCGCGGTTACGCAGAGCACGCGCCCCCCGGCGACCACGGTTCGGCCTGCCGAATCGACAGCCGTACCGGCGTGGAATACGCAGAGGTCTTCGCTGGCGGGGACGGCATCGAGACCGTTGATGACATCCCCTTTGCGATAGGCGCCCGGATAGCCGCCGGCGGCCATGACGACGCCCAATGCGGCGCGCTTGTCCCAGCGTGGCTCGATACCGTTGAGCCGCCCCTGCGCAACCGCCTCGGCCAGGTCGACGAAATCGGATTTGAGGCGCATCAGGATCGGCTGGGTCTCCGGATCTCCCCCACGTACGTTGAACTCCAGCACCCGCGGCTCGCCCGCCGGCGAGATCATCAAACCGGCGTAGAGGAAACCGGTGAAGGGGCGGCCCTCCGCAGCCATGCCGTCGACCACCGGCTCGATCACCTCGCGCATGATGCGCTCGTGGACGGCGTCGGTGATCACCGGCGCGGGCGAATAGGCCCCCATGCCCCCGGTATTGGGGCCGCGGTCGTCGTCGTCCCGTGTCTTGTGGTCCTGTGACGAAGCCAGCGGAAGCGCGGTGCGGCCGTCGACCAGGCAGATGAAGCTCGCCTCCTCGCCCTCGAGGCAGTCCTCGATGACGACCCGTGCGCCGTCCTGACCCTGACCATCACCGCCGAGCATGTCGCGCACGGCCTGCTCGGCGGTGGCGGCGTCGCGGGCCACCACAACGCCCTTGCCGGCGGCCAGACCGTCGGCCTTGACCACAAGGGGGGCGCCGTGCGCACGGATATGGGCGAGCGCGGGCTCAAGTTCGGTAAAGCTCTGATAAGCCGCCGTGGGAATACCGTGGCGTGAGAGGAAATCCTTCGCAAAGGCCTTGGAGCCTTCGAGCTCAGCCGCCGCCATGGAAGGCCCCACCAAGTGTCGCCCCGCTGCCTGGAATCGATCGGCAATGCCGGCCACCAGTGGCGCCTCCGGCCCGACGATCGTCAGATCGATGTCGTGTTCGTTGGCAAAGGCGAGGAGTCCGGCGAGATCCTCCGCGGCGATCGGGGTATTTTCGACGCCCGGCTCACTCGCCGTCCCCGCGTTGCCGGGTGCGACGAATACACGCTCGGCGCGCGGTGACTGCGCGGCCTTCCAGGCGAGCGCGTGCTCCCGTCCACCGCCGCCGACGATCAGCAATTTCATCCGCGTACCCCCGCTTGCTCTCGGCGTGATATTCGCAACCAGCGGATCACCGTGCCGGGGCGGTGCACGCCCCAGCCGCCCGCTCGGACGTCATTCACCCGGATCGACGCGCTCGACGGCTTCGATCCGGACCGTCTCCGCCGGTACGTTCTGGTGCCTGCCCCGGCGCTCGGTCGGCACGCCTGCGATCGCACCAACGACATCCATCCCCGCTACCACCCGAGCGAATACCGTGTAGCCCGGCCCGTCCGCGGTCGCATCGAGATGCTCGTTATCCGCCAGATTGATGAAGAACTGCGCGGTAGCACTGTCCGGGTCCCGTGTCCGGGCCATAGCCACCGTACCCCGCTCGTTGCTCAGCGCATTGTCCGATTCGTTGACAACCGGGTCGCGCGTCTCGCGCGTCTCAAGGTCGGCATCGAGCCCCCCGCCCTGGATCATGAAATCGGGGATGACGCGATGGAAGACGGTCCCGGCGTAGAAGTCGTCATCGACGTACTGAAGGAAATTCGCGACCGTCTCGGGGGCCTCGCTCGGCGCCAGCTCGAACTCGATGGCCCCGTGACTCGTGCGCAGCTCGACCCGCGGTGACGGGTCGGCGCTCACCACAGCATGGGGCGAAATGAGTAGCGCGAGGATGGTGAGGCGGCACAACAGGGTCTGCGGCTTCATGAGCAGGGCTTCGCTCCTCGATCAGTGGCGGAAATGGCGCATGCCGGTGAATACCATCGCCAGACCGAGCGCGTCGGCCGCTGCGATGACCTCATCGTCCCGGCGCGCCCCGCCCGGCTGGATCACGGCACGGACACCGGCTTCCGCAGCAACATCAAGGACATCACGGAACGGGATGAAGGCGTCCGATGCCATCACGGCACCCGCGGTCGCCAGGCCGGCATCCGCCGCCTTGAGCCCGGCGAGACGCGCGCTGATGACACGACTCATCTGACCGGCACCGATGCCGATGGTCCGGCCCTCACGCGCCAGCACGATCGCGTTGGACTTCACGGTCCGCGCGACCTTCCAGGCGAACGCGAGATCGCGCTCGATCGCGGCATCGACCGCGACGCTGCCCACCGTACGGGGCCCGTCATCGGCGTAGAAGGCCGTATCGCGGTCCTGCACCAACACGCCACCGGCGACACTGCGCAGCTCGAGCCCTGCGGCCGGCCCACCCTGCGGCCCGGTGGTCAGCACACGGACATTGGGTTTTTGCGCCAGCACCTGCGCCGCCTCGACGCTAACCTCGGGCGCGACCAGGACCTCGATGAACTGGCGCTCGACCAGCGTCTCGGCAAGGCCGCGATCGATCGTGCAGTTGAATGCGATGATGCCGCCATAGGCGGAGACCGGGTCGCAGGCGTACGCACCCTCGTAGGCGGCCGCGGGATCGCCGGCCACCGCGACCCCGCTCGGATTCGCGTGTTTGACGATGACACAGGCAGGCTCGTTGAACTGTTTGACACACTCGAGCGCTGTATCCGCATCGGCAATATTGTTGAACGAGATGGCCTTCCCCTGTATGACCGTCGCTCGAGTGACGGTATCAGGCAAGGCGTCGTCCATGGTGTAGAAGGCCGCGCGTTGATGTGGGTTTTCGCCGTAGCGCAACCCTTGGCGCAGGGTCAACCGCGGCCGCAGGCGTTCGGGCAGCGCTTGGCCGAGCGGTGCCCCGGTCTCGTCGGCGAACCAGTCGGCGATGGCCCCATCGTATTCGGCCGTGTGCCGAAAAGCCGCAGCGGCCAGCTGCCGCCGGGTTGCGGCCGTCAACCCCTCATCCGCGATCTCCGTGGCGACCGAGGCATAGCATTCAGGAGATGTGACGACGCCGACCCACCGATGGTTCTTCGCCGCGGCGCGGACCATGGCCGGCCCACCGATGTCGATCTGCTCGATCGCATGGGCCGGATCGACGGCATCTCCAGCGATGGTCTCCTCGAAGGGGTACAAGTTGACCACGACGAGATCGATCGGCTCGATGCCGTGCTCGGTCATGGTCTCGCAGTCGCGATCGCGACGCCCCAGGATGCCGCCATGGATCGCCGGATGCAGGGTCTTGATCCGACCCGCCATGATCTCGGGGAAACCGGTTTGTTCGGAGACCTCGCGCACGGGCAGGCCGGCGTCGACGAGCGCCCGCGCAGTACCGCCGGTCGACAGCAATTCGACGCCCTGTTCGTGCAGGCTGCGGGCAAAAGCCGTGAGGCCCGTCTTGTCGGAGACACTCAGCAGCGCGCGCCGGACACGGAGGGTTCCTGCGTCATCAACGGTCATCGTCTGCAGATCCTGTTTGGGCGTAGCGGTTACTGATGGTGGACGCGGACCGCGACCGACCCCTGCCCCGACCTCCCGGGGAGCACTCACCGGCGGCGGTCATAGGGCGATACCGTGCGCCTTGAGCTTCTTGCGGAGCGTGCCGCGATTGACTCCAAGGAGCTGAGCGGCGCGGCTCTGGTTGCCCCCCGTGCGCTCGATGACGAACTGCAGCAGCGCCTCCTCGGTCGCTCCCACCACCATCTTGTAGAGATCGCACGGCTCTTCGCCTTCCAGCACGGCGAAATATCGCTCCAGCTCCTCGGCCACGCAACGCTTAAGGGGAGCGTCCGTTCCGGTCGGCGCACTGTCGTGGTCGCTATGATGCATGCGGTGAGCCTTTCCGCTGGGTTGCCGTGACAGTACAGTGGAGCCGGGCGCCGCTCTCGGCACCACCGCCGACACAACCGTGCCTACCGCCGCAGCGGCGCCCGAATATAGCATGGTGCGACCGGCCTTGGTCGGGTACACCCCCGCTCGGTCTGGGACGATACCGGAGTCCCGCCGGGACGCCAACCACGAGTCGACTCGGAGCGGTCCGGCGCTCAGTAGAAGTCCAGATCGAACGTCCGGGCATCGGGCCCCGGATCCCGGACCTCAAGGACAATATTGACCGGAGAGCCCGGCGCCATCCGGGCCTGCGCCCCGAGCCGCGGCTCGTATTCCCGTGGTTCGAAATGACGGCGCGCGACCGGTTCGCCACGCAGATCACCGAGGGTCACCGCGAGCACGGGGTACGGCTGGGCGAAGGGCGCCTGGTTGACCAGGGTCAGATCGATGAGCAGTGCGCCCTCAACATTCGGGTGATCGTAGACGTGGCGCCGAGTGAGTTCGATCCGGTCGAGATCACGCCGCGGTGGCAGTGTGCAGCCAGCCACCGCACAGAGTTGTACGAGCACGGGCCGCAGGCTGGGATCCTGGGCGAAGGCCTCACGCTGTACGAAGAGCAGCTGTACCGCTAGCGCCGCGACGAGCGCCGCGTTGACCATGCCCCACAGGGCGATACCCCACCAGGACCGCGCTTCGGCACGCCGGGCACGTCCGTCGCTTTCCGCCTCCAGGTCGGAGATCAGCAGGCCGTGCAGCGCCCGGGAGGCTCGCACGCTGGTTCCCGATCCGGGCGACTGCGCGGGCACCGCGTTGGCGTGGTTATCCTGTGCCGCGGCGCCTGCAGACACGGCACCGCCGGTCTCGGCATCGGCCTCGAAGGGCAACTCTTGCTGCAGGGCGCTGCGCGCATCGAAGACATGGCCGCATTCACCACAGCACACCCAACCGCCAGCCGCCTCGAGGTCCGCGCGGGCGATGCGGAAGAGGGCGTGACAGGCGGGGCATGAGGTCTGCATAGCGGCAGTATCGGGCGTGCGCGTGGGGCTCGCAAGGTGGGCGGTGCCCTTCATTCGCGCGCGCGCCGCACCCCCTCCAGGCGCACCCAGCCCTCGCGTTCGGCACCGATCTCGACGCTGTAGGCCGGCTCATAGGCCGCGCACACCTCATCGGCCTGGTCGGCAAGCAGACCGGCCAGGACCAGGCGACCGCCCGGTTGCTGGTGCGCAGCCAAGTAGGGTGCGAGTTCGACAAGCGGCCGGGCGAGGATGTTGGCGAGGATGACATCGTAGCAGTGCGCCGCAACGGCATCGACGGTCACGGCCGTGAGCCGCTCGGCGACGCCGTTGACCTCGGCGTTGTCTCGGGTGGCCTCGAGGGCCTGCCCATCGATGTCGGTGGCCGTCGCCGCGCGGGCGCCGAGACACAGTGCGGCAATGGCGAGCACCCCTGAGCCGCAGCCGTAGTCGAGCACATCCTCGCCGGCGACCCCGTGCGCATCCAGCCATTCGAGACACAGGGCCGTGGTGACATGCGTGCCCGTACCGAATGCGAGGCCGGGGTCGAGGCGCACGACGACGGCACCATCGGCTGGAACCTCCTCGGTGCGGGGCACAACCCAGAGCCGGCGCCCGAAACACAGCGGCTGCCAGTCATCGAGCCACACCCGGCTCCAGTCCTGATCCGGAAGTTGTTCGAACTCGGTCTCGAGCAACCGCCCCCCGCCATCGACGCGCGCGAGGGCGGCCTGGATCGATTCACGTGCGATGTCCGCGTCGAACAGGCCGACAACGCGCACCGCCTGCCACAACGGGGTTGCCCCCGGCAGGGGTTCGAGCAGCGCCTCGTCGCCAGCATCCTCCAGCGAGACGGCCTGCGCGCCGGCCTCGGCGAGCGCGCTCTCGACCAGCGGTGCGTGCTCGCTGTCCGTCGCAACCTTGATCTGCAACCAGGGTGAAGACATCAATGGCTCGCGGCGCCGCCTACAGGCCGAGCTTCTTTTCCAGGTAGTGGATGTCGGTCCCTCCCTGCTGGAAAGCCGCGTCAGCCATGATGTCGCGGTGGAGTTCGATATTGGACTTGATCCCCTCGAGCACCATCTCCGCGAGAGCGCCGCGCGTACGGGCAATGGCCGCATCCCGCGTCGCGTTGTGGCAAATCAGTTTGCCCACCATCGAATCGTAGTAGGGTGGCACCGTGTAGCCGTTGTAGACGTGGGAATCCACACGCACCCCCGGCCCTCCCGGGGGGTGGTATTGCTCGATGCGTCCAGGTGACGGCATGAACGTCTTCGGGTCCTCCGCATTGATCCGGCACTCGATGGCGTGACCACGGATCTCGAGATCTTCCTGAGACAAGGACAGCGGCTGCCCGTCGGCGATGCGCAACTGCTCCTGGACCAGATCGACGCCGGTTACCATTTCCGTCACCGGGTGTTCCACCTGGATCCGCGTGTTCATTTCGATGAAAAAGAACTCACCATCCTCGTAGAGGAATTCGAAGGTCCCCGCGCCGCGGTAACCGATCTTGCGGCACGCCTCGGCACAGCGCCGTCCGATGCGGTCGCGCTCCTCATCGGTGATGAACGGCGCCGGCGCTTCCTCGACCACCTTCTGGTGACGGCGCTGCATCGAGCAATCTCTCTCACCCAGATGGATGGCATGACCGTGCGCGTCGGCGAGGACCTGGAATTCGACATGTCGCGGATGGGCGAGGTACTTCTCCATGTATACCGCATCGTTGCCGAACGCATTCGCGGCCTCAGAGCGGGTCATCGAGACCGCCCCCGCAAGGGCTGCCTCGCTGTGGACCACACGCATGCCGCGCCCACCGCCGCCCCCGGACGCCTTGATCATCACCGGATAACCGATCTCGCGGGCGATGCGCACACACTCGTCGCCGTCCTCGGGCAAGGGACCGCCCGAGCCGGGGACACAGGGGACACCAGCGGCCTTCATCTCGCGAATGGCGCTGACCTTGTCGCCCATCAGCCGAATCACCTCGGCACTCGGGCCGATAAAGCGGAATCCACTCGTCTCCACACGCTCGCAGAAGTCGGCATTCTCCGACAGGAACCCGTAGCCGGGATGGATCGCCATCGCATCGGTGACCTCAGCGGCAGAGATGATGGCCGGGATGTTGAGGTAGCTCTCTCCCGAGCTGGCCGGGCCGATGCAGACCGTTTCGTCGGCGAGGCGCACGTGCTTGAGATCCCGATCGGCGCTGGAGTGCACCGCGACGGTGCGGATACCGAGTTCACGACAGGCGCGCAGGATCCGCAGGGCGATCTCGCCGCGATTGGCAATGACAACCTTGTCGATATTCATGGCTCTACCCGATCACCATGAGGGTCTCGCCGAACTCCACCGGCTGGCCGTTTTCGACCAGGATCGCCTGGACGGTGCCGCTGACGTCGGCCTCGATCTGGTTGAGGATCTTCATCGCCTCGATGATACAGAGGGTATCGCCGGCCTTGACCTGTTGGCCGACTTCGACGAAGGGCGGCGCCGTTGGCGATGGCCCGCTGTAGAAGGTGCCCACCATGGGCGACTCCACGCGATGCCCCGAAGGTAGCCCGTCCCCGCCCTTCTCGGCGGACTCGGCCGGCGCCGCGGACGGCTCTGCCGCCGGTTGCTGCGCCGGGGGCTGAGCCGGCGCGGCTGGCGCTGCGGGGGCCGCTGCGACGGGTGCGCTGGCCTGGCGCGAGATCCGGACGGATTCTTCGCCCTCTTCAATCTCCAGCTCCGTGATGCCCGACTCCTCGACCAGCTCGATCAACTTCTTGATTTTCCGGATATCCATCAGTTGTCGTATCCATTGTCGTTGATAGTCTCAAGAATGGTTCCGCCGCGGGTCAGCGCGCACCTGGCGAGGGCAGCTGCTCGATCGCCGCACGGAGCGCGAGTTCATAGCCGGTAGCGCCCAGGCCGCAGATCACGCCGACGGCGGCATCCGAAAAGTAGGAGTGGCGCCGAAACGGCTCGCGGGCGTGGACGTTCGACAGGTGGACCTCGATGTAGGGGATCGACGTCGCCAGCAGGGCGTCGCGCAGGGCAACGCTAGTGTGGGTAAACGCGGCCGGATTGAGAATGATGAAGGCCACACCTTGCTCGCCGGCCTGCTGGACCCGTTCGACCAGCTCATGCTCCGCGTTCGATTGACAGGCGTGCAGCGCATGACCCGCTGCCTCGGCGATCCCCCGCAGACGCTCGTCGATCGCACCAAGCGTGACACGGCCGTAGTGACCGGGCTCGCGGGTTCCCAACAGATTCAGATTGGGTCCATGCAGAACAAGCAGATCCGCCATCGAGCCAACCGGGGCCAAATCACCCCCGAATCGTGCAGGAAAGGCAGCGATTTGTCCACATCATGCACGGTTTTGCATTACGCAAAGGCCGCCTTCAGGGGCCATCGGGGATGGCCTCGAGGTGGGCGTCGGCCTGCTCGCGAGTGAGCAGCCCCTGATGCACACCTCGGATCGTGCCCTCGCGATCGACGAAGACCGTATAGGGCATCAGGCCCTGCGGATTGCCGTAGGCCTCAGCGACCTCGAACCCCTTGCGACGGTCCGCGACCAGCGGGTAATCGATGCCGAACTCCGCGGCAAACTCCCCGACCGGCTCCGGGTTTTCGACGGCGACACCGAAGACCTGCAGGCCCGCCTCCGCGAAGTCCTCCTGGAGCTCGATCAGCATCGGGATCTCGTCGACACAGGGAGGGCACCAGGTGGCCCAGAAATTGATCACGAGGATGTCGCCATCGAAGCGGGCGACATCGATAGGCTCTCCGTCCAGGCCCGGCATTTCGAAGTCGGGCCGTGACGCCCCCACAATATCGCCGTCGGTAAGCACCTCACCCGCCGTTGCGGCCTCGGCACGCGCCTCCTCACTCGTGCCCGCCGCCACCGGTGGAGAGTCACCGACCTCCGCGACCGACTCGTCGACCGCGGCATCGAGGCTTGCAGGGTCGCCCTCCTCCGCGCGCTCACCCGGCATGCCGTACTGGATGAGCAGGCCGAGGGCGAGGCCGGCTGCGGCGGAGAATGCCAGCAACAGCCAGTGATAGAGTCTCATGAGGCCGCCTCCGGCAGGGCCCGGCGGACCTGCTCGGCGAACTCGTCCGCCGGGACGTAGCCGACGACCCGATACCCGCGGCGCTCGACGCCATCGGGGCCGAAGAAAAGGATCGCCGGCGGACCGAAGACATTGAAGCGCTCCAGGAACTCGCGATCCGCCTCGCTGTGTTCGGTCACATCGACGCGGAGCAGCACGGTATCACCGAGCGCCGCCTGCACGCCCGCATCGGGATAGGTAAAGGCCTCCAGCTCCTTGCAGGAGATGCACCACTCAGCGGAGAAATCGACCATCACGGCTCGCCCCTGCTCACGCGCAGCGGCGAGCTCGCGCTCGAGGCCGGTGAGGTTGTCGACCTCGCGGAATTCCGGCGCGGCTTCGACGCTCGGCGCGCCCCCCTGCGGGGCAACCCCCCGCAGGGGCTGCAGCAGGCTCTGGCCCCCGGCGGCGGCGCCAACCATCAGGAGAACGCCGTAGACAACGAAGATGAGCCCGAATCCCTTCCACAGGCGCGGCCATCCCGCCGCCACGGCGTTCAATGCCCCCATGTAGACACCGGTGACAATCAACAGCACGGCCCAGAGCAGCATGGAGATCTGCACCGGTACGGCGCGCTGCAGCAGCCAGATCGCGACCGCGAGCAGGAGGACACCGAAGACACCGCGAATCACGTGCATCCACTGCCCGGCGCGCGGTAGGAGATGGCCCGCTGAGGCGCCCGCGGCAACCAGCGGGATGCCCATGCCGATGCCCATGGCGAACAACGCAACGCCACCGACGACCGGATCACCGGTCTCCGCGATATAGATCAGCGCCCCGATCAGCGGTGGTGTGACACAGGGCCCGACGATCAGCGCGGAGAGCGCGCCCAGTCCGACTGCGCTGCCGGCTGTGCCGCCGGGCATGCGCCGCGCCAGCCCCTCGAGGCGGTCACGCAGGCCGCCGGGCATCTGCAGGTCGAACAGCCCGAACATGGCGAGTGCGAGCAGCACGAACAGCCCGGCAAAGGTGTAGAGCACCACGGGCTGCTGGAACCAGGCCTGGATCGAGGCGCCGGTGAGCCCAACGGCGACGCCGACGGCGGCATAGGTCAGCGCCATCGCGACCACGAACAGGACCGAGAGAAAGGCCCCGCGCCCGGAGCCACGGGGCTCGCGGTCGCCGGCTATCACCCCGGCCAGGATCGGGACCATGGGGAAGACACACGGTGTCAGGGCCAGCAACAGACCGAAGCCGGTGAACAGCAATGCCGTCCAGGCCAGGTTGTGCTCGCCGAGCAGGCCGGCGATGCGATCCTGGGCACTGACCGCGCCACCGCCCACCGCCGCTCGGGCGGCGACCTCATCGCTTGCCGTGCCCGGCGGCAGGCTCTCGGCGCCCGCGTCGGCATCGGCGATCGCGGTGACATCGATCGTCGTCGTTGCCGGCGGGTAGCAGACCCCGAGCGGCTCGTTGCAGCCCTGGTAGCCTACGCGTACCTGGGCGTCCTCGGGCGGCGTGCCGTCCACGGGCACGCGCACCGATGCGCTGTCGTAATAGACTTCGACCTCGCCGAAGAAGGGGTCGTCCTTGGGCTCGGAGGCACTGAACTCGGCATCGTCGACGCGCAACGAGGCGTTGCCGCCACCATCGAGGAGTTCGAACTCGAGACGATCCCGGTAGAGATAGTAGTCTTCGGCGACACGCCAGCGGAATACCCAGGTCGCATCACCCTGCTGTTCGACGGAGAGGGCAAACGCCTCCTCGGCGGGCAGCAACTCGGCTTCGCCGCCACCGGAGAGCTCATCGCCTGGAATACCCGCAAACGCGGGCGGCGCCAGCGCCAGCAGCAACGCGATGGTGGTAAAAGCACGGTTGATCATTCGCGGGTGGCGCTGTCGATCCACTGCAGGAAGCCGGGAAGCCCGCGCTCGACGGGCACGGCGATGATCTCGGGGAGCTCGTAGGGATGCTCAGCCTGGAGTTGCGCCTCGAGCCGCGCATAGGCGTCCGTCGTCGTCTTCATCAGCAGCATGATCTCGGCTTCGGCCTGCACCTGCGCCGCCGCCGCATCATCGGCGCCGGACTCCCAGCGGAACACCGAAGTCACGGGCGGCAGGATGTTCACGCACGCGACCGCACGGTCCGCGACGAGGCTGTCGGCGAGGCGCCGCGCGGCATCGGCATCATCGATGGTCGTAAACACCAGCAGCGAATCCGCAGCCATCGTTATCACCCGTTCACACTCGTAGCCGAAAGCGTCGACATTGTAGCAGGTGCCGCCCGGCGGGTTGCATCCGGGCCCCGCCGCCCACACCCTTGGTGGACCGTGCGCGCGATCCGGAAAAGCCATGCCTGCGCTGCCCCTGCTGATCATCCTGTTCCTCCTCGTTCCGCTGGTGGAGATCTACCTCCTCATCGAGATCGGTCGCGTGATCGGGGCGCTGACGACGGTCGCGCTCTGCGTGCTCACCGCGATCGCGGGGGGCATCCTGCTACGCTTCCAGGGACTGAGCACGATGCAGCGTGCCCAATTATCCATGGCTCGGGGCGAGCCACCCGCCCTGGAGATGCTCGAGGGAGTGGCGCTGCTCATCGGTGGCGGACTGCTGCTGACGCCAGGCTTCGCGACGGATGCCATCGGGTTTCTGTGCCTGCTGCCGTGGACACGACGCGCGCTGGTGCGTCTGCTGATTGCGCGGGCACACGTCGTCGGCCACCCGGCACGCCGTGAAGATGGCGGCACCGGGCCAGGAGGGGGGCGCACCATCGAGGGTGAGTTCCGGCGCGACGACGACCCCCCGAGGCGCTAATCCCGACGGGCAACACGCTGGACAGCAGCGGCGCAAAGCACGAAAATCGCAAGGCTGCGCCCGGATGACATGCATGTACTCGCTGTAACTGACGCAAGGAACCCCGGATGAGCAACGAATACCTGTTCACGTCGGAGTCGGTCTCGGAAGGCCACCCGGACAAGATGGCCGATCAGATCTCGGACCGCATCCTCGACGAGATCCTGCGCCAGGACCCGCAGGGCCGTGTGGCATGCGAAACCCTGATCAAGACCGGCCTCGTGCTCGTGGCGGGCGAGGTCACCACGACGGCCTGGGTCGACCTCGAGGCCGTGGTTCGGCAGGTCGTGCGCGATATCGGCTACACCGACTCCTCGGTCGGGTTCGACGGCAGTACCTGCGCCGTGCTCAACGGCATCGGCAAGCAATCCCCGGATATCGCCCAGGGCGTCGACCGCAGCAAGCCCGAGGATCAGGGCGCCGGTGACCAGGGCCTGATGTTCGGCTACGCCACCAACGAGACCGATGTACTGATGCCCGCGCCGATCACCTATGCGCACCGCCTGGTCCGACGCCAGTCCGAGGCGCGGCGCAGTGGCGAACTCGACTGGCTGCGCCCCGACGCGAAGAGCCAGATCACGTTCCGTTACCGCGACGGTCGGCCGACCGGCATCGACGCCGTCGTGCTGTCGACACAGCACGCCCCCGACGTCGACGCCCGCACCCTCGAAGAGGGTGTCATGGAGCACATCCTCCGCCCCGTGCTGCCGAGCGAATGGCTCGCGGCGTGCGAGCGCGAAAAGATCCACATCAACCCCACGGGCAAGTTCATCATCGGCGGTCCGGTCGGCGACTGCGGACTGACCGGACGCAAGATCATCGTGGACACCTACGGCGGCATGGCGCGCCACGGCGGCGGCGCGATGTCCGGGAAGGACCCGTCGAAGGTCGACCGCTCCGGGACCTATGCCGGGCGCTATGTGGCGAAGAACATCGTCGCTGCGGGTCTCGCCGAGCGTTGCGAGATCCAGGTGTCCTACGCAATCGGCGTGGCGCAGCCGACCTCAGTCAGTGTCGACACGTTCGGCACGGGCCGGGTCGACGACCGGCGGATCGAAGCCCTGGTCCGCAAGCACTTCGATCTGCGGCCCTACGGCATTGTGCGCATGCTCGACCTCGTCCAACCGATCTATGGACCGACGGCGACCTATGGCCACTTCGGTCGCGAGGACATCGACCTGCCGTGGGAGCGCACGGACCGGGCGGACGCGCTACGCGAGGCCGCTGGAATCAGTGTGCCCGCCTGAGACAACCGCGCAGTGTCCGGCCCCGCGCCGGGCCCGCGCAGCCGAGGAGCGCTGCAACGGGACGCCCCCGCCAGGCTCGGCCGCGTGGACAACCGTGAAGGAACGGCGCTCTCTCGCAATCGATGGAGACGTGCTGATATGAACACTGTAGTCGAATCCAAGACCACCGTGGGCGACTTCGCCATCCACGATCCCTCGCTCGCGCCGTGGGGCCGCAAGGAGATCGCCATCGCCGAGACCGAGATGCCCGGGCTCATGGCCCTGCGCGAGGAGTTCGCCGGCGAGCAGCCGCTCGCGGGCTGCCGCATTGCGGGCTCGCTGCACATGACCATCCAGACCGCAGTGCTCATCGAGACCTTGACGGCGCTGGGCGCGGAGGTGCGCTGGGCGTCGTGCAACGTGTTCTCGACCCAAGACCATGCGGCGGCGGCGATTGCCGAGACGGGCGTGCCCGTGTTCGCCTACAAGGGCGAGACGCTTGAGGAGTACTGGGAGTACACGCATCGCATCATGGAGTGGGGCGACGGTGGCTTTCCCAACCGCATCCTCGACGACGGCGGCGACGCGACGCTGCTGGTGATGCTGGGCGCGAAGGCCGAGGCCGACCCCTCGATTCTGGACAATCCCGGTAACGATGAGGAACGGGCGCTGTTCGCCGCCATCCGACGCCGGCTCGAGACGCAGCCCGGTTGGTATCGACAGCTAGCGGCCGCGATCGACGGCGTAACCGAGGAGACGACCACGGGCGTGGCGCGGCTCTACAAGCTCGCGCGCGAAGGCACGCTGCCCTTCCCCGCGATCAACGTCAACGACTCGGTCACGAAGTCGAAATTCGACAACCTTTACGGGTGTCGCGAGTCGCTGATCGACGGCATCAAGCGCGCGACCGACGTGATGATCGCCGGCAAGATCGCGCTAGTGCTCGGCTATGGCGATGTCGGCAAGGGCTGCGCACAGGCGTTGCGAGCGATGGGCGCGACTGTCTGGGTTACCGAGATCGACCCGATCTGCGCACTCCAGGCCGCGATGGAGGGCTACCGCGTGGTCAGCCTCGAGGAGGCGGTTGGCGATGCCGACATCTTCATCACGGCGACGGGCAATTACCACGTCATCAGCCACGACCACCTCCTGGCGATGAAGGACGAAGCGATCGTCTGCAACATCGGCCACTTCGACAACGAGATCGATGTCGCGTCGCTGCGCGCCTACTCCTGGGACAACATCAAGCCGCAGGTCGATCACATCACACGCCCGGACGGACGCAAGCTGATCCTGCTCGCCGAAGGGCGACTGGTGAACCTGGGCTGTGCCACGGGCCACCCCAGCTTCGTCATGTCGGCCTCGTTCACGAATCAGGTGATGGCCCAGATCGAGCTGTGGCAGCGGCGCACGGATTATGAACCGCAGGTCTATGTGCTGCCCAAGCACCTCGACGAAAAGGTGGCGTCGCTGCACTTGAAGAAGATCGGCGCACGCTTGACCGAGCTCACACCCGAGCAGGCGGCCTACATCGGGGTGCCGCAACAGGGACCATTCAAACCCGACCACTACCGCTACTAAACGGTGCGCTGCGGGCAGCAGCCGTAGGCCCGGCGCGCGCGATGCGTGTACCTCGCCTCCCGGTCGATGCTGGCGTCGTGCGCGGCGCGCGTGTGGCGCTCACGTCCGAACAGGCGCACCACCTCCTGCGGGTGCTGCGCCTGCCGGACGGCGCCGAGATCCATCTGTTCGACGGTGCGCCGGGCGATTGGGTCGGCAAGCTCCGTGTGGAGGGCAAGCGTCGCGCCGCCGTCGAGGTCGAGGCGTTCGTCGCCCGCGCGACCGAGTCCGCGCTGTCGGTCGAGCTGGTGCAGGGGGTGTGCCGCGGCCAGCGCATGGACTATGCGCTGGAGAAGAGCGTCGAACTCGGCGTGGCCTCGATCCAGCCGGTCGTTATGACGCGCAGTCAGGCCGCCCCCGAGGGCGAGCGTGTCCCACGCAAGATGGGCCACTGGGGCGGCGTCATCGCTGCGGCGGCGGCGCAGAGCGGTCGCACCTGTCTGCCGGCACTGGCGCCGCTGACCGGTTTCCGCGATTGGCTCGCGGCGCGCGACTGCCGGCAGCATCCGCACATCCTGCTCGATCCGCAGGCTGACGGCGGCGCCCGCGACCTCGCCCTCCCGAACTCCGCTGCGACCAGCATTACCCTGCTTGCCGGGCCCGAGGGCGGCTTCGCCCCCACCGAGCGCAGCGCCGCCTATGAGGCCGGTTGCGTGGGATTGCGCCTGGGCCCGCGGGTCCTGCGCACGGAGACCGCTGCATTGGTGGCCCTAGCGGTACTGCAGGGGCTCTACGGCGACCTCTGATGGCTCGCCACGGGGCAAGCGGACCCACGCACCACAACGCCTCGCCCCAAGGGATTCAGTCGGCGTCCATCTCTGCGCGCACGCGCTGTGTCAACACATCGAGGTCGGGGATGATGCATTCGCGGTCGCCGAGGCGACCACGCATTGCCACGACGGACGGATCATCGGCGCTGCGCGCCTCGCTGGTCAGGCGGTCCGCGTCGACCGTCTCCGAACGTGGCAGAGCCTGGATCGCGAGGCCGTAGTAGGCGGGCGTGCGGTCGGGTTCGAGCGAGAACAACACGACATAGCGCCCGGCCGGGTCAGCATCCCCGGTGCCGAGCCCGCTCAGCCGTTCGAAGGAAATCAGCGGGATCTCTGTGCCGCGCCAGGCGCCAGTGGCGAGGAGCCAGTCGGACTCGCGGGGTGGCTCACTGACAGCCTGCTGCGTGATGATTTCGGCCACGAGCGTGCCGGGTACGACCACGCCCGGTCCATCCGTCATTGGAAGGTAGAGGCACTTGATCTGGCGATCGTCGGTCTCGGCCATCAGGCCGCCTCCGGCAACCGGATGAGCTCACGGATCGAGTCCATCAGCTCGGCTTCCTGGTAGGGCTTGCCCAGGTAGCGGTTGACGCCGATATCCTCCGCTCGCTGGCGATGCTTGTCGCCCGTGCGCGACGTGATCATGATGATGGGGACGTGCTGGAGGCGCGAGTCGGCGCGGACGTAGTTAGCCACCTCGTAGCCGTCCATGCGGGGCATCTCAATATCGAGCAGAATCAGGTCGGGCACACTGTGGTTCATCCAGGAAACGGCGTCGACCCCGTCCTTCGCCGTAGCGACGTTGAGGCCATTGCGATCGAGCACCCGCTGGGTCGCCTTGCGGATCGTGATGGAGTCGTCGACGATCAGGATCGTCGGCGCCTCGCTCTCCGCCTCGTCGGATTCGTCGCCGCCCTCCGCGACTGCGGCGGTCTCCGGTGCCGCACTCAGGCCGCCCGTCTCGACCTTTCGGCCCTCCGTGCGGAGGAGGCCACCGATGTCGAGGATCAGAACGACATCGCCGTCGGCCATGATGGTCGCACCGGATATGCCGGGCAGCGCATTCAGCGGGGCACCCAGCGGCTTGACGACAACTTCCCTACGCCCGACGAGCTGGTCGACGTGGAGCGCCACCCGCTCGTCGCCCGCACGCACCATCACCACGGGGTAGCTCACGGCAGCCTGATCGAGCCGCGGCTCGCTAATGCCGAGCAGCCGACCGAGATGATAGAGTTCGTACTCGTTGCCCGCGTAACCGATCTTCTCCGTCGGGTCGAGATAGTGCGAGCGTAGATCGCCGGCGGTCATCTGCGTGACGCCCTCGATGGAGGCGATCGGGATCGCGTACGTTTCCTCGCCCGCGCTGACGAGTACCGCCTGGTTGATCGCGAGGGTCACCGGCAATCGGATCGAGAAACGCGTACCCACCCCCTTCTCCGTCTGGATCGCGAGCGTTCCGCCTAGGCGGCGCAGCTCCGCATCCACAACGTCCATACCGACACCGCGCCCCGCGACCTGGCTTACCGATTCGGCGGTCGAAAAGCCCGTTTCAAGGATGAGCTGGATCACCTCCTGGTCATCGCGCTCATCATCGGGCGACAGCAGGCCTTGTCGAATTGCCTTGCGGCGCACATCATCGGGATCGATACCACCACCGTCGTCGGTGATGTCGATGATAATGTCCGTTCCCCCGCGGTGCAGATCGATGCGCACTGTCCCCGTATCGGGTTTGCCGTCCCGGCGCCGCGCGTCCGGCGACTCGATACCGTGCGAGACGGCGTTGCGCAGGACGTGTTCGAGCGGCGCGAGTATGCGTTCCTGGATCGAACGGTCGACCTCGATCTCGCCGCCGGCCATCACCATCTCGGCCTTCTTGCCGACGGAGCGCGCCGTCTGCCGGATGGTGCGGCTGAACCGGGCCCGCAGGCCGTCGAAGCGCACCATGCGGGTCTGCATCAGGCCGTCCTGCAGCTCCGAGGAGACGCGCGATTGCTGCAGCAACAGCGTCTCCGCATCGCGCGTTAGGTTGTCCAGGATGTCCTTGATCGAGTCGAGGTCGCCTACCGACTCCGCGAGGCCGCGAGAGAGTTCCTGAATGCGCGTGTAGCGGTCGAACTCCAGCGGATCGAAATCCTCACGCACGGGCTCGCGCTCGTCCTGTTCGTGGCGATAGAGGATCTGCGATTCCGTCTCCTTCTCCATGTCCCTGAGCTGCTCGCGCAGCCGGTTGACCGTCTGTTCGAACTCGGTCAGATTAAACTTGTACTGGCCGAACTGTTCGCCGAGGCGCGAGTGGTAGATACTCACTTCGCCCGCGAAATTCACCAGGTTATCCAGTAGATCGGACTGAACCCGGATCTGGTCTGATCCGGGTGCCGCTTCAGCGCGCGCTGTAGGGGCGGGTTTATCGCCGGAGTCGTCCGGTTTGGCTGCCTCGGCGGCCTCGCTCGCCTCAGGGGCGGCCGCAGGGTCCTCGGTCGCCTCTCCTTCGGTCGGCAACTGCGGCGAGGGTGTCTCCTCGGCCGGGCCGGCGGTTGGGGTCGATTCTTCGCGCAACCGCACGTTGCGGACCTCATCGACGAGCCACTCGACGCGCGAAACCCCCTTGCGGCTACGCGCCTGCTCAAGAAGTACTGTCAGGCCATCGACGGCTTCCTGCAATACTTCGAAGACCTCGCCGTTGGCGGAGACCGTTCCCGCATCGACCGCCTTGACGACGGATTCGATCTCATGAGTGAGATCCGCGATCGGCGGGATGTTCGCCATCCGCGCGCCGCCCTTGAGGGTATGGAGATTGCGCTGCAGATCCCCGGTCACGCGTTCACCTGCCTCGGGCGCATCCCGCCAAGTCTGCACGCCCCGTTCACAGGCCTCGACGAGCTCATCCGCCTCGTCGAGAAAGATGTCGAGCAGCTCGCTTTCTTCACCCGAATCGTCGAGGTTGCCGACAGCCCGGGTCAGGGCCTGATCGAGGCGCTGCTCCAGGTCCTCGTTCACCGCCGGCGAGATCAGCTCGGGGAGGCGCTCGGTCAGTTGCTCGAGCACATCGAGCGCCTCCTGGAAAAGTCGAATGGTCGCCGCGTCCAGCTCGGCATCATGGTCCCGATGCGCCTTCAGCAGCTGCTCCGCCGGCGCGACGAGCCGGACCATTGCCTCGACACCGGCCGTCTGCGCGCTGCCGTGGAGGGTATGCAACGCACGCAGCAGGGCATCATCGACGGGCTGCGCACCAGCGCTCGCGACATCCACGGGCAGGGACTGGCGCGCCACGGCGAGATGTTCCGCCGCTTCGTCCGCGAAGATGTCGAGCAAGGTCGTATCCGCCCCCGCGTCGCCTTCATCTTCGGAGCGGGCACCACCCCCTGCGGCCTCGTCCGCACCTCCACTCGTGGTGGCTGTCCGGTGCGCAGCCTCGTCGACGCCCCCCGAATTGTCACCGTCGCTGACAGTGGACGGCTGCGCGATTGCACCGTCACCCGCCTCTCCCCCGTTATCGTGAGCCTGCTGATCGGCCGACGAAGCCGCTCCCGTGTGCCTCGACGCGACCACCACCGCGGGATCCGCGGTGGTATCAGGCTCTGGCTCTGGCTCTGGCTCTGGCTCTGGCTCTGGCTCTGGCTCTGGCTCTGGCTCTGGCTCTGGCTC
>SLKC01000103.1 GCA_007134775.1 Ectothiorhodospiraceae bacterium | reverse complement strand
CTGCCGGACGCGGTGTGCGGTCTCATGTCGGCCCGCGGCTTCGATCTTGCGCAGGGCCATCAGGATGTCCGGGGGCTCGATTTCCCGAATCATCGCATCGCCGATCTCGGGGAAGATCCAGAGTTCCAGTCGGCGTCGGGCCAGTTTGAGGGTGTTGGCGGCCAGATTCGTGCGCTGCTTCTCCAGCCATTCATCGGCAACGGCCTTGAGCGTATCGCCGGACGCGGCCTTCTCCGCCTTCGTGGCCTGGCGCTGGCCGGACGGATCGATCCCCTCCGCGAGGAGCTTCCGGGCGTTGTCGCGGCGTCCGCGTGCGTCGGCTAGGCCGGCGTGGGGGTATACGCCCAGCGCGAGCAGTTTCTCGTACCGCCGAAAACGATACTTCATCCGCCAGTACCGGCCGAACTTCTGGACGTGCAGGAACAGCCCGCCGCCGTCGAACAGCTTGAAGGCACGGCCCTCGAAGCGGGCAGCGCGGACAGCGGTGGCGGAGAGCTTGTCAGTCGACCGGGGCATGGGCGCCTCACGCGGGGGATGTACCCCCCATCAATTTCCATGTACCCCGAGGCTGTACCCCCATCCGTGTTAGGATGTCCACGGAACGCAGTGGAACCAAGGGGAACAGGAAACCCACAATTGATGCGGGTTTCAGAGGGGTTTGAGGAAGTCTGCAGAAGGCTCGGGAAGCGGATATGGCGCCCCGGGCAGGACTCGAACCTGCGACTTCTCCCTTAGGAGGGGAGCGCTCTATCCGGCTGAGCTACCGGGGCGGGCCGTCACGCTTTGTACCGCCGCTCGGTCGGCGGGGTCAAGGAAAGGGTGGCAGAGGCTTGTGCGCCGCAACCGGCACTGTGAAACGGCTATTGCGAGCGGGCCCGTTCGAGTAGGTTCCGGATCTGCTCGACCTGTCGAAAGGCGCCGCGACCACTGGAGTAGAAGCGGAACACCGGGTACTCATCGCCCGTACGCATCCGGATTACGGCGCGGTGGGTGCGCGAGCGCCGTCCCCGCTTCCGCCGTCGGATCCGCGTATCCACGTCAACATCCTCGATCTCGTCGAGGTTGAGCCGCTCCTCATGACCACTGCTCTGCCACCAGCGCCGACGTCGAAGCGCGAGCATTGCGGCACCCGGCAACGCTTCGACCTCGGCCACATTGCGCACACCGAGGAGCATGAACAGGCCGACCAGCACGAATGCCAAGAGAAACAGTTGCAACCACGGCCCCGCTGCGTGGCTGAGTTCGAGCCGGGACTGATCGGCGTCAGCCAGGAACTCATTGACGTCTTGGACCAGTTGTTCGTGCTCGCTACGCGAGGAGCTGCGATGCGAGGAGAGGTCGAACGAGCCCTCCTCGGTATGGAGGGTCGCGGAATAGGTCGTGCTGTCGTCCCGCCTGCGTGAGTCCAGCTCGGCCTCCCGAATGTCGGCGAGGGCGAGGGTCTCTTGCGTGTCCGACAACGGTCCCGTGCTCGTGTAGGTACACTCCCCCGCGCTGCGGTCGCAGACGAACTCCACTCCCGACTGGGAGGTGAACCAGCCCATGCCCCCTCCCAGCAGCACGAAGACGGCGCCGATGAAGAGTGTGGTGTAGCTGCGGAAGGTGAGTTGCCATTGCGAGTGCGGGGTCACCATGGGGAATCCCTATACCGAACTCCGTCGTGCTCGTCACTCACGACACTTGTTACCGGTGCCGTGCACGCAAGGAGTGATCTCGCCGGCGTGGACGGGCCACTCGCCACAACAAGTGTGCGATACATAGCGCGCTCCGGTGGCGCGCATGGCATCATCGCAGGGAAAGATAGCATGGGCAGGCCGCGGCTCGCCAAGCGGTAACTGCGGGTTTGGTGCTTATGCCCGGTTGCCGGTGCGTGGCTTGAGTCCCAGCGCAAAGCTGGTGAAGCCGGTCACGATGATGGCGACCGTAATGACGAGCAGCTTGCTGTAGTCGTGTTCGAGACCCGTGATCGCGCCGAGCCATTCGCTGTATCCGGAGGTCTCGATGAAGTAGAGCACGGCACCGAGGGTGGCTGTGGCGAAGGTGGTGGCGAAGGCCCAGACGTGGACCTCGCGGCCGCCGACGATGCAGAAGGCGATCACCGGTGTGAGAAAGAGCGAAGCGGTGGCGCTGACGGCCGTTGCGGCGTAGAGATCGTCGGTGCCGAAAAAGACCAGAGCCAGGCCGCCCAGGGCGAACAGCAGCATCGCGATGCGGCCGTTGCGTGCATGGGACGGGGCTACCTTCATGTCGACGACGGCGAGCTTGGCAGCACTGGAGAAGGTCGAGTCCATGGTCGAGGCGGCCGAGATGATCAGCGCCGCGCCGAGCAGGGCCATCGCTGGCGTGCCCATCAGCCGGGCCAGGGTCTCCAGCAGCTCCTCCTCGCCCTGGCGATGGAGGCCCGCGAAGACCCCGAGCAGGCCGAAGGCGAGGATGCAGAGCGCCGAGATCCAGAAGGCGTGCAGAAAACTGCGGCGCGTGGTGTCCCGTTCGGCGATGAAACCGCGATCCATCATCACCGGATCGTGTAGTGGGTAACTCCAGACCTGGAGCAGGGCGACGAGGAACAGCACCCAGCCGGGATTCGTGAGCTCTGGCGTGCTGACGGCGAGTGCGCCGGCGCTAAAGTCGGGATGCACCAGCATCAGCGCGAACAGCGCGGCAAGGAACACGAGTAGCAGCGCCATCTGCAGAACATCGGTGCGCAGGGAGGCGCGCAGCCCGCCCGTCATTGAATAGACGAGGGTGATCCCGGCGACGGCGAGGATTGCGCTGGTGTAGGCGCTCGAGCCGGCGACACCGAAGACGATGCCGACGACGAGCAGATTCGCGAACACCTCGCTGAGCAGGCGTAGGGACACCAGCAGGTTGTAGCTCGCCGTACCGAGGCGGCCGAAGCGGCTCGCGAGGAAGGTCTGGACATTGCCCACGCCGTGGCGGAAGCGCAGATGGTCGATGATCAACCAGCCTGTGAGGAACGAGCCGTAATAGGCGGCGTAGGCCAGCGCGCCGCCGATGCCGAAGAAGTAGCCGAGGATGCCCGCATTCATCAGCGAGCGTGCGAAGATCCAGGTTGTCACCTGGGACAACGTTAGCGTCAGCACGCCCGGCGCGGCTCCCTGTTCGCCCCAGCCCCGGAAGAAGCCGTCCGCGCTCTTCACGCGGGGGGCCACGGCCAAGCTCAACAGGGCGAGCACGGCGATGACGCCGATCATTAGCGAGGTGGGGATCTCCTCGGCCATGCGCGTGTCCTTTCGGGTTGCGAGGGAGGGCGGCTTGCAGCGCGCATGGTAGGTCTCACCCTGGGTAAGCGGTAGTCCGTGTTTTCCGCAATCGGTGCGTGATCATGGTGAAGCCTGCGAGAATCACGCAGGGTACTGGACTCCGTGCTGGGGGAGATACCGTGATCGAAGGCCGTTCCTGCCCGTTGCACTACCGCCGTACGCCGGAAGCGTTGCAACGCCCGGGGGATGCGCAGCTGCGCTCGCTCATCGTCGCCGGCGGCCTCTATGGCAACGCCGAGGCGCTCAAGAGCTTGGAGGGCCTCGCCGCCGAGATGGGCGATACGCTCTGCTTCAATGGCGATGTGCACTGGTTCGACGCCGACGCCGACCTGTTCACTCGCGTCGAGGAGGCGAGCGCGCGCCATTGGCGCACGGCCGGCAACGTCGAGCTGGAGCTGGCCGCGGCCAGCGGCGCCGGCTGCGGCTGCGCCTATCCGGAGACCGTGCCGGAGCGCTTCGTCGAGCGCTCGAACCGGATCATGGAGGCGCTGCAACCCGTCGTTGCCACCGGGCAGCGGGATGACCTGGCGCACCTGCCTCTGGACGCGCGCTTTGACGTCGGTGATCTCCGTGTCGGCGTCGTCCACGGAGACCCCGAATCGATCGCGGGCTGGGGGCTCGCGGTCGAGGCGGCGGAGGCGGATCCGCTCGGCTTCCGGCGGCAGTTGGCCGATTGGTTTTGCCGCGCCGATGTCGATGTCCTCGCCTGTGCCCATACCTGCCTGCCGCACGCCCGGCGGCTGACGGTGGCGGGCCGCGAATGCGTGCTGATCAACAACGGCTCGGCCGGTATGGGCAACTTCGGTGGCGACCCGCGCGGGCTGGTCACACGCATCGCGGCCACGCCCTCGCCGCAGGCGCTGTATCGGACCCGCCTCGGCGACTGGACCGTTGAGGCGGTGCCGGTCGCGTTCGAACTCGATGCCTGGCGGGAGTGGTTCGAGGCGCTCTGGCCGGCCGGCTCGGCGGCGGCGCTGAATTACGGCGCGCGCATCGTTGCCGGCCCCTTCTTCGACCGCGAGCGTGCCTGCGGCGCGGGTTTCGAGCCGGGGTGAGTGCTGGAACCGTGGCGGGCGCCGCGCTAGGCTGCGTCGCTGGTCCAACCGTGGAGGCCGCATGTCCGACAACCCCTTCGCCGACGGCATCGCCTACGTCGATGGCGAGGCGGTGCCCGTTGCCGAGGCGCGCCTGCCGCTGCTCGATTGGGGATTTCTGCACTCCGATGCGACCTACGATGTAGCGCATGTCTGGCAGGGCCGGTTCTTCCGCCTCGATGACCATATCGAGCGCTTCTTCGCCGGGATGGATGCGCTGCGCCTGTCGATCCCGTACCAGCGCGGCGAACTCGCCGACCTGCTCTGCGAGCTGGTCGGCCGCAGTGGATTGCGCGATGCCTATGTCGAGATGATCTGCACGCGCGGCCTGCCCGCGCCGGGGTCACGCGACCCTCGAACCTGCGAGAATCGCTTCTACGCCTTCGCCGTGCCCTTTATCTGGATCGCTGACGCCGAGCAGCAGCGGCGTGGCCTGCATCTGGTCATCAGCGCGCAGCAGCGCATCCCGCCTGGATCAGTTGACCCGCGCGTGAAGAACTATCACTGGCTCGACATGGTGCAGGCGCTGTTCGAGGCCTACGAGCGGGGTGGCGAGACCGCGGCGACAGTCGATGGGGCGGATAACGTCGTCGAGGGACCCGGCTTCAATCTCTTCGCCGTTACCGCGGGTCGCGTGGCGACGCCCGCGCGCGGTGTGCTCGAGGGCATTACCCGGCGCACGGTGATGGAACTGGCCGAGGTGCAGGGCCATGCCGTCGAAGCGCGCGTGCTGCCGGCGGCGGAGGTGCGTGCGGCGGACGAGGTCTTTGTCACCAGTACGGCGGGCGGGGTGATGCCGGTCACCCGTGTGGATGGTGAGCGCGTCGGCGACGGCGCGCCCGGTCCGGTCACCACAGCGCTGCGCGACGCCTACTGGGCGCTGCATGCCGATCCGGCTTGGACGCGGGCCGTCGACTATCGCTGAGGCCTATCCGGGTCGCACGCATCCCAGCGCGCCCAAGGCCAGCAGGTGCGGGGGCCTCAGGCGATGGTGAGCACGACGTTACCCATCACCTCCCCGCGTTCCACGCGCGCGTGGGCCTCGGCAATCCGCTCGAGCGGGATGCGTTCGGCGATGTTGTGCTGCAGACGCTCCTGGGCGAGTAGCTCGTCGAGGACATCGATCGCCGCCCGGCGCGCGCTGGCCTCGAGTTCGTAGACGATGAAGAACTGCAGCAACGTGTTGTTCAGGATCGCCGGGAAGAAGGGAATACTCACCGTGGGGGCGCTGGAGCCGTAGGCAACGATGAGTCCGCCGCGGCGCAGGGCGCCGAGGTCGGTTTCGGCGTTGGTGGCGAGGTCGACCTCGATGATGCGGTCGACGCCGGCGCCGCCAGTGAACTCAGCGACGCGCGCGGCGATGTCCTCGTGCCGGTCGATGACCGCGTCGGCGCCCGCCGCCTCGGCGAGGCGGGCCTTCTCCGCTGAACTCACCGTGGTCAGGATCTGCCCGGCGCCGCGGGCGCGGGCGATCTGGATCGCATAGTGGCCGACTGCACCGGCGCCGCCTGCGACCAGTACGGACTGGCCCTTGACACCCCCGTGGCAGAGCACGGCGTGGCATGCAGTCAGCGCGGGTATGCCGAGGCACGCACCCGCTTCATCGGAGGTGGAGTCGGGCAGGGGGACGGCCTGTTCCGCCGGTAGCACGACGTATTCGGCCGCGGTGCCGTGTGCGCGTCGCCAGCCCGCGTTCCATACCCAGACGCGAGTGCCCGGCGCGTGGTCCATGACGTCGTCGCCGACCGCGTCGATGACGCCGGAGCCGTCGCTGTGCGGGACGATGCGCGGGAAGGGCAGCTCACTGCCGCGGGCGCCGCTACGCATCTTGACATCGGAGGGGTTGACCCCGCTGCAGGTGAGCCGAACCCGCACCTCCCCGGAACGCGGTTCCGGAACCGGTTGTTCACCGACCTCGAAGACGTCGTCGGCGGGGCCGACCCGCTCATAATAGGCGGCACGCATCACTGGATCCTCCTGTGGATAACGGCACGGTATCGAGTCGCGGTGCGCAAGTCCGCGAATCGCAGTGCGATGGGGAGTGGCGGTGCAGCGCCAGGCGCGGAAGCAGCGACCGCGGTCTGCGTCGGGGTGCGAGACCGCGGTCGTGCCGAGGGGAAATGGTGGAGCCGAGGGGACTTGAACCCCTGACCTTCGCGATGCGAACGCGACGCTCTCCCAACTGAGCTACGGCCCCGCAAACAGGGTGCGCATTGTAACGTCACTCCCTCTCTTTGCCCAT
>SLKC01000101.1 GCA_007134775.1 Ectothiorhodospiraceae bacterium | reverse complement strand
TCAGATACGGGCCATGAAAATGCGATTTTCATGGCCCTTCAGATCAACGACTTGCAGTCGTTGATCTGCCGGCACATCCCTGTGCCGCGGGAGGGAATGAATTGATCAGACCCTCCCTAGGGGGTGGGCCGGGCACCGAAGATCGCGCTGCCGATTCGCACCTCGGTTGAGCCCTCGGCGATCGCGAGGTCGTAATCGCCCGACATCCCCATGGAGAGTTCTTCGAGCGCGACGCCCTCTGGGGCCGTCTGCTGGAGCCGGTCGCGCAATTCGCGCAGGCCCCGAAAACAGGCGCGCACGCGTTCGCGATCCTCGGAGAAGACCGCGAGCGTCATCAGCCCACGCATACGCAGGCTGTCGTAACGCGCCACCTCCGAAAGCAGGCCCTGCGCGTGCGCGGGATCGACGCCATACTTGCTCGCTTCACCCGAGGTATTCACCTGCAACATGACGTCGATACCGCGCCCTTCGCGCTGCAGCCGGCGATCCAGTGCCTCAGCCACCTCGAGGCGGTCGATCGACTGCGCCTCGGCGGCGAAGCGCGCGACATACTTGACCTTGTTGGTCTGCAAATGGCCGATGATGACCCAGGCGGGATCCGCATCGGCGAGCGCCTCAGCCTTCTCGCGCGCCTCCTGCACCTTGTTTTCGCCGAAGCGGCGGACGCCAGCGGCGATCGCTTCGCGCAGGCGCTCGGCCGGCACCGTCTTGCTCACTGGCAACAGTCGCACGCCATCAGGGCAACGCCCGACAGCGCGTGCCGCGTCCGCGATCTGCCCCCGCACCCGTGCGAGCCGGGCGGCAATCGAATCCTCTGCGCTCATGGCGGAATCCTACTCCGGGGAATGGCGATGCAGCCAGCAAAAGCCCCGTGCCCGGAGAGCGGACACGGGGCCGATTCAGCGCCGGACACAACGAGATGCCGCGGCGAGCGGGATCAGAGGGCGGCGCCACCCATCTGCCCTTGTTCCAGAGCATAAAGGCCAAACAGACGCCGATCCAGCCAACGAAGGGCAACCATCAACGATTGATCGCACCAACCACCAAGGGTCATGCCGACCCGTCCGGCGGCGACAAGGTAGTATGTCATCGGGATCAGCGTCTTACCGATAATGTCGCCCGCACGCCCGATCAGACCCGCCGTTGCGATTGCAGCGACCCCGTTGTACGAGCGCGGGAGTCGGAGTCGTTCGCGACAGAGTGGCCCCGACGACGCGACGGGGCTCCAAGGTGCTGCTGTTCACAGGGTACCTGAGGGCTCGGCGGGCACCGTATCCGCGAGCGAGGAGCGCGCGATCACCTGCTCGTACCAGTCGGCAAGTGCGGTGCGCCCGCTACGCCACTCAAGGGCGGGATGGCGGAAATCCAGGTAGCCGAGGGCGGCAACGAAGGTAACCGCTGCCAACGTGATCGTCGGCGGCAGTGTATCGATCTCATCCTGCATCGCGTCTAGCGCCGTGGCGATCTGGCTCTCCCAGCGCGTGCGGAACCAACGCGAGCGCTCGTGCTGCGCACGTCGTCGCTCCAGCGTCAGGCTGACCGCCAGATCGAGCACGCCGTCACCAAGCGCCTGGCCTCGCAGCACGCGCCACCGCCGCTCCCCGGGCTCGATCGGCACCAGTTTCGGCGCCTCGCCCAGCGCATCCAGGTACTCGCAGATGAGCACGCTGTCGTACAGGGCCAGCGTGTCGGTAGCCAGTGTCGGCACCTTGCCGAGCGGATTGACCGCGCGCAGCTCGGCAGGATCGATAAAGGGATTGCACTCGCGTTCGATGACGTCATCGAGCAGGCCCTTCTCGCGCACGACGATGCGCGCCTTGCGGGCGTACGGCGAGGGCGCCGAATAGAACAGTTGCATTGCGCCTCCAGCGGTGGCCACGGCGGGCGGCGGCCACCGACCTTGGTTGCAGACTGCGCCGATTATTGACCGGGGTCAAATTCCCGGGGCATGCCATGCGGCACAATGGCGGCGGCATTGATCGGCGTGGAGAGCGTGGTGCAGACCGACATCGAATTCGACAGCGAACGGGTCCAACGCTACAACGTGGCCGGGCCACGCTATACCTCCTACCCGACCGCGCCCTGGTTCCGTGACGACTTCACCGCCAGCGAATACGTGACCAACGCGAGCCGCACGGATCCACAGCGTCCGCTGTCGCTCTATTTCCATCTCCCGTTTTGCGCGACGCTGTGTTTCTACTGCGCCTGCAACAAGGTCGTGACGAAGAACCGCCGGCATGCAGCACCCTACCTCGATCATCTCGCGCGCGAGATCGCGCTGCAGGCCGAGTTGTTCGGCGAGCGGCCCACCGTCGACCAGCTCCACTGGGGTGGCGGCACGCCGACCTTCCTCGGCTCCGAGCGCATGGAGTGGCTCATCGGCGAGATCGACCGCGCCTATCCGCTACGCCGCGACGACCGCGGCGACTATTCGATCGAACTCGATCCGCGGGCCGTCGATGGCGAAACCATCCACCGCCTGCGCCGCCTCGGGTTCAACCGCGCCAGTCTCGGCGTGCAGGATCTCAACCCGGAGGTGCAGCGCGCGGTCAACCGCATCCAGCCCGAGTCGATGACGCGTGAGACGCTCGTCGCCTGCCGCGAGGCGGGATTCCAGTCGATCAACATGGACCTGATCTACGGCCTGCCGCTGCAGACCGTGCACAGCTTCACGCGGACGCTGGAGCGCATCATCGACATGGCGCCGGACCGACTGGCGATCTACAACTACGCCCATCTGCCAGACAAGTTCCCGCCCCAGCGGCGCATTAGCGCCGAGGACCTGCCCTCGGCGGCCGAGCGCCTGGCGATCCTGCGCCAGGCGGTCAACCGCCTGACCGCGGCCGGCTATGTCTACATCGGCATGGACCACTTCGCGAAGGCCGACGACGAACTCGCACACGCACTGCGCGAGGGCACGCTCACACGCAATTTTCAGGGCTATAGCACCCACGGCGATTGCGACATCATCGCCCACGGCATCAGCGCGATCGGCATGTTCGGCAACTGCTACACGCAGAACTTCCGCGACCGCGAGCGCTACTTCGCGGCGCTGGCGGATGGCCGCTTGCCCACGGCCCGCGGCATCCGCCTGAGCGCCGACGATCGCCTGCGCCGGCAGATCATCACTCGCCTGATGTGTGATTTTATGCTCGACATCGAGGCGATCGAGGCCGAGCACGGTATCGACTTCGACGACACCTTCCGGGCCGAACTGGGCGAACTGGCCTCCCTCGAGGCCGACGGGCTGGTGGAGCGGGGCAATCGTCGCATCACGGTGACGCCAGTCGGCCGGCTGCTGGTCCGCAATGTCGCCATGGTGTTCGACCGCTATCTCCAGCGCGCCCGTACCGCGACCTGGTCACGCGCGATCTGAAGCGAGCAACGCCTCGCCCGTAACGGCATCACTGCAGTAAGGTCCCTGGACCTCGCAACAGTTCAGCGTAGTGACCTCCTCGGCCTGGGCGGCCGTCGCGAGCCCGTCGGCGACGACACGCAGGTCCAGCGCCCGAGCGAGCTCGCAAACGGCCCGGATCACCGTCGCGGCATGCGACTCCCGCTTCGCCTCACCAAGACGCGCCACCAGTGCTGCATCAAGCTTGACCACATCCAGCGGCAGGTCGGTGAGATAGCGCAGTGAGCTATCGGCACGGCCGAAGTGATCCAGCGCGATGCGTATCTCGGGTAGGCGCTCGCGCAGTTCATAGAGCACTGCACGCATGCGCTGAAGGCCGTGGCCAACGGCCTGCTCAGGGACAGCGATCTCGATGTAGGCCGCCCGCGCCGGGCCGATCCGCGCGGCGAGCTCGCGTGCAATCCCCTCGGCCTGCAGGCTGCGATCACACAGCGCCACCGAAAGCCGGAGGTCGCTGCCGGCCGCGACCAGGCGCTCGCCCTCCTCAAGGGCCCTACGCAACCGGTAGCGGTCGAGATCGCATTCCAGGGTGCTCCGCGCAGTGAGCTCTGCAAATGTGTCGTCTGCGAGCACGCCGCGTTCGGGATGCTGCCAGCGCAACACCGTCTCTGCCGCGGTCAATCGACCACTGGCGAGGTCGAACCGCGGTCTGTAGTACGCGAGAAGTTCTTCCCGCTCGATCGCCTGCAGGAGAGCGGCCTCGAGCTGCAGCCGCTCGCTCACTGCCTCGCTCAGTCCCTCGTTGAAATAGCGATACTGGTTCTTGCCACCATGTTTCGCTGCATACATGGCCGCGTCCGCCGCCTGCAGCAAGTGGTCCAGAGTCAGCCCATCCTGCGGGAATACGGCGATGCCGATGCTGGTCGAGGCCGCGATCATCTGGCCGCGGATACGGAAGGGGTCCGCCATCGCCGCAATGATCCGCTCCGCTACCAATTCGGCACAGCCGGCCCGCTCGACCGGCACGGCCACGACGAACTCATCGCCCCCCAGGCGCGCCACCGTATCCGTCCCCCGCACGCTACTTTGCAGACGCGCCGCCATCTCCCGGAGCAGGATGTCGCCGTCGGCGTGGCCGAAAGTATCATTGATCCGCTTGAACTCGTCGATATCGAGCAGGAGCACGGCGAGCGGATAATCGTTGCGCCCCGCATCGAGCATCAACTGTTGCACACGGTCAGCGAGCAGGTCGCGGTTGGGCAACTGAGTGAGGGCATCATGCTGCGCCTGGCGCACGAGCCCCACGGTCAGGGCGTGCTGCTCCAGCGCAATCGCGACAATCTGCGCCATCTCGTGCAGCAGCGCCTTGAGTTCGCTGTCCACCTCGGTCGCATCGCGCAGAAACGCCGTGAGGATACCGAGCACGGCCCCCTCCCGGTCGCGTAACGGGAGTGCAACGATCTCGCCGTAGCCTGCATCGGCCATCGCCGCCGTGAAGGCGCCCTGCCCCAGCCCGACCTGGCTACCGACGACCTTCTCCGCGCTGTGGACAGCGGCCGCCACGGCTCCGCCGATCGTGCTCGGGCGCTTGCTCTCGAGTGCCGCGATACAGTCGTTGGCGAGTGCCGGCGCGGCCGCGACGCGCAGTGCATCCTCCTCCATGCGCAGCACGGCTGCAGTCAAATGCTGGCCAAAATCCTCCAGCGCACCGACCGCGTCGTAGAGGACTTCGGTTAGCGGATCACCGCGGGCAATACGCTCGAGCAGGTGACTGCGGCGCGCCGCGAGTCGCCGACGCCGATACTCCTGCGTGATATCGCGAACGGTGCCCTGGTAGTAGAGGACGCGACCGTCCGCGCCATAGACCACCCGGACGTTCTCCTCGGTGCGGATGCGCTCCCCCGTACACACACACCGGATCTCGCTCTCGAAACGCTCGACATAGCCGTCGCGCTCGAGCGTCCCCACGATGCGGTCGCGATCCGCGGGATCGACGTACCAATCATCGGCGATATTACCCACGGCAGCGATCAGCTCTTCCTTGCTCCTACAGCCATGGATCTTCACCAGCGGCCAGTTGACGTCGAGCAGCCGGCCCTCCGGCGTCGAGCGGAAAATGCCCTCGGTGGTATTCTCGAACACGGAGCGGTAGTCCGTGTCCGTCGGATCGGCCTGCGCCTCGCGCCGACGCGGCTCGGTGACATCGAACAGGAAGCCGTCCCAAACCACGCTCGCGTCCGGCTGCGCTTCGGGCGCCGCGATTGCGTGGAAGGCGCGGCGACCGGCAGGCGGGTCCGCCAGCCATTCATGGCTCCACAGGGAGAGGTCGCGCGCGGAGTGCTCGAGCCGCTCCAGCATTTGCTGGACGTGGTCATCGGGGATCCAGCCGAGCCAGTCGCGAAAGCCGGGCAGTGGCTCCGTCGAACCCAGACCAAGCTGGCGGCGAAGCGTGGCATCGGCCCCCTCCAACCCATACTGGCCATCGGGTGTCCGCCGCAACCGAAATAAGCCCGGCTCAAGGCGATCGAGGAGCGCCGGCACCACGCCATCCGGCGATTCCGGTGCCGGCATCAGCGCGGTTTCCCAAAAGCCGTGACCGTACGTGCGCGCCGATTCAGGCGGCCGATCCATGAGCGCAACCGCCTCCGGCGTCCGCCGGCGCGCATCGGAGCGATCGAGGGTGGTTCTGCAGCCACGGGTTGCAAGGGCATGCGCGCATTCTAACGCACTCACCAACCGATGGGAGCGACGAGCCCACCCCGGTCGGCCCCGACCCTCATCCGAACAGCGATATCGTGCTTGCAGCCCCTCACCCCACTGCGGAACCGCCGACCGCTCGTGCTGCAGCGGCCATTGCCATAGCGCGGACACCGACCATTCAGGACTCGCGGTAGAGTGCACCACCGCCCTCGCGGAACGCCTCCGCCATCGCGGTCATGCCCCGATCGGCCGCCGCCTCAACGGATTCGCCGCGTGCGGCCGCATACTCACGGAGTTGATGCGTGATCTCCATCGAGCAGAACTTCGGGCCGCACATCGAGCAGAAGTGTGCCGTCTTCGCGCCCTCCTGCGGCAGGGTCTCGTCGTGGTATTCACGCGCCCGTTCGGGGTCGAGGCCGAGATTGAACTGATCCTCCCAGCGGAACTCGAAGCGCGCCTTCGATAACGCGTTGTCGCGCATCTGTGCGCCTGGATGGCCCTTGGCCAGATCGGCGGCATGGGCGGCGATGCGATAGGCGACCAGTCCCTCGCGCACATCGTCACGATTGGGCAGGCCGAGATGCTCTTTCGGTGTCACGTAACAGAGCAT
>SLKC01000010.1 GCA_007134775.1 Ectothiorhodospiraceae bacterium | reverse complement strand
GCGGTCTGGATGTCGTTCATTGCGTGCCGCCCTCCAGGGTCGACAGGTCGCCCTCGGGCAGACCGAGTTCGCGGGCACGCAGCAGGCGGCGCATGATCTTGCCGCTGCGGGTGCGGGGCAGATCGCTGCGGAATTCGACGCGGCGTGGCGCCACGGCCGCGCCCAGGCGCTTGCGCGCCAGCGCCATGATCTCCTTGCGCAGCGTTTCGCTCTCCTCATCTCCGGGCCGGAGTGCGACGAAGGCCAGGACGGTCTCGCCGGCGACTTCGTCGGGTACGCCGATCACGCCGGCCTCGGCGACCGCCGGATGCTCCATCAGCACGCTCTCGACCTCGAACGGGCCGATCAGGTGGCCGGAGGACTTGATCACGTCGTCGGCGCGACCGATGAACCAGAAGTAGCCGTCGGCATCGCGGCGGGCGAGATCGCCGGTCCGATACCAGTCGCCGGCGAAGCACTTGCGGTAACGCGCCTCCTCGTGGAGATAGCCGCGGAACATCGATGGCCAGCCCTTCTTCAGGACCAGTTCGCCGGTCTCGTCGGGTGCCTCGATCAGTTCGATTCCGCCAGGGGTGTCGCGGGCCACGGCGGCCTCGATGCCCGGAACCGGCCGTCCCATCGAGCCGGGGCGGATGGGCATGGAGGGATAGTTGGCGATCATGATGCCGCCGGTCTCGGTCTGCCACCAGTTGTCGTGGAAGGGCAGGCCGATGACCTCCCGGCCCCAGTGAACCGCTTCGGGATTGAGCGGTTCGCCGACACTGGCGAGAAAGCGCAGCGCCGAGAGATCGTGCTGGCGGGCGAGTTCGGGGCCGTACTTCATGAGCATGCGGATCGCAGTGGGGGCCGTGTACCAGACGGTCACGGCCTGCTCCTGCAGGATGCGGTACCAACGCTCGGCGTCGAACTCCTCCTCGTCGACGATCAGCGTCACGCCGTTGGTCAATGGCGCGATGATGCCGTAGGAGGTGCCCGTGACCCAGCCGGGATCGGCGGTGCACCAGTAGATGTCGCCGGGGTGCAGGTCGAGGGCGTATTTGCCGGTGATGTGATGGGCGACCACGGCCTCGTGGACGTGGAGGGCGCCCTTCGGGCGGCCCGTGGTGCCGCTGGTGAAGTGCAGCAGGGCGGGTTCCTCGGGGTCCATCGCCTGCGTCGCGTACTCGGCCTCGGCCTGGTCCATCAGGGCACCGGCATCGGCCGTGCCGGCGGGCGCTTCGTCGACCTCACCGATCAGCAGCACGTGGCGCACGGACGGGGTGTTGGCGATCCAGTCGGCGACCTTCCGGCGGTAGAGCCGCTCGGTGGTCACCAGCACCGAGGGCTCGCCGATCTCGATGCGCGAGCGTATGGGCTCGGGGCCGAACGCCGAGAACAGCGGCGTGAACACGCAGCCGTGGCGGAGGGTGCCGAGCGCGGCCGCGTAGAGGTCGGGGGTGCGGTGCGCCAGGGCGTAGACCCGCTCGCCGCGCCCGACCCCGAGGCCGGCCAGAACGTTCGCGAAGCGCCCCGCGCGCTCGTAGAGTTCGCGGTAACTGATGTCGACCACCTGTTCACTGTCGCGCGGCAGGAAACGGATCGCGGTGCGCTCCGCCGTCGGTGTGTCGATATGCCGGTCAAGCGCTTCGTGGGCGATGTTCATGCGCCCGCCCGCCATGCCGGAGAGCTCTTGCCGGGCGCGATCCCAGGTGAATTCGGTGCAGGCGGTCTCGTAGTCGACGAAATTCGGTGTCGGTTTGTCCATATCGAGGCCCCGCAGGCGCTTGCCGTGCGACAGCAAGCCAGACCACTATAGCGCGAACGATCTGCGCCGGCTGTTGATCTCAGTCAAGGTCAGCGCGTTTTTCGGCGTTGAATTCGCGGATCCTGTCCGGGAACTCCTGCAGTCGCGCCTGACACTCGTTGCTCTTGAACGCGGTCGGGATGCTCGTGCGCAGCTCGTCGATCCGGCGTTCCATGTCCGGGCGCAGCGTGCGGCTCGCGATGGGCCTGCGCCGCTGTGAGTGGCCGGGGTGTTTCGTTGGCGGAACTCACTATGCGTTTCGCTCGTGGTTACTGCGGGCCAACATGCGGCAAGGATGGTTCCCCGGGGCAGGCGAAATCAATCCTCCGCTGTGCTCCGTCCCGCGCCGGGCGTGCCGTGGATTGCCCCCGATCAATGGCCGTTTCTTGACAAGAATCAATGTTCTCCGGGCTCGGTACTGGCAGGATGGTCCAAGTAGTCACGAATGTGCCAGTGGAGGGTCGGGATGTCTTTGGCAAAGGTTCTCGCGATTCGCTCGAATTCCCCCAAGAGCTTTGACGACGCCGTGCGCAGCGGCATTGCGCGGGTCAGGGCGGAGAAATCCCCCGAGTGGATACAGGGCGCCTGGGTCGCCGGGCAGAAGCTCGAAGTCGAAAACGGTGTGGTGACCACGTACCGCGTCGACATGCGGGTAGCGGTCATCACGCGCTGATGCCTTGGAGCAGTGGCCCCCGGATGCGTTCGCGGGCCACACGGATGCCGGTGTGTAGCCCTGTCATACCATCGGGCCGCGACCTCTATCGCAGATGCTGCACGGATTGTCCCAGCATCTCCGGAGTGACCAGGACGACGCCGTTGCGACTAACCTCGAAGCGGTCGCCGTCGGCGGCGGGGTCCTCGCCGATGCGCATGCCGTCGGGAATCACGCAGCCGGTCTCGATGACGGCCCGGTGAATTCGTGTGTCGCGGCCGATACGGACGTGATCCAGGATGACCGATTCGTCCACCATCGACCCCTCGTCGACACGCACGCAGGAGAATACGATGGAATTCTCCACACGGGCACCCGAGAGGATCGAGCCGCTTGCGACCATCGAGTTGATCGCCTCCCCTGGGCGCCCCGTACCGTCGAGCGCGAACTTCGCCGGAGGTGCCTGGTTCTGCCAGCTCAGTATGGGCCAGTCTTCATCGTAGATGTCCAGCTCCGGAGCGATGCCGATAAGCTCGAGATTGGCTTCCCAATAGGAATCGATGTCGCCGACGTCGCGCCAGTAGGTAGGCCCACCCGTGCGCATGTCGCGGAATGGGTAGGCGAAGACGGCGCTGTCTTGGATGGTGGCCGGGATAATGTCACGCCCAAAGTCATGACTTGAATTCGGGTCGGCTGCATCGACCAGCAGTCGTGACAGGATATAGTCCGTTCCGAAGACGTAGATACCCATCGAGGCGAGTGCATGGTCGGGATCACCGGGCATTCCCGCGCAGTCGGTCGGCTTTTCCGTAAACCGGGTGACTCGGTTGTCGTTATCAACTTCCATGATCCCGAATCCCGAAGCGCGTTCGATTGGTACAGGTACACAGGCGACGGTTACATCGGCGCCGGACTGGGCGTGGCAGGCGAGCATGGCGCCGTAATCCATCTTGTAGACGTGATCACCGCCGAGGACCAGCAGATGACTGGCTCCATGCAGGCGGATGATGTCCTGATTCTGATACACGGCATCAGCTGTACCGGCGTACCAGCCGCCATCGGTACGCTGCTGCGCGGGGAGTATCTCGAGGTACTCGCCGATCTCTGGGCGCAGGAATCCCCACGCATGGTGCAGACCTTGGATCAGGGAATGAGCCTTGTACTGCGTAGTCACACCAATGCGGCGGATGCCGGAGTTCATACAGTTCGACAAGGGGAAGTCAATGATGCGGAAATGGCCACCGAAGGGTACTGCGGGCTTGACGCGATGAGACGTGAGAGCACCTAGTCGCGTGCCCTTGCCGCCAGCGAGAACGAGCGCCAACGTGTCGCGCGTCAGTGCACTCACGAAGCGTTCGCTGGATTTTCGTTGTTGTGAGTTCGATACTCTCATCGTGCTCGTCCTTAAGCGACTTCCCTACCGGAGATACTCTCATAATCGTCGATACGCTTCGAGGCCCAGGTGGCGCCCTACTAGGCCTGCATGCGAGGGATTGCATGCTTGTGCATCCGGCTTGTTTTCGAGGCCGCTGCAATAGGCAATTGCAATGACCCGAGTCTGGCCAACGCCCCGAAAGGGCGCATTGACCTGAGTCATTTGGGGGCCCGAAAATCATCGCTGCAAATCGCCATTGCGGCGAATCCAGGGTCAGGGAGTTTCCATGCAACAGCATCAGGCGGCGTCCTTTGCGGGTCCCGAGGATCCAACCGCCGATGTGCGAGCCCGATCCCATGCCCTGACCACTGAGGAGGTTACGGAAGGCCTGGCAACGTCCGTCGATGACGGTATTGATACGGCGGAGGCGGCAGAGCGCCTGAAGCGCCATGGCCGCAACCTTTTGCGCCCGCCGGAGCGCGACCATCCGATCCTGAGGTTTTTGCGCCATTTCCACAACATTCTGATTTATATCTTGATTGTGGCAGCGCTGGGTACGGCGCTGCTGGGTCACTGGGTCGATACGGGCGTGATCCTGGGTGTGGTGGTGATCAACACCATCATCGGGTTCGTCCAGGAAGGGAAGGCCGAACGCGCGCTGGAGTCGATTCGCCAGATGCTCTCGCCGCGGGCGGTCGTGCTGCGCTCGGGTCAACAGCAGACCATCGCGGCGGAGGAGCTGGTGCCCGGTGACGTGGTGCTGCTCAACGCCGGTGATCGGGTGCCGGCCGATTTGCGGTTGGTGCGGGCGCACAACCTGCGCATCGACGAGGCGATCCTCACCGGTGAATCGGTGCCAGTGGAAAAGCGGGTCGACGCCGTCGCGGAGTCAGCCCCGGTGGCCGAACAGACCTGTATGGCCCACTCGGGAACGGTCATCGCCTTTGGTCAGGGGCGTGGTGTGGTCGTGGCGACCGGCGAGGACTCGCAGGTCGGGCGCATCGGGCGCATGCTCTCCGAGGTGGAGTCGCTGACCACGCCGCTGATCCGGCGGGTGGAGCATTTTGGCCGCTGGCTCAGCGTGGTGATCGTCGGCATCTCGGCGCTGACGTTTGCCTTCGGTTACTGGGTGCAAGGCTACCCGCTTGCGGATATGTTCCTGGCCGCCGCCAGCCTCGCGGTATCGACCATACCCGAGGGATTGCCGGCGATCATGACCATCACGCTCGCCATTGGCGTGCAGAAGATGGCCCGGCGCAATGCCATTGTTCGCCGCCTGCCGGCCGTCGAAACGCTCGGGTCGGTCACCGTGATCTGCTCGGACAAGACCGGCACGCTCACACGCAACGAGATGACGGTGCAGAGCGTGCGTCATGCGCAGCAGCAGGTTGAAATTTCCGGCATCGGGTATGAACCGCACGGCGTGTTCCGCGTCAATGGGCAGGACATTGACGTCGACGACGACATTGTCCTGCGCCAAGCGCTGGAAGCCGTGCTGCTATGCAACGACGCGTATCTGGATCGGCAGGAGGATGGCTGGCGCGTGGTTGGGGATCCGACCGAGGGCGCACTCATGGTGGCGGGCGTGAAGGCCGGCCTCGAACCCCGGATGCTTGCGCAGGAACGGCCGCGGACGGACCTGATCCCGTTCGAATCCTCCTACAAGTACATGGCGACCCTGCACCATGACCATCAGGGTAACGGTTCAATCCTCCTCAAGGGCGCCCCGGAGGCGGTACTCGCCGTATGCACACACCAGCGCACGGTGGACGGCCATGAACCGATCGATCGCGATTGCTGGGACGAGGTCATGCACGGGATCGCTGCGCGTGGCCAGCGGCTGCTCGCGGTCGCGGCGAAGCCGGCTGCCGACGGGAAGACCACGTTGACCTTCGACGACGTCGCTGATGACATGGTGCTGCTCGCCGTGTTCGGCATCATCGATCCGCCGAGCGAGGCAGCTGTGCAAGCGGTGCGCGAGTGCCGTGATGCCGGTATCCGCGTGAAGATGATCACGGGCGACCATGCGGTCACCGCTTCGGCTATCGGCCGCGAGATGGGCATCGGTGGTGGTGGCGACACGACGGTGTCCGGCTCGGCTGTCGAAGCGATGGACGACACCGAGCTACGCCGCGCTGTCCATGGCGCCGATGTATTCGCCCGTACCAGCCCGGCGCACAAGCTGCGTCTGGTCGAAGCGCTGCAGGCCGATGGCCAGATCGTTGCGATGACCGGTGATGGCGTCAACGACGCGCCGGCTCTCAAGCGTGCGGACATCGGTGTTGCGATGGGCAAGAAGGGGACCGAGGCGGCGAAGGAGGCTGCCGAGATGGTGCTAGCGGATGACAACTTCGCTTCGATCGCCCACGCGGTCGAGGAGGGGAGGGCGGTCTACGACAACATCCGCAAGGCAATCCTGCACATGCTGCCGACCAACGCCGGGCAATCACTGACCATCATGATCGCAATCTTCTTCGGCATGACCCTGCCGCTGATGCCGGTGCAGATCCTGTGGGTGAACATGGTCACCTCGGTGACGCTGGCCATGTCGCTGGCATTCCTGGCTGCCGAGCCGGGCGTCATGAAACGCCCCCCGCGGGCGCCGGACGCACCGCTAATCTCCGGCTTTCTGCTGTGGCGTATCTCCTTTGTCGCGCTCATTCTCTGGGCGGGCACCTTCGGCCACTTCAGTTGGATGCTCCTGCAGGATGCCAGTATCGAGGTCGCGCGCACCGTGGCAATCAACACGCTGGTGGCAGCGCAGGCGTTCTATCTGGTCAATCTCGTCCTGGTGTACCAGCCAGTACTGACGACCCGTGCCCTACGCGGCACTGGTCCCATCTGGACGGCAATCGGCGTGCTTGTAGTGCTGCAGTTCGCGTTTACCTATGCGCCGTGGCTGCAGGCGCTTTTCGGCACCACGGCCATCACCATGGTGGACTGGCTGCGGATCATCGCTTTCGGCGCGCTGGTGTTCGTTCTCGTTGAAATCGAGAAGGTGCTGGTGCGGCGATTCGGTCGGGACGGGGCCACGGCGGTTTGATTCTCGCTGCTCAAGCGACTTCTCTCTCGAGTGGCGGCGGACCGACCAGGAGGGGGGGGTGAGGATGACTTTCAGGCTTCCTTCCTTCGTGGGCGAGTTTCCAGCGTGCGGGCAGTGCGAGCCCGAGCGCGACCACGTCGAAGTCGAGGAATGGGATCCGCGCGGTGGTCTTCCGTATGTGCAGGGGCCGGGACGCACCGGATGGCCCCGCTTGTTGATCCGCCCCCGGGGGGGTATCGGGATCCTGAGGAGGATCCCGTTGGGCTCCCTATTCCATGAGCCCCGCATGACCTTGCCGATGCGTTTTGTATTGATCGTGCTGACGATCTGGTCGATTTCCGGAATGGTACTCGCCGATGATGAACCGCTGCACATGCTGGTATTCGTCAGCGATACCTGTCCGCACTGTCAAGCACAAAAGCCGTTCCTTCAATCGCTCGACGACGCGCACGACGCGCTGATGGTGAGAAGCTACGAGGTCCACACCGACGCACAGGCCCGGGCGCTTTTCCTTGAAGTAGCTGCCGTGCACGGTGTGGGTGCGGATTCCGTGCCCGCCGTGTTCGTCGGTGGCCGGGCCTGGATCGGCGATGGCGCGATGATACGCCGCCAGATTGCCAGCCACGTGGAACGCTGCCTGGAGAGTGACCACTGCCCGGATTCGCGCGATACCAGTGAGCGCTTCGAGGCAGTTGCGACTGAGCGCGAATCGCTCACTTTCAATGTACCGTTGGCCGGTACCATCGATCTGATGATGCAACCGGTAACGGTGTCAACGGCGATGATCGCCTTCGTCGACGGCTTCAATCCCTGCTCGCTGTGGGTGTTGACCATCTTGCTGGCGCTGGTCATCCACTCCGGTTCGCGCCGGCGCATCCTGGTGGTGGGTTTGACGTTCCTGACAGTCACCGCGGCAATCTATGGCATGTTCATCACCGGGGTATTCGGCGCGCTTAACCTGATGCGGATGGCTGGTTGGATCTATCCGGTAGTGGCGTTGTTCGCTCTAGTATTTGCCGTGGTCAATATCAAGGATTATTTCTGGTTTCAGCGGGGCCTCTCCTTTACCATCGACGAAAGGCACAAGCCGGGTATCTACAGAAGGATCCGCGGCCTGATAGCCAATGGTCGTTCCATGCCGGCGCTCATTGGTGCGACTGCGCTGATGGCGGCCGGCATCGCCTTTATCGAACTGCCATGTACCGCCGGCTTTCCGGTGCTGTGGAGTGGTATTGTGGCCAGTCACAATATCGACTGGTTGTTTTTCGCATTCCTGCTCGGTCTCTATCTTCTGATCTATCTGACCATCGAGTTGGTGATCTTCTTTATCGCGCTGACCACCATGCGTGTCGACCGCTTCGAAGAACGCCACGGACGCGTCCTCAAGCTCATCGGCGGCATCATCATGCTGGCCCTGGCCGGTGTGCTGGTCGTCGCCCCCGACCTGATGCACGACATCCGCGGTGCGCTGGGTGTATTCGCCGCCGCCGCGGGTGTGACGGTTCTCATCCTGATATTGCATCGCTGCCTGTTGCCGAAGCTCGGATTGCGCATTGGGGACGAGTGGTGAGCAGGATATTCTCGGTCCGGAGTCAACACGAATTGTGGGCGCTGTCGCCAACCCCTATGGGGTTACAACGACATGAGAAGCGGCCGCAATCCGCGACCCCATTTCCGCGATTTGCGGTTATGCTCTCTCCAAAGGAGTCGAAGATTTCGTCTGCACCGCCATGCTGAGGTGGACCTGGCTTAGGCCCACGAGCATGATCTCCAGGCGTTTCGGTACCGATACACCGGCAGTACGGTAAAGGGAGTGCGAATGGACAATGATGCGCGCGACCGTGCCGCGTGGCACAGTCTTGAAGTTGATGTCTGTCTGGACAGGTTGGGTGTCTCAGAAGATGGACTAGACGCTGCGGAGTCTTCCACACGTCTGAAGGCACACGGCGACAACCGGTTACCGTCACCGCCACGCAAGAGTTCACTCACCCGGTTCCTTCTGCAGTTCCACAATGTTCTGATCTACATCCTCATCGCCGCGGCACTGGGCACCGCAGCGCTGCAGCACTGGATCGATACGGGGGTCATCCTCGGCGTCGTACTGATCAACGCCATCATCGGCTTCGTCCAGGAAGGCAAGGCCGAGAGGGCGCTCGACGCCATCCGCGATATGCTGTCGCCGAAAGCACTCGTCCTCCGCGACGGCCACCGCCGCACGATTCCTGCCGAGGAGCTTGTTCCGGGGGATGTCGTGTTTCTCAATGCTGGCGACAAGGTGCCCGCTGATCTCCGCCTGTTGCGTACGCACAACATGCGCATCGATGAGGCGATGTTGACTGGGGAGTCGCTGGCCGTCGACAAGCAGACGGATCCGGTGGAGGTCGATGCGGATCTCGGTGACCGGACCTCGATGGCGTTCTCCGGGACGCTGGTCACCTTCGGCCAGGGGCGTGGTGTGGTCGTGGCGACCGGTGGCGCGACGGAGATCGGGCGCATCTCGGCCATGCTCGGCGAAGTCGAGACCCTGACCACACCACTCTTGCAGGACATTGCGCGCTTCGGCCGCTGGCTATCGGTGGCCATCGTCACACTGGCCGCGCTCACGTTCGCCTTCGGATACTGGGTACGCGACTACGACATCCTCGAGACCTTTCTGGCCGCGGTTAGCCTTGCGGTGGCGGCGATCCCCGAGGGCCTGCCCGCCATCATGACCATCACGCTGGCCATCGGAGTCCAGCGTATGGCGGCACGCAAGGCCATCATCCGCCGGCTGCCCGCCGTCGAGACCCTGGGCTCGGTGACCACGATCTGCTCGGACAAGACCGGCACACTGACCCGCAACGAGATGACTGTGAAGGCGATCATCACCGCCGAGGACGAGTTCGACGTCGATGGCGTGGGCTACGAGCCCCGCGGCGGATTCACGCGCGAGGGCGGTGACGTCGAGCCACTGGAGCAGGCGGTGCTCGCCGAGACGTTGCATGCAATGCTGCTGTGCAATGACGCGGAGGTCCACCGCCGCGACGGCGCGTGGATCATGGAGGGTGATCCGACGGAGGGGGCGTTGGTCACGGCCGCCCTCAAGGGCGGCCTGGATCAGCGGCAGACGAACGAAACCTATCCGCGCGATGACGTAATCCCGTTCGAAGCAGCGTACAAGTTCATGGTGACCCTGCACCATCATCACGCCGATGGCGGGACATTCCTCTACCTCAAGGGGGCGCCCGAGCGCGTGCTGGCGCTCTGCGACCGGGAACGCACGACCACTGGCGACCGCGAGTTCGATCGCGAACGCTGGGAGAAGTGGATGGCAGATGTGGCCGGGCGCGGCCAGCGACTTCTGGCGATCGCCACCCGGGAGACTGGGCCCGACAAGCGTACGTTGGAGTTCAGTGACGTCGAAGACGGTGGGCTCGTCCTGGTCGCCGTATGCGGAATCGCCGATCCGCCGCGCGAGGAGGCCGTCGCCGCCGTGCGTGAATGCCGGGACGCCGGCATCCGCGTCAAGATGATCACCGGGGACCACGGCATCACGGCAGGCGCCATCGCCGTGGAGCTCGGCATCGGCGGTGACGGCGGTGTGATGACCGGACAAGACCTCGAACAGACCTCCGACGAAGAACTGAAACGGCGTGTTGGGGAGGTCGACGTCTTCGCGCGGACGACGCCGGAACACAAGCTGCGGCTAGTCAAGGCCATCCAGGCCAATCATCACGTGGTGTCGATGACGGGCGACGGCGTCAACGATGCTCCGGCCCTCAAGCGCGCCGACGTAGGTGTGGCAATGGGCATCAAGGGTACGGAAGCCTCCCGGGAGGCGGCCGAGATGGTGCTGGCTGACGACAATTTCGCGTCGATCGCGCACGCCGTTGAGGAGGGGCGGACCGTCTATGACAACCTGCGCAAGGCCATTCTGTTCCTGCTGCCGACCAACGGCGGCCAAGCCTTTACGATCGTCGCCGCGATCCTGCTGGGCCTGACGCTACCGCTGACACCCGTGCAGGTGCTGTGGGTCAACATGGTCACCGCGGTCACGCTGGCGCTGGCGCTGGCGTTCGAGCCGACCGAACCCGGGGTTATGGAGCGGCCGCCGCGACCGCCCGGGACGCCCATCCTGTCGCGGTTTCTGCTGTGGCGGATCGGCTTCGTCTCCGCCCTGCTGGTCGGCGGCACATTCGGCCACTTCCTGTGGATGGAACACCAGGGGGCCGAGGTGGAACTCGCGCGGACGGTGGCGATCAACACGCTGGTGATGGGGCAGCTCTTCTACCTGTTCAACAGCCGCTACATCCTCGAGCCGGTGGTGAACCGCGCCGGCCTGTTCGGCAGCCGGGCGGTGCTGGGCGCGGTAGGGGGGCTCATCGTGCTCCAGGCCCTGTTCACCTACGCACCGCCGCTGCAGTTCCTGTTCGGCACGACAGCGATCAGCAGCGTCGAATGGTTGCGTATCCTCGCCTTCGGTATCGCATTGTTCGTCCTGGTGGAGCTGGAGAAGGCGATATTTCGCCGTCGCCGCGATGGCGGCGCAGGGCAAGACGTGCCTACTTGATGCAGCGAATGCACACGCATTGGTGTAGTGTTAGCCTTGAATTGCTCAGACGAAAGGGCCGGCGTATCCGGCCAGGGAAGCCGACATGATTCCGAATCTCATCAGCACCGTGCGTCGCATCGGCGGATGCGGCGAACGAGCATTGGTTGTGCCCTCCGCACTGGCAATTGCCACCTTCGCGGTCGCCCTGCTGCCCGCGACTGCCTGGGCCGAGAATGGCGAGGGCACGATCGCGACAGGCACATGGCTGTCGCTCCTGCCTCCGATCGTCGCCATCGCGCTGGCGCTGCTGACGCGCCGGGTGATTCCGTCCCTGTTCGCCGGCCTCTGGGTGGGCGCGTGGTTTGCCTGGGACGTTTCCATTACCGGCATCTGGCACGGTCTGCTGTCGGCGCTCGATACCTGGATCATCGACGCGCTGACCGACCCGTACAACATGGCGATCATCGTGTTCACCATGCTCATCGCGGGCATGGTGGGCATCATCTCGCATAACGGCGGCATCAAGGCGATCGTCGATCACATCGTCGGCTGGGCGCATAATCGCCGCCGCGGTAATGTCGCATCCGGCGCCGTCGGTACGGCGATCTTCTTTGACGACTACTCCAGCATGCTGGTCCACGGCAATGCCGTACGGCCGATGACCGACCGTCTGAAGATCTCGCGCGCAAAGCTGGCGTATGTCGTCGATACCTGCGCGGCACCGCTTGCTACTGTGATGCTGGTGTCCACTTGGGTCGGCTTCCAGGTGGGCCTGATCGGAGACGCCACGGGCGGTCTCGAAGGCTATGAGATCGCCGCCTACGGCGCCTTCATCAATGCGCTGCCCTACATGTTCTATCCGATTCTGGCGTTCATCTTCATGTGGCTGGTGATCGCTACCGGACGTGACTTCGGGCCGATGGCGAAGGCCGAGCGCCAGGCCGCGCGTGAGGGCCGCCTGAATTATGGCGACGAGGTAGTCGAGGAGGCCGACGATACGGGCGATGAGTTGCGCGCCAAGGCGGAGATCCCGCTGCGCACGATCAATGCCTGGTTGCCGGTGGTCGTCCTCGTCGTGGCCACCGTCGCGGGGCTGTTCATCACGGGGGAGGGCGACAATCTGCGCGAGGTGATCGGCAGCGCGGATCCGTTCAATACCTTGCTCTGGGGGTCGCTGCTGGCGGTGCTGGTCGCCGCGGTGCTCAGCGTGGGGCAGGGCATTCTGAGCATGCAGGAGACCGTGGGGGCGTGGTTCGCCGGGGTGCGCGGCGTGCTCGAGGTGTTGGTCATTCTGACCTTCGCCTGGGCGCTGTCCGATGTCACCCAGGAGCTCGACACGGCGGACTTCCTTGCCGGGATGCTGGGCGAGGCAATCCCGCCCGGCCTGATGCCCGTGATCATCTTTGTGCTGGCGGCGGCGATGTCGTTCGCCATCGGCACGAGCTGGGGCACGATGGGCATCCTGCTGCCACTGGCTGTGCCGTTGACCTGGACCATCCTGCAGCAGGCCGGGATGGGTGATGCGTCGGGCTACGCGATTCTCCACGGGGTCATCGCGGCGGTACTCGCGGGCGCCGTCTGGGGCGATCATGCCTCGCCGATCTCGGATACCACGGTGCTGTCCGCTGCGACCTCCCATTGCGGCGTGGCCGAACATACCAATACGCAGCTACCCTATGCGCTGGGTGTGGGGCTGATTGCCATCGTGCTGGGGCTGCTGCCTGTGGGCCTGGGCCTGCCGGTCTGGCTTGGCCTCATCCTGGGGCTGATTGGCATCGTTGCACTGGTCTGGCTCGTCGGTAGACCGATCACCGACGAACGTGCAGGGACGGCAGACACGAATTGAGCGAGGACCCGCCCCGCAGCCGGCTCCCCGGTTGCGGGGCGACCAGGAGGGATGTCATGACGATCCAGTACGGTGTGTATTCGGAGGTGGGCAAGCTGCGGCGTGTGCTGGTGCATCGCCCTGGCGCGGCCCTGAACCGACTTACGCCACGCAATTGCAAGGAACTCTTGTTCGATGACGTGATCTGGGTCAAGCAGGCGCGCGTGGAGCACATGACCTTCATCGACGCGATCCGCCACCGCGGGGCAGAGGTCGTGTTCCTGCGCGAACTGCTTGAGGAGACACTGCAGGATCCCGAGGCGCGGCGCTGGTTGCTGGACCGACGGGTCAACGAGAATACCGTCGGGGTAGGCCTGGCGGGCGATCTTCATGCCTATCTGATGGAGCTTGATGCCGAGTCGTTGTCGCTCATCCTCGAGGGAGGCATGAGCCGGGCAGAGCTGCCGATCGACGCGAAGGGGGTCTTTGCCCCGGTGCTGGCACCCCAGGACTTCGTCCTGCCACCGCTGCCGAACCACCTGTTTACTCGAGATACCACCTGCTGGATTTTTGGTGGCGTCACCCTCAATCCGATGCGCTGGCAGGCCCGTCACCTCGAGACATTGAACATCACCGCCATCTACCGGTTCCATCCCGATTTTCGTGCAGCCAATTTCCCGGTCTGGTGGGGCGATCCGGATACGGATCACGGCATGGCCTTCTGCGAGGGCGGCGATGTGATGCCGATCGGTAATGGTGTGGTCCTGATCGGCATGGGCGAGCGGACAACCCCGCAGGCAGTCGGCCAGATTGCGCGGTCACTGTTCCGAGCCGGTGCCGCTGAGCGGGTGATTGCCTGCCAGTTGCCGCGAGAACGTTCGTACATGCATCTCGACACGGTCTTCACGTTCTGTGATCGCGATGTGGTCACGGTGTTCAGTGAAGTCGTCGACCGCATCACGGCCTACAGCCTCGGGCCGACCGATGATGGCAACGGGATCGAAGCGGTCATGGAGAAGAAGCCGTTCCTTGAGGTGGTGGCCAAGGCGATCGGTGTGAACAAGCTGCGGGCCATCGGTACGGGCGGATCCGCCTATGTGGCCGAGCGTGAACAGTGGGATGACGGCAACAACGTGATTGCACTGGAGCCCGGCGTGGTGGTTGCCTATGACCGCAATACCTACACGAACACACTGTTGCGCAAGGCCGGTGTGGAAGTGATCACTGTGCCGGGTGCGGAACTCGGGCGCGGGCGCGGTGGCGGTCACTGCATGACCTGTCCGCTGAGCCGCGATCCGGCCTGACACAGCACTTGCGGTGCACGGGAGGTGCATCATGGCAGTCAATCTGCACGGTCGAAGCGTTCTCTCTCTGCTCGATTTCACGCCAGACGAGATCCGGTTCCTGCTGCGTCTATCGGCGTCGCTGAAAACCGCGAAGTACGGCGGTTTCGAGCAACAGCGCCTGGTCGGACGCAACATCGCACTGATCTTCGAGAAGGACTCGACGCGCACGCGAGCGGCCTTTGAAGTTGCCGCCTTCGACCAAGGAGCGAATGTCACCTATCTCGGGCCTACCGGCACGCAGATGGGGCACAAGGAGAGTACGCGCGATACAGCGCGAGTGCTCGGTCGCCTCTACGACGCCATCGAGTACCGCGGCTTCAGTCAGAAGGCGGCGCAGACCTTGGCCGACAACGCTGGCGTGCCGGTCTACAATGGCCTTACCGATGAGTTCCACCCGACGCAGATCCTGGCGGATCTGCTGACCATGCGCGAGTATACACACAAGCATCTGTCGGACATGAAGTTCTGTTTCCTCGGCGATGTCGGCAACAATATGGGCACGTCGTTGATGGTCGGCGCCGCCCTGATTGGCATGGACATCCGTCTCGCCGGTCCGAAGGAGTGCTGGCCCGAGTCGGGGATTGTCGAACAATGCCGCGGGATTGCCGAGCGCACGGGCGGCGCCGTGACCGTGACCGAGGACATCGCGGAGGCCACGCGGGACTGCGACTACATCCACACTGATGTGTGGGTATCGATGGGAGAGTCCGACGACGTGTGGGCGGAGCGCATCCGTTTGTTGCAACCCTACCGCGTGACCCGCGAAGTGATGGAGGGTACGGGCAATCCCCATGCGAAGTTCATGCATTGTCTGCCCGCCTTCCACGATCTTGAGACGAAGGTCGGTCGCAAGGTCCATGAGGAGTATGGTCTCGACTGCATGGAGGTAAGCGACGAGGTGTTCGAGTCACCCGCGTCGGTGGTGTTCGAGCAGGCGGAGAATCGCCTGCACACGATCAAGGCCATGCTGGTCGCGACGCTGGGGGGCTGAGATCATGCGGGTTGTCGTGGCCCTTGGGGGCAATGCCCTGTTGCGGCGGGGCGAGCCGATGACGGCGGAGAACCAGCGCCGTAACGTGCGCGTGGCGGCGCGTGCGCTGGCAGAGCTGGCCCGGTCGCACGAGATCGTGGTCGCCCATGGTAACGGGCCCCAGGTTGGCCTGCTGGCGCTGCAGGCGCTCGCCTATACGGAGGTCGCCGCCTATCCGTTGGATGTCCTCGGTGCGGAGAGCTCGGGCATGATCGGCTACCTGATTGAACAGGAACTGATGAATGCGCTGCCCGCGGATACCCCATGCGGCACGCTGCTCACCCAGATCGAAGTGGCACCGGACGATCCGGCGTTCCAGGCGCCGACCAAGCCGATCGGTCCTGTCTATGAGCCGGCAGTCGCCGAACAATTGCGCGGCGAATACGGCTGGGATTTCGTCGAGGAACAAGGGGGGCAGTGGCGCCGCGTGGTACCGTCACCGCATCCGCGCAAGCTCCTTCAGGGCGGCGTGATCCGCACGATGGTCGACGCTGGCGTGGTCGTCGTGTGTACCGGTGGTGGTGGGATCCCCGTGATCCGCGGCGAAGAGGGGCACCTTGAGGGCATCGAGGCCGTCATTGACAAGGATCGCGCCGCGGGACTGCTCGCACGCGAAGTGGGCGCCGACGCCTTCCTGATGCTCACCGATGTGGAAGCGGTCTTTGCCGATTGGGGGAGCCAGCAACAGCGGCCGCTCGGGCGCGCCGGACCGGCCACACTGGAGGCGATGGACTTCGCCGCCGGTTCCATGGGGCCGAAGGTCGAGTCCGCCTGCGCTTTTGTTCGCGCCACCGGTGGCGTCGCCGGCATCGGCCGTCTCGAAGATGCGGCGGCCATCCTGACGGGCGAGGCCGGGACCCTGGTGGCCGCCAATAGCGAAGGGTCTTGACTCAGCGGCGGTAACGGTCGAGCCGCCAGGCGCACGTAAGTATCTTCCTCCAGTGATCTCGCGCTCGCGCGATCGATTTTCTCGGTGGATCAACGCCTTCGGTGTGATCGGTTCCATCCTGGCGGCGCCCGCGCGGTGGTAACATCGCGCGGTATCCGAGTGTGCGGAATCCCGCTGCAGCCATGCTGGTATCCCCGGCTGATTCGGTTGGAGCGACCCTGCGCCTGGGTGACGCTCCAGTGGCCGAATAGGGGGGTACATGACGCTGTTGACCTGGTTAGGCGTGCTCTTCTGTCTGTCGCAGTCGGCGATCCTGTCCGGTCTGAATCTGGGGCTGTTCGCGCGCAGCAAGCTGGAACTCGAGCTCGCTGCTGGCCGAGGCGACAAGCGCGCGGCGCGCGTGCTGCACATGCGCGAGGATTCGAACTTTGCGCTGGTGACGATCCTGTGGAGCAACGTCGGCGTCAACGTGATGCTGGCGCTGCTCTCCGGCTCGGTCATGGGCGGGGTAGCGGCCTTTCTCTTCTCCACGGTCGTGATCACGATCTTCGCCGAGATCATCCCGCAATCGTATTTCTCGCGCCATGCGTTACGCGTGGCTTCCGTGCTCTATCCGGTGCTGCGCTGCTACCAGATTCTGATCTATCCCGTTGCCCGGCCCACGGCCTGGGTGCTGGATGCGTGGCTCGGGGGTGAGGAGATCCGCTACTTCCCCGAAAGCGATCTGCATCGATTGTTGAAATTGCACATGGAGTCAGGCGAGAGTGATATCGCGCGGGTTGAGGGACGTGGTGCGCGTAACTTCCTGGAGCTCGACGATGTACCGTTACGCAACGAGGGTGAGCCCATTAGCCCGGATAGCATCGTCCCTCTCGCCTTCGAGCAGGGGCAACCATGCTTCCCGCCGGTGGCAGCCGAACAGGATGATCCCTTCCTGCAGGTGATTACGCGCTCTGAAAGGAGTTGGGTCGTGCTGCAGGATGAAGCGACGGGGGAACCGGGTATGGTACTGCGGGTGTCCGAGTTCATCAGTGCGTTATTGCTGCAGCCCGATCGGTTCGATCCGCTGGCACACTGTCACCAGCCGATCGTGGTGCGAGATGGTGATCGGCTGCTCGGCGATCTCCTGCCCCAAATCCGCGTACGCCCGGCAAGCATGGGAGACACGCTGGTCGGCAATGATGTGATCCTGCTCTGGAACAACGCGCCGCGATTGATCAGCAGTACCGACATCCTCGGTCGCCTGCTGCGTGGCGTCGGGCGCGTGACGCCGGGGAACAAGTCAGGAGCTGACGCCTAATATTGCACCCGCTCTCGACGGGTTGGTTTCGGCCAGTGTGTCTCGCCGGGCGGGGACGGGATCACTCTTCCGCTGTGGCTCATCGGGTTCACGTTCGCGGATGCAGGAACTCCTGCACTGGCTGCGGCCGGAACCAGGCAGCGGCGAGGCGCGCAGCGGGCGGCTGATCGGAGGTGGGCAGACAGGCCAGGGCTTTGCGGGCGAGATCCTGCGCGCCGCCAGTCAATTCAATACGAGTGGCTGCCGGGTCGTCTGGGGTCAGGGGGGCGGGCGAATACAGCAGCACCTGCTGCAAGCGCCGGCCGAGCAGGCCTTCCATATCGCGCTGGTCGGGATTGACCGCATTCTCGATCGGCGCGTAGTGGACGGGCAGGGTAAGGTGCGCAGGCCACACAAGGATGTTCGGCTCGAGCATGTAGACGGCCTGGATGAGATGGAACGGCGTTGGGTCGGCCACCGCGTGATGGGTGTTCGGCCAGACGTCCGCCTCGCACCAAGCTTCACTCCATGGCTCGCTCGCGGCGGTATGCAACAGCCGCGAGTCGGCACCTTCGAGGCCGCCCACCACGTAGTGGGATGGATAGTCGTAAAACCCGGGGACATGCGCTTCCGGGCGCGCGTAGAAGGCGTGGGCGAGGGCGAGGATCAATCCGCTTAGATCGGCCAAATTGTGCGCCGGCTCGGGGGCGATGAAGGCGACACGACCGGTCGGGTCGCGTCCGGGAATGAGCTGATCGAGACCGTCGGCGCGCCCGTGCCAGCGGAAATCCTGTGTCTGCAGGTAGGCTTGAGTGTGCATGAGCCACTGCTCGGTTTGGGGAGGGGGCCTCGATACGGCGCACTGGTGGTCAATTGGCGCGTGGTTGCGCAGTACGGTCAGTTGAGCATCGGGGGCACGCGGGCGTCAATTGACTGGGCACTCGCGGTATCCCGTGTGGGGTCTCACGAAGAATCATGGGCCGATCCTGAGTCTCTGGCGGCACTCAATTCGTTGGATCGGCGAAGAGAAAGCCGCAAAATTGATCTAGATCAATATTCGGGGGCGGTCGTGTGGCTAGACTGCAGCGACGTGTGCTGCTCACGGAGTCCCGATGGCCCGTGCAACTTCGGCGACGCAGGCGTTCCGGCCATTACGCGCGGATCTCCCCGATGTCACCTTCGCCCGCGAAGCCTGCCTGCCCGCGCGTTCGCCCTGGGCCGACTGCGACGCCTGCGTACGTGCCTGCCCCGTGGATGCCCTGGCCGCTGACAGCGGTGAACTGAGTCTCAGTGATGCCTGCATCCGCTGCGGGCAGTGCGCGAGCGCATGTCCGACTGCGGCCCTGCGCGTACGGGGCTTCCCGAGCGCGGCGGCGAGAATTGGCGAGTCCGGGGAACGGATGTCGGCGGCGGACGATGCCGATGACGCACCGTTACACGTCGACTGCTGGCGTGTCCCCTACGAGGAGTCGCCCGACCCAACACTACGTGTGCCGTGCCTTGGCGGGCTCGATGGCGGCATGCTGGCGTTGTTGAGTGCCCAGTATCCGGGTGGGGTGCGGTTGCTGGATCGCGGCTGGTGCCGCGACTGCCCGGCTGGGGGCGCGGCGCCTGCGGCCACCCAGGCCGAGACGACCGCCCGCGAAGCGCTTGCTGCAGCCGGTACGGATCCGGCGCGACTGCCTCGGCGCCTGTCACGCCCACTACCACCGTCGCGGGCGACGGCCGCGGGGATCCCGCGGGCGAGCGGCGAACGGCGCGTCTCCCGGCGCGAACTCTTCCGCCACCTCCTCGCGCATGCGGCGACCACGGCTGAGCAGTGCCAGCAGTCAACGGCCGACAGTGGGGCGGGACGCGAACCGCCGGTCCGGGAGCATCCCGTGCCCTCCCACCGGCGCCTGGTCGTTGCCGCGCAACAGTTGGGTGCACCGCTGTCCCCGGCCCATCAACCGGACGTAACCATCACGCCGACGCGCTGTCAGGGCCATCAGGTCTGCGCGGCGGTCTGTCCCACGGGTGCACTGCAGGTCGTCATGGAAGAGGAGGCCGGCGGCATCGACTTCGATCCGGATCACTGTATCTCGTGCGGCCTCTGCGTACGAGCCTGCCCGGAAGAGGCGGTAACGCTGCACGCGGACGGTGGGCTGGCCGGCCGTCGGATTCGACACCGAATTCGGCGCTGCAGCGAGTGCCGCCAGCCGTTCAGTGGCAGCGGCAGCGACGGTCTGTGTCCGGCCTGTCGCAAGAAACACCATTTGCTTGCTGGTGGAACCCGGGATCTGCTCTTTGGCGGGAGTAATGCTCGCGTCAAGGCGCAGACGCCGGTGATACATCGCGACAACGACGAGCCCTAACTCTGTGTAGGGGGAGGAGAAACCGGATGAACGGGATACTGAATACCAAGTTCTCGCGAAGGCGCTTCCTGAAGGCGACCGGGTTCACCGGCGCTGGGGCCATCGGAGCGACTGCCCTTCACAAGCTGGTCGGCTTTACCGCCGCCACAGGAGCGAGCAGTGCGGCCACCGAGTCCGCGCATGCGAGCGACGGCTTTGCGCCCAATATGCTGGAGAAAACAAAGAATATCTGTCACCAGTGCCCGGCGCGCTGTGGCATCGATGTGTATACGCACAACGGGCGTGTAGTCAGCATCTACGGTGACGCGGGCAATCCGATCGCCAACGGCCGCCTCTGCCCGAAAGGACACCTGGGGACCTACTTTCTTTACGACCCCGACCGCTTCAAGGGGCCGATGCGGCGCACGAACCCGTCCAAGGGGCGCGACGAGGATCCCGGCTGGGAGGCGATCTCCTGGGAGGAGGCCTACGACGAGATTGCCCAGCGCATCAACGAGCTGCGCGAGAATGGTGAGGCGCACAAGTTCGCACACTTCTATGGCCGCGGCTGGGGCCCGAGCGATGCCGGTCTCTACGGGGATTGGGGCAAGCTGGTCGGCACGCCGAACTCGGCGATCGGCCACGCCTCGATCTGCGCCGAGGGCTCCAAGCGCGCCAAGGCCGCGACCGACGGCAACAATTCCTACAACGCCTACGATTATGCCAACACGAACTACATCTTGAACTTCGGCACCGGCTTCCTGGAGGCCTTCCGCCCCTACAACTACTTGATGCAAATCTGGGGCCATATCCGGACCAAGAGTCCGCGCACCCAGGTGACGTCGGTCGATGTCCGCATGAACCCCACGATGGCGGCTTCGGATCGCTACCTGATGGTCCGCCCGGGCACGGACGGGGCTCTGGCCCTCGCCATCGCTCACGTCATGCTGACCGAGGGGCTGTGGGATAAGGAGTTCGTGGGCGATTTTGACGATGGCGAAAACCGGTTCGTCACGGGCGAGACGATCGATCCCGATACGTTCATGGAGAACTGGACCACGGGTTTGATCGACTGGTGGAACGCCGAACTCAAGGATCGCACGCCGGAATGGGCAGCGGAGGTCACCAGCATTGCGCGTGACGACATCCTGGCCACGGCCCGCGAGTTCGGTAGCACGCGCCCGGCGATGGCGATCATGGAGCGCGGTCCAACCTCGCATACCAACGGCGTCTACAACGGCATGGCGATCCACGCGCTCAACGCGCTGAGCGGTTCACTCTGGGCCGACGGTGGCATGTTCTATCAGGAGGGGCCGTCATACGGGCCCGGGCCCGCTCACGCCGACGAGTATCTCGATGGGGTGGCGCGTGAGATGCAGGGGAAGTACCCGCGCATCGACATGGCCGGGACCGAGCGTTGGCCCTTCGCCGGTACGATGATGCAGGAGGTCGCGCGCAACCATAATGCGGGCGATCCCTACAAGTTGAAGATGGCGATGTTCTACACCACGAATCCCATCTGGACCGCACCGGATGCGCCGGAGTGGGAGGAGATGCTGCGTGAGATCTTCGTCATCGACACCTCGCCCTATCCCAGCGAGACCTCGAAGTTCGCCGATATCGTGTTGCCCGAATCGACCTACCTGGAGCGGTTGCAGGATTCGCCGACGTATCCGTTCGAGGGCTGGCCGATGACGGCGCTGCGTGTGCCTGCGGTCGAGCCGATCCACGACACGACCGAATTCGGCAATATGCTCATCGAGATCGGCAAGCGCATCGAGGGGCCGACGAGTGCGTACTATCGGCGGGTGGACAATGTCGAGAACCTGCTGCGCCACTTGGCCGAGGGCTTTGCGGATGACCCCGGAGACAACGGTGTCGACGGCTTCGAATCCTGGAAGGAAAAGGGGGTGTGGTACCGTAAGCCGCGCTCGTGGAAGCAGCATCGCGGCGTCTTCTACGAATGGGATGGCAGTGCCTACACCCGGGAGATGTCGGCGGAGGAGGTCGGTGAGAAGCTGTTGACGACGCCCTCGGGGCGCTTCGAATTCCGTTCTGCGCACCTTGAGACACAAGCCGATTACATCGCCGAGCAGCTCGGTGTGTCCACCAACCGCGTCGGCTATCCGCAATGGGTCGCGCCAGCGCACACGGGGGGTGATCGCGAGCTGTTCTTCGTCACGCCGAAGACGCCGATGACCGCGGAAGGACGCGGGGCGAATGTGCCACAAGCAATCGCCGTGCAGCAGCCCATCGTCGGTGGCAACGACCGGACCTATCTGGAAATCCATCCGGACGCGGCGCAACGCCACGGAATCGAGGACGGTGATCGCGTGCGCATCAGCTCCGATCTCGGTTCGATCGAGGCCTACGCACGCTTTGTCCCGCAGCATCGTCCGGACACGATCGTGCTCCCCTATGAATTCGGTCACTGGGCCCACGGGCAGTGGGCGACCGGCCAGGACCGCGATGTCCTGCCGGGTAATCCGAACGAGATCACCGAGAACGTCTCCGACCCCATTTCCGGCCTGGCTGCCTATTACAGCGGGCGGGTGGACATTGAGCGGGTCTGACCGATTGAGGAGTAGAAATTATGGCTAAGTGGGGAATGGTCATCGACTTGGACAAGTGCACGGGCTGTCAGGCCTGCACGACCGCCTGCGACATGGAGAACAATACGCTGCCAGGAGAAGGCTGGCAGGATGTGCTGTTCTACCGTGAAGGCGAATACCCGAGCGGACAGATGAAGTGGCTGCCGCGCCCCTGCATGCAGTGTGAGGACCCCTCCTGCGTCCACGTCTGCCCGACACGGGCAACCTACAAGGATCACGATGCCGGCGGTATCGTCTTCATCGACTGGGACAAGTGCATCGGTTGCAAATACTGCATGATTGCGTGCCCGTACGGCGTCCGGTTCTTCGCCGATGAGCAGCCACTCGTCGAGCCGGACCTCAAGGAGGTCTTCGCCGACGAGGACGGCAACGCGTTGTGGGATCCGCCGTACCGGAATCCGGCACAGGACAGCCGGCGCGGTATCGGCATCCAGCCCAAGGGCGTCGTCTCCAAGTGCACGTTCTGCTATCACCGGGTACAGCACGCGCCCGAGGGCGTTCCGGATCTCGATGAGGACGATCCGGAATTGGTTGAGTACGTCCCCGCCTGTGTGCGTACCTGTCCGCCGAAGGCGCGCTTCTTCGGCGATCTCGACAATCCGGAGAGCAACGTCAACAAGCAGATTGCCAACAAGAAGGGCGTCCGCCTGCTCGATCATACGGGCAACCGCCCGCAGGTTTACTATCTCGGTACCGGGGCGAGTATTCCCGCCTTCGAGCCGGAAGGGTAAGGGGTATCTGTCATGACTGCACAAGACAATAGCGCATTGCAGGGCGACCGGATGACGGTCGTGCTGGTTGCGGGCGCGGTGGTCGCGGCCATCGCCTTCGCAATCGCCAGCTACAACCTCGCGACCCAGGGACATGCAGCGTTCAACATGGATGCCGTGGTCGCGTGGGGATTGCCCATCTCCACCTACGTTTTCTTTGCCCTGACGTCGTCCGGACTGACGATCGTGGCCGCGCTCGCGATGCTGTTCGGGTTCGAACGCTTCTATCCCATCGTCAAACGGGCGATCTGGCTGGCACTGATCACGTTGATAGCGGGCCTCGCGGTGCTGGCCGTCGAGCTGCCCTACCTCTTTCGCATGATCGTTGCCATCCCGCTGAACATGCAGATCGAGTCGGCCTTTTTCTGGATGGGCCTGTTCTACCTGCTCGATCTGCTGTTCATGGCGTTGAAGTTCCGTCGCATGGAGCAGGGCGACTGGGACAGCAAGGCCAGCTATCAGCTCGGTTTGGCGTCGTTCATCGCTGCGATGCTCGCTGCGGGCATGCTGGCCATGGTCTTCGGCATGATGGACATGCGCCCCTTCTGGAGCACGGGGCTGCTGCCAGCGTATTTCTATGCGACGGCTCTGCTGTCCGGGATTGCGATGCTGGTTCTCGCGCTCCATGTGAGCTACGGCGGACGGGCGACCCCCGAGATGCCGGCGGGCGTACGCCAGATCATGGACAGCACGCTGCCGAAGCTGTTCGCAGCGGCGCTCGGGATCACCCTCGTGTTGCTTCTTACGCGCGCCATGGCTGGACTGTACGCGAACACCCCGGGCATCCATCTCGTCTGGACGCAGTACCTGCTCGCTTCCCCGTGGTACCACTTCGCGATCTGGGCAGGGCTGGTCCTGCCCTTCATTCTGCTGATGCAGCGCAGCCTGCGTGGACGCATGGGCGTGCAAGTGATCGCGTCTCTGCTCGTGATCGCCGGGATGTTCATCGAGCGGCTGTTCTTCATGGTGGGCGGTCAGGTCGTACCGCTGTTCAAGGGAACCTGGGAGCGTGGCTTGGCCGAATATGTGCCCTCCTTCAATGAATGGCTGCTCGCCGTGATGGGCTTCGCCTTGCTCGCGGCCCTGTATGCGCTCGGCGAGAAGTGGTTCTCACTGGCGGCAGCCTCGCCGGAAAAGGCCGAGCGTGTAGCACCCGCCGCGGCGGCCGGGGAGGAGGCCACCGGGGCGTGAGGGGTGGGCGGGGACCGCTGCGCCGGTCCCCGCCCACGCCTGCAGTTCATCGACGATTGGGCGAGCGCGACCACTGGAGCCGGGATCATGGCAGTTGAACAGCCAGCTTCGTGCGCGGCGGGCGCAGGTGATTCGATTGGACCGGGCGACTCGAGTCTATCCCTCGGCGGCGAATTGCTCGTGCTGCTCGGGAAGACCTTCCTCTTGCCTCAGGATGCGGCCCGGGCGCGCGTCTTGCGAGAGGAGTTGGTGCCCGATCTGGAGGCGTTGAACGAGGAACTCGAGTTCGTCGAACCGCAGCGGCTGGGCACGCTGGCCACCGCGCTGGCGCAGGCCGCGGACGCCCCGGGCGGCTTTCGCCGCGTCTACAGCCGGCTCTTCCTTGCGCCACCGGTGATCGCGCCGCTCAATGCCGGGATCTATCTCGACGGCGCGCTCATGGGGGGCAGCACGCTCGCGATGGAGGAGTGCTACCAGCGTCATGGATTGGTGCGGGATGCGGCGTTCCGCGATCTACCCGATCATTTGGCACTGCAACTCCAGTTCGTCGGGTACCTCCATTTGCTGGCCGCCGAGACGGTCGATGCGGCCGAACGTACGGGCCTCGTCGCCGAAGCCCGCGATTTCATCGATCAGTTCCTGCTGGCGTGGTTGCCCGATCTGGTCGCGCGCCTGCGGGAGCAGGCGAGTACGGAGGCACCGCATCTCGCCTATTTCGAGCTGGCGCGCCTGACGGCGGATGCGCTGAAGCGCGTTCGCCAGACGCTCGCAGCACGACTCCCAGCGACAGAGCAAGCGAGCGAGGCGCCACCACCGACGCGGCCGACCCTGATCGAGGCATTGGCGTCGCGAAGGGCGGAGAAAGAGACGGCGGACACGGGAGCGGTTGATGATGAGGCGGAGCCCGTACACTGCCGTCGTTGTGGGCAGGCCTTCGCCCTGGGGCGGGATCTCGCCTTCATGATCCAGGCGCTTGAGGCGAAGGGGCTCGCCAGTGACCATCTGCAGGTGTGCCAGGATTGTCGTGCGGGCTCGATGGGGCTCAGCCCGGCCGGTTCGCCGCCCGAACCTTGAGCATGATCAGTGTGACCGATAACACGGTGATAACCGTTGACTATGTCGCCACCGACGATGCCGGTCGTCGCATCGATGATGGCGAGCCGATGCGCTACATCCACGGCCGCCAGCAGATCCTGCCGGCATTGGAGAAGGGGTTGAGCGGCGCCACCGTCGGTGAGCATCGATGCATTGAGCTGCCGCCCGACGAGGCTTATGGGCCGCGGCTCGAACGCCTTGTGTTCGAGGCGCCGCCCGATTACTTCCCCAAGGGGATCGAACTCAAGCCCGGCCAGGTGCTTCGCACGCGCCACCAGAATCGGGAGTTCCCGCTTCGGGTCGTCGAGGTGGAGGCGGATCGCGTCGTCGTCGACGGCAATCACCCGCTGGCTGGACGAACCCTGCACTTCGATTGCCGCGTGCGCAGCGTGCGCCCGGCGACGGCTGCCGAACTGCGCAATAACCGTCCAGAGGGCTGAAGACCTCCTGCTGTGGCTGACCGATATGGGCTGTGTCGCGCTTTCGCGCGGCTTGTGCGCTCGGTATCGTGGCCGATCGTGTGTGCTCGATGGAGATGGCGATGAACGGTGAGATGGCGGTCATCGATCTGCGCAGCGATACGGTGACACAGCCTACGCCGGGGATGCGCGAGGCCATGGCGCGCGCGCCCGTGGGCGATGACGTCTACGGAGAGGACCCTACGGTCAACGCCGTAGAGGCGCGCGTGGCGGAACTCGCCGGTAAGGAGGCGGGCTTGTTGGTGCCCTCGGGTACGCAGGGCAACCTCGTCTCGCTGCTCGCCCACTGCCAGCGTGGCGACGAGTACATCGTCGGCCAGCGCTACCACACCTACTGGTACGAGGCTGGTGGCGGTGCGGTGTTGGGCAGTATCCAGCCGCAACCGATTCCAGTGGGCCGTGACGGCACCCTCGCGCTTGAGGATATCGCGGGGGTCATCAAGCCGCCGGATTCACACTTCGCACGCAGCCGCCTGCTCGCGCTGGAGAATACCCACGCCGGTCGTGCGCTGCCGAGCACGTTCCTGCAGGCAGCGAGTGATCTCGCCCACGAGCACGGCCTGGCGGTGCACCTGGACGGCGCCCGCTTGTTCAATGCCGCCATCGCCACGGATCGTCCAGTGAGCGAGCTTGCGAATGGGGCGGACTCGATCAGTCTCTGTTTCTCAAAGGGACTGGGGACACCGATAGGCTCCGTCGTCGTCGGGTCGGCGCAATGGATCGCGAGCGCACGGCGTTGGCGCAAGATGGTCGGCGGTGGCATGCGCCAGGCTGGGATTATCGCGGCCGCAATCGATTACGCCCTCGACCACCATGTCGAGTCCTTGGCCGAGGACCATCGCCGTGCGCGCGTTCTTGCTGCAGGCCTGGAGGCCGTCGTCGGCGCGGACAATGTGTACGCGAGTACCAACATGGTCCATCTCGATGTCGGTGACGCAACCACGGGCGACGAGCTCCGGGCCGCATTGTGGTCCGAAGGGATCCGCATCGCGGGGGGCCGGCGGGTTCGCTTGGTCACCCATCTCGATATCGATGATGCGGCCATCGATCACGCCGTCGAACGCATCCGCGCGCATCTGCCGCAGGCGCGATCATGTTGAACACGATGATGGGTCTCCATCTTTGCACACAACGGGCGGCATTGCGTTGAGCCATGGCGCTGCTGCGCACGCCGCGCCCATTCTGAGCTAGCTGTTGGCCCCGCTTTCAGCACGCGATTTCACAAGGGGGGGAGGGGTAATGCGGGTCAAACCGCACGGGAGGGCGGGGTCAGTGCAGAAGGTACCGCGGTACGTCTGGGGGTTGCCGCTCGTCACGGTGGCCCTGCTGGCGCCGGTCTATCTCGCGATCCCCTATGGTGTGGGTGCGGCCGCGATCTTCTCGCTGGTCAGCGTGCTGTCGGCTACCACTGTGCTCGCCGCGTGGTGGTGGCGCTCGACGCTCTACAGGCGGGCAAGCTGGCTGCTCGTTGGGTTGGTGCTGATGATGAGTGGCGTTGCCAACATCCTCTGGTTCGGCTTCGATCTCGGCTCATTCGACGGTGATCCGTTGATCGCCAATCTGTTGTACCTGGCGGGCTATGTCCTGCTCGTCGTGGCGCTGTGGTATTACGGGCGGCACGTGGAGTCGAGCGAAGGGGCAGTGCTGGATGCCTCGATGATTGTCGTGGCAGCGGCGGTGCTGTTCTGGGCCGTGATGGTCCGCCCCCACCTGGGAGAGGTCGATGGCGATGTAGCGAGGGTTGTGCTCAACTCCGCCTATCCCGTGGCCTGTCTCGTGGTTCTGTCCTTCCTGCTCAAGCTCTTCTTTCTGTCGACGGAGCGATCGACGGCCCTGGTCATGATGATCGGCGCCGTTTCCGTGTTGCTCGTGGGCGAGCTGCTGCATGCCCAAGCGGTCGCGTTGAACCGATATGCCCCGGGTGGACCAGTGGATATGTTCTGGTTCGCGGTTTACGGCCTCATTCCGGCGGCGGCCTGGCATCCGTCCGCCACATGTGCGCTCTCGGAGCAGCCGACGGCGCGTCGCCGGCCGTTCCTGCGATTGCTGGTCATAGGAATCGCTTCGATTACGGTGCCTGCGGTGATTCTGATCTTTGCGCGGGCCGATCATGAGCTTGTCCGCATCGGGGCGTTGGCCTCGATCCTGCTGTTCATGCTGATGCTTGTGCGTATGACGTTCCTGCTGCGTTATGTCCAGCAGCAATCGGACGAGCTCGAGCGCGCGATACGCCTGGATCCGTTGACGCGGGTAGCCAATCGCCGCGGATTCGAGGAGCGCCTCGAGCTCGAGATGGCGCGCGCGCGGCGGACCAACATCCCGCTGACCGTGGCCTTCCTGGATCTGGATCATTTCAAGCGCTATAACGATCGGCACGGGCATCCGGCGGGGGATGACCTCCTGTGCCGGGTGGTCGAGCGCTGGCGGCGGGTACTTCGGGAAACGGATTTCATCGGGCGTATTGGCGGGGAAGAATTCGTCGTGATTCTGCCCGCGATGACGCCCGATACCAGCACGGAGGTGGTGCAGCGCCTCGCTACGGCTGTGCCGGCAGACCAGACCTGCTCGGTCGGTGTCACGGCCTTCCGCCACGGGGACTCGATGAGGACCCTACTGCACCGGGCCGATGAGGCGCTCTACGAAGCCAAGCGCCAGGGTCGCGATCGAATCGTGGTGCACTGACACGACGCCGGGCCCATACGCTGAGGGATGGCCGCTGGTCCTTGCAGGGTGCACTATGCTGGTCTCGGTTGGAACGGCCACAAGAGAGCAACATGAAACCTTTTCCCGCGCGCAACGTCTACGGTGAACCGCTGGCGACCTGCGGTACGGATCCAGTTACCGGCTTCTATCGCGATGGCTGCTGCAATACCGGCAACGAGGATCGCGGCATCCACACGGTCTGCGCCCGCGTGACGCAGGAGTTTCTGGCCTTTTCGCGCTCGAAGGGCAATGATCTGGCGAGTCCCAATCCGATGGCGGGCTTCCGCGGCCTGCGCCCCGGGGATTGCTGGTGTCTGTGCGCGGGCCGTTGGCTCGAGGCCCACCGCGCTGCCAAGGCCCCCGGCGTGTTCCTGCGCGCGACGCATGAGGAGACGTTGGCCATCATCCCCCTCGAGGTCCTTGAGCCGTACGCGCTTGACCAGACCCGATCGCAATGAGGCGTCGCTGGTCGAGTCTCAATGATGGCGGGCAGGGCGACGCTTGCGGCCGGACCGTTCAGCCAGAAAAGCGCAAAGGACGGTCAGGCGGGATGGCGCCGGCGTCCGTGCTGCCACCGGCCCCAGCGCTGCGTTGGGCGGTGCTGCAGGTGCAGTAGATTCTCGAGGGCGCCGGGGTGCCCGAAATAGTAGCCCTGCGCTTGGTTGCAACCGAGGGCGCGGACGCCGTTGAGTTGGGCGGCATTCTCCACGCCTTCGGCAATGACCTCGAGATCGAGGCCGCGGGCCAGTGTGGTTACCGCCTCGACGACGGAGCGGGTGTTCCCCGACTCCGCGATGCGGGCGACGAAGGAGCGGTCGATCTTGAGGCCGTCGAGCGGTAGCTGAGTGAGGTAGTTCAGTGCGGAATAGCCCGTACCGAAGTCATCAAGATGGATCGCGCACCCCAGAGCCCGCAGCGATCGGCAGGTCTCGGTGGTCCGCTCGGGGTCGCGCATGAACTGACTCTCGGTGAGCTCGATCACCAGTTGCCGCTCGGTGCTGTCGAAACCTTCCAGTGCACGGCCCACTTGCTCCGGGAAGCCGGGGTCCTGTAGCTGCTGCAGGGCGGCGTTGATACAGATCTGGAACGGTCCCTTGCCGGCGGACTTGGGAAACTGGTGAAGCTGTGCGCATACCTGCTGCAGCACCCAGTCACCGATCGATTGGATCAGCCCACTGCGCTCCGCCACGGGGATGAAACGCCCCGGAGAAACCGCGCCCAGTTGCGGGTGCTGCCAGCGCAGCAGGGCCTCACAGCCGGTCAGACGCTCGTCAGCGAGTGAGACGATTGGCTGATAGGCGAGGTAGAACTCGCCGCGCTCCAGCGCTCCATGGAGCGCGTTGCTCAATGCCTGTTCGCTGCGGGCGCGCTCGTTGAGTTCGGGGGCATAGAACAGCACGGATGAGCGGTGGCCGTGGGGACGACTGGCGAGGGCGAGTTCGGCGTGTGCAAGCAACTCGTCGACATCCTGTGCGTCGAGCGGGTATACGGCGATGCCGAGACTGGCGGTAACGGAGTAGTGCTGCCCCTCGCGTTCGACGTGCAGCGGGAAGCAGTCGGTGATGCGGCGCACGCGTGCGCTGACTTCGTCGATACCGGACGGCAGATCGCTCAATACGATGGCGAACTCGTCGTTGCCCATGCGGGCGACGGCGTCGTCGGGGCGTACTCGCCCTGTCAGCGTGGCCGCGACTTTCTGGAGTATGCTGTCGCCGATGGCGCGGCCACCCAGGTCGTTGGCCGTGTGGAAATCGTCGATGTCGAGGACGATGACCGCGGCGGCCGTGCCCTGGCGTTCGGCCTGCGACAGGGTCTGCAACAGGCGCTGCTCCAGTAGCCGCCGGTTGGCGATGCCCGTGACCGGATCATAGCGAGCCAGGTCCTCCAGCCGCGAGCCGCGGCGGTGGTAAATGAGGCCGACGGCGAGACCGTTGGCGATCTCCTGCAGCAGCGACTGTGCGCGCTGCATGGCGAACGCGTCGGGCGCACGACTGTAGAGTGCAAGGACACCGCGCTGGTCGTCCTCCAGCGGCAGGGGCAGTGCGGCCATTGCGCGGTAGCCGAACGCGTCGAGCTGCGCCGTGGTCGTGGCGTCGGCGCGATCGTCTATGTCGCCTGGCAGGAACAGGCTGCGATTCTCGATGACGGCACGCAGGGCGAGGAGATTCGCGGCGGCTTCCCCATCAGTGAACGCCAGCCGCAGATCGCGTAGGGCGTCATGGGGGCACCCGGCGTGCGCCGCCGGCTGCAGCTCGGTGCCGTCGGGGGTGGGCAGGCCGACCCAGGCCAGCTCGCAATCACCCTCGACGACCGCGGCCCGGCAGGCCTCCTGCATCAGCGTGTACTCATTCTCGGAGCGCACGACGGCGCCATTGATTGTGCGCAGTACCCGATAGAGTCGATTGAGTACCGTCAGTTGCGTGTGCCCCGCTTCGACCTGTTTGCGGGTTCGCTCCAGGCGGGCGAACAGGTAGTGCAACACGCCGTAGAGCAGCGCAGCCGTGACCGCGACATAGGCCCAGCCCTTGAGGTTTTGCAGGCGCGTGATTTGGTCAGGGGGTAGGTCGAGGGAGGCGACGAAGCCGTCGGATAACGCGATCCAGAGGAAGCCGATGCATGCGTAGGCACCGGCAATGGCCAACGCCATCCGCGCGGGGCGGAGCCAGCGATTGGGCGGGACCATTGAGCGGATTCGTTGGTCGGCCCCCGCGCCTTCACGCGCCATCGCAACTCCATTGCACAAGTTACCAGGGAACGGTGCATCATTGGCCATTGAGGGTCAACCACGCGCAACAGGGGGGGAAACGGCCCCGCGCCGGGGCGGGTGAGTCGCGCAGCGGTCGGGGCGGTCGGGATCAGACGATCCGGGCGAGCTTCGACTGCGGCGTCTTGCCCAGTTCTGTGCAAATCCACTGGCCCGCGGCGACGACGGCGTCGAGATCGACCCCCGTGTCGATGTCCATGCCGTGGAGCATGTAGAGAACGTCCTCGGTGGCCACATTGCCCGAGGCGCCCCGGGCATAGGGGCAGCCGCCGAGACCGGCGACGGCGCTGTCGACGGTACGGATGCCGAGGGCCAGGACGGCGAACAGGTTGGCCAGCGCTTGACCGTAGGTGTCGTGGAAGTGGGCGGCCAGGCGCTCGATCGGCACGCGCTCGGCCACGGTCTCGACCATGCGCTGGGCAGCGAGCGGTGTGCCGACACCGATGGTATCGCCCAGTGAGACCTCGAAGCAGCCCATCTCGTGGAGATGGCTGGCGACTTCGGCCACGGCCGCCGGCTCGATCGCGCCCTCGTAGGGGCAGCCGAGGGCGCAGCTGACGTAGCCGCGCACGCGCACGCCCTCGGCGCGCGCGGCCTCGACGATGGGGGCAAAGCGATCCAGGCTCGCGGCGATGCTGCAGTTGATGTTCTTCTGCGAGAAACTCTCCGACGCCGCACCGAAGATGGCGACTTCGTCGGCGCCTGCGGCGATCGCGTTGTGGTAGCCCTTGAGGTTGGGCGTGAGCACGGGATAGCGCACGCCGGGGCGGCGCTCGATGCCGCGCAGGACGGTGTCGTGGTCGGCCATCTGCGGTACCCACTTGGGCGAGACGAAGGCGGTGGCCTCGACGGCGGGCAGGCCGCTGGCGGCGAGGCGTTGGATCAGCTCGATCTTGGTCGCCGCCGGGATGACCGCGGATTCGTTCTGCAGGCCGTCGCGCGGGCCGACTTCGACCAGGGTTACGCTTGCAGGCAGTTCCAGCTTCACGGCCTCAATCCGTCTTGTCGGGTGGTTCGGTGGTGTCGTCGCGTGCGCGCACGAGTGCCGTGGCCACGATGTCCATGACCGCTTTGTCGTGCTGGTTGTGGCAGAACCAGCGGTACTGGACGATGCCGCGCCCGGGCAACGAGCGCGAACGGCGGGCCTCGAGGATCTCGATGTCGAGTCGCAGGGTATCGCCGGGTTTTACGGCGCGCTTGAAGTGCAGGCGATCGACGCTGATGCCGGCCTGACCGCCCGTCATCTGCATCTCCGAGCGCATTGCCATGCCCATGACCATCGCCGCCGTGTGCCAGCCACTGGCCACGAGCTCGCCGAAGAAGGAGTCGCGTGCGCCCTCCGGGTCCATATGCTGGGCCTGCGGGTCGAATTCACGCCCGAAGCGGACAATGTCCTCGGCGGTCACCTCCCATTCGGGCGCGGCGAAATGCATGCCTGGCGACAGGTCCTCGAGGTAGAGCGGGCCCTGTTGATACATCATCTAGGCAGGCTCCTCTCTGGGGGCGCCGATGGCGAGTAGCTCGACCCCTTCGCTGACCTGTTCGCCCTCGCTGTAGTTGATCTGTTCGACGACGCCATCGGCAAAGGCCGAGATCGTGTACTCCATCTTCATTGCTTCGAGCACGAGCAGGGTATCGCCCTCGGCGACGCGGTCGCCCGCGCGCACATGGACCGCGCGCACCACGCCCGGCATCGGTGCGGTGAGACTGCCCTCGGTGATCTCGTCGGCGATCGCTGCACTCAGTGGATCGTGGAGGGTGAGTTCATGGCGCGTGGCGCCGACCGCCACCGTGAGCAGCGCTTCGTCACGCAATACCCTTGCGTCGAGATGCACGCCGTCGAGCTGCATGCGCAGGCGGCCGTCGGGTGTGAGGTCACCACTCGCGCGGGTCGTGCCCCCGGGCAGATCAAGCAGGAAGTCGTCGGCGCGGTAGTGGGCGACCACCTTGTGTTCCTGCTCGCCGTCGATGAAGTGCAGCGTGTGGTGGTTGTCGCCGTTGGCGCGCCAGCCGTCGCTCAAGTGCCAGGGCGACCAGGGATCGGGCGCGGTGGCGGCGTGTTCGCGCGCGCTGCGGTCCACCGTCAACAGCTCGCACAGCGCGGCCGCGGCGAGGATTCGATCATCGGGCGGCGCGGCAGCGGGGAAGAGTGCATCACGGTGTTCATCGACGAAACCCGTGTGCACACCGCCGGCGGCGAAGGCCGGGTTGGCGGCGATACGCCCGAGGAAGGCGATGTTGGTGACCGGGCCGACGACGAGATAGTCCGCCAGGGCATGGCGCAGGCGCCGGCAGGCGGCGGCGCGATCGCGGTCGTGGACGATCAGCTTGGCGATCATGGGGTCGTAGTGGATGGAGATTGCATCGCCTTCGCGGATCCCCGTGTCGATGCGGGTGAACTCGTCCTCGATTGGGGTGCGCAGGTGGCGGATCGTGCCGGTGGCGGGCAGGAACTCTCGGGCCGGATCCTCGGCGTAGATGCGCGCTTCGATGGCGTGGCCGTCGAGTTCGAGGTCCTCCTGGCGACAGGGCAGGGACTCGCCGGCGGCCACGGCGAGCTGCCAGGCGACCAGATCCTGACCGGTCACCATCTCGGTGACGGGGTGTTCGACCTGCAGGCGCGTGTTCATCTCCATGAAGTAGAAGCCGCCGTCGGCATCCATGATGAACTCCACCGTGCCGGCGCCGACATAGCCGATGGCGCGGGCTGCGGCGACGGCGGCGGAGCCCATCTGTTCGCGCAGATCGTCGTCGAGGCCGGGGGCCGGCGCCTCCTCGATGATTTTCTGGTGGCGGCGCTGGATCGAGCAATCGCGCTCGAAGAGATGGACTGCATTGCCGTGGGTATCGGCAAAGACCTGGACCTCGACATGGCGTGGTGTCAGCAGGCACTTCTCGAGCAGGACCTTGTCGTCGCCGAAGGCCGCAGCGGCTTCGCGCCGTGCCGCCCCCAGCGCGTCGCCGAAGTCCTCGAGACGATCGACCCGGCGCATTCCCTTGCCGCCGCCGCCGGCGGAGGCCTTGATCAGCAGCGGAAAGCCGATGCGTTCGGCCTCGGTGGCGAGGGTCTCATCGCCCTGATTGTCGCCGTGATAGCCGGGGACGAGCGGCACGCCGGCATCACCCATGATCGCCTTGGCCGCGCTTTTCGAGCCCATCGCCTCGATCGCCTGCGCCGGTGGCCCGATGAAGGTGATACCGGCCTCGGCACAAGCGCGGGGGAAGGCCGAGTTCTCCGAGAGGAAGCCGTAGCCGGGGTGGATCGCCTGTGCGCCGCTGCGACGGGCGACGTCGAGGATCTTGCCAGTATTGAGGTAGCTCTCCTGCGCGGAGGCGGGCCCGACGGCCCAGGCCTCGTCGCAGGCATCGACGTGCAGCGCGGCCGCATCCGCCTCGGAGTAGACGGCCACGGTGGCGACACCGCGCTGCCGGCATGTACGGGCGATGCGACAGGCGATCTCGCCGCGGTTGGCGATCAGGATCTTGTCGAACATGGTGGTCATCCTCTCGCCGCGCTGCGTGCGCGGATGGGCCATCAGTCGTCGGCCGGTGTCCAATCGGGCTTGCGCTTGTCCAGGAACGCACTGATGCCTTCCCGGCCCTCGGGGCTGACCCGGATGTCGGCGATGCGCCGGGCACTATCCTCGAGCATGGCGGTGTCGACCGGGCGGCCCCCCACGTCGAGCACCTGCTGCTTGGCGGCGACCATCGCGTGCGGCCCGTTGGCGCGCAACCGTTCGAGCAACTCATTGATGGTGGCGTCGAGGGCGTCGGGCGCCACGACTTCGTGCACGAGCCCGATCCGCCGCGCTTCGTCGGCATCGAAGCGTTCCGCAGTGATGAAGTAGCGGCGTGCCTGGCGTTCGCCCATGGCCTTGATGACGAAGGGCGAGATGGCCGCGGGCATCAGGCCGAGGCGGACTTCGGAGAGACTGAACACGGCCGTGCTCGCGGCGATGGCGACATCGCAGCTCGCGACCAGGCCGACGCCACCGCCGAGCGCGGCGCCATGGACGCGCGCGATGGTCGGCTTCGGCAGGGCGTCGAGGGTATGCATCAGATGGCCCAGCGCCTGCGCATCGCGATAGTTGTCTTCGCGGTCGTAGTCGGCCATGCGCTTCATCCAGTTCAGATCCGCGCCGGCGGAGAAGCTCTTGCCTTCTCCCGCGAGAACCACGGCGCGCACCTCGTCCTGCTGGCCGAGCGCGATCAGGGTGTCGGTGAGCTCCTGGATGAGCGTGTCATCGAAGGCGTTGTGCCGTGACGGCCGGTTCAGCGTCAGCGTGGCAATGCCTTCGTCGATGTGCAGGTTGATATTCTCGGATGCCATGGGCAGCCCTCACATGCGGAACAGGCCGAAATCGGTCTTCTCGATGGGCGCGTTGAGGCTTGCGGAGAGGCCCAGGCCGAGCACGCGCCGGGTGTCGATCGGGTCAATGACGCCGTCATCCCAGAGCCGGGCCGTGGCGTAGTAGGGGTGGCCCTGGGTCTCGTACTGCGCGCGGATCGGCTCCTTGAACCGCTCTTCCTCCTCGGCGGGCCACTCTTCGCCCTTGCGCTCCAGGCTGTCGCGGCGCACCTGCGCCATGACGTTGGCGGCCTGCTCGCCCCCCATCACCGAGATGCGCGCATTCGGCCACATCCAGAGAAAGCGCGGGGAGTAGGCCCGCCCGCACATGCCGTAATTGCCGGCGCCGAAACTGCCGCCGATGATCACGGTGAGCTTGGGCACGTTGGCGCAGGCGACGGCGGTGACCATCTTCGCCCCGTCCTTGGCGATACCGCCCGATTCGTACTTGCTGCCGACCATGAAGCCGGTGATGTTCTGCAGGAAGACGAGCGGGATACCGCGCCGGCAGCAGCTCTGGATGAAGTGCGTGCCCTTCAGTGCGGACTCGGAGAACAGCACGCCGTTGTTCGCCACGATGCCGACGGGATAGCCATGGATGTGGGCAAAGCCGCAGACGAGCGTGGTGCCGTAGAGCGCCTTGAACTCGTCGAACTCGGAGCCGTCGACGATCCGGGCGATGATCTCGCGGACGTCGTAGGGCTTGCGTGTGTCGTCGGGCACGATGCCGTAGATCTCTGCCGGGTCGTAGCAGGGCTCGCGTGGCTCCCGTATGTCGAGATCGATCTGCTTGCGCCCGTTGAGGTGCGTGATAGCGGTGCGGGCCAGGCCAAGTGCGTGGGCGTCGTTGAGCGCGTAGTGGTCGGTCACACCGGAGACCCGCGAATGCACATCGGCGCCGCCGAGTTCCTCGGCGCTGACCTCCTCGCCGGTTGCCGCCTTCACCAGTGGCGGGCCGCCGAGGAAGATGGTGCCCTGTTCGCGCACGATAATGCTCTCCTCGGCCATCGCCGGCACATAGGCGCCGCCGGCTGTGCAGGAGCCCATGACGACCGCGATCTGCGGGATGCCGAGCGCCGACATCGTCGCTTGGTTGTAGAAGATCCGGCCGAAGTGGTCGCGATCGGGGAAGACCTCGTCCTGGCTGGGTAGATGGGCGCCGCCCGAGTCGACCAGATAGAGGCAGGGCAGGCGGTTCTCGCGCGCGATCTCCTGGGCGCGGAGGTGTTTTTTTACGGTCAGGGGGTAGTAGGTGCCGCCCTTCACCGTCGCGTCGTTGGCGACGATCATGCACTCGCGCCCGCAGATGCGACCGATGCCCGTGATCAGGCCGGCTGCGGGGACTTCGTCGTCGTACATTCCCCCTGCGGCGAGCTGAGAGAGCTCAAGAAAGGGAGAGCCAACATCGAGCAGGGTACGGATTCGCTCGCGCGGCAGCAGCTTGCCGCGCGCGAGGTGGCGTTCGCGAGCGCGCTCACCACCACCGCCGCGCACGCTGGCCACGCGCTCGCGCAGGTCGTCGACCAGCGCCTGCATGTGGTCGCGGTTGGCGGCGAACTCCGGTGAGCGCGGATTGATCTTGCTCTTGATGACGGCCATGGAGGATCTCCCGGACAGCAGCGCTCGCCCTCAGGCGGTCTCCTCGAACAGTTCGCGGCCAATGAGCATGCGGCGGATCTCCGACGTGCCGGCCCCAATCTCGTAGAGCTTGGCGTCGCGCAGCAGGCGGCCCGTCGGGTAATCGTTGATGTAGCCGTTGCCGCCGAGAGCCTGGATCGCTTCCAGGGCCATCCAGGTCGCCTTCTCCGAGGCGAAGAGGATGGCCCCGGCAGCGTCCTTGCGCGTGGTCTCGCCGCGGTCGCAGGCGCGGCCCACGGCGTAGACGTAGGCCTTGGCCGCGTTCATCGTCGTGTACATGTCGGCGAGCTTGGCCTGCATGAGCTGGAACTCGCCTATGGGGTGGCCGAACTGTTGGCGCTCGTGGAGGTAGGGCAGTACGGCGTCCATGCAGGCATCCATGATGCCCAGAGACCCGCCGGCGAGCACGGCCCGCTCGTAGTCGAGGCCCGACATGAGTACGGCGACGCCGCGGTTGACCGCGCCGAGGACGTTGTCGGCAGGGACATAGCAGTCCTCGAAGAGCAGCTCACAGGTATTGGAGCCGCGCATGCCCAGCTTGTCCAGCTTCTGCGCGGTGTTAAAGCCCGGCATGCCGCGTTCGACGAGGAACGCGGTGATGCCGCGCGAGCCAGCGTCGGGGTCGGTTTTGGCATAGACGACGAGCGTGTCGGCGTCGGGGCCGTTGGTGATCCACATCTTGTTGCCATTGAGCCGGTAGCCCTCGCCGCTGCGCTCGGCGCGCAACTTCATGCCGACGACGTCGGAGCCGGCAGCGGGCTCCGACATCGCCAGGGCACCGACCTGGTCGCCGCTGATGAGGCCGGGCAGGTAGCGACGCTTCTGCTCCTCGGTGCCGTTGAGACGGATCTGATTGATGCAGAGATTCGAGTGCGCGCCATAGGAGAGCCCGACCGCAGCGGAGGCACGCGAGATTTCCTCCATGGCGACGATATGGGCGAGGTAGCCCATCGCACTGCCACCGTAGTCCTCCTCGGCCGTAATGCCGAGGAGCCCGAGTTCGCCCATCTTCGGCCAGAGTTCGGCAGGAAACTCGTTGTTGCGGTCGATTTCGTCGGCGTGGGGGGCTATGTGCTCACGCGCGAAGCCGGCGACCGTGTCGCGCAGGATATCGATCTCCTCATCGAGGCCGAAATTCAGTGTCGGATACTGCATGGTCGATTCACTCCCCGTTCGTTGCCATGCGCGCCGACCGCGTTGGCGTACGGCTGCCGGTCGCCACGGTCATGCCGTCGGCGTCTCTCCGGTGGCGTTGCATGCCCGGTCCTGTTCAGGATGATTTCGCGGGCCGGTGCGGCCGGGCTGTTTCTTGTTGCGTGCTTTCAGGCTCCCGCTCTTTCGTGGTGCGCTCACGCTCCTGTGTCGCCAGTAGTTGCCGGCAGTGATCGTAGGACTGGCTCAGCTCGGCCAGCGTGTCGTCGAGATCCTGGCGTTGGCGCAGTAGCTGTTCGTGTTTCTCCTCGAGCACGCGCAGGTAGTAGCGTAGCTGCTTGGCCTCACCGTGGGCCTGGTCGTAGAGATCGAACGTTTCCCGGATCTCGCCCAGCGTGAAGCCGAGGCGCTTGCCGCGCAGGATCAGCTTAAGCCGGGTGCGGTCGCGCCGCCGATAGAGGCGCTTGGAGCCGATCCGGATCGGTGCGAGCAGACCCTCGTCTTCGTAGAAGCGAATGGTTCGCGTCGTGATACCGAATTCGCGCGCGAGTTCGCCGATCCTGTATGTCGTACCCTTGAGGGCATTGTCATCACTGGCCTCACGGAAATCGCTCATCGGATTGCTACCGTCGTCGATCGGCAAGTATATTGCCGTTTACGTAAACGTAACATAATTTGCCGTTCTCGCCCATCGGCTCCGGAGGAACCATGGAAGTCCACAATCCGCTGTATCGCGAGCGCGTCGCCGGCATTATCCAGGATGCCGATTTCATCCAGCTCCTTGGCCTCACACTGGTTGACACGGGACCGGGGTGGTGTGACACGCGTCTGGTGCTGGCGCCCCACCATCGCCAGCAGGATGGCTATGTCCATGCCGGCGTGCAGGCGACGATCGCTGACCATACGGCCGGTTGTGCGGCCTTTACCCTCGTCGCCGCCGACCAGATCGTGCTCACGGTCGAGTTTAAGCTGAATCTGCTCCGGCCCGCACTCGGCCATGAGCTCACCTGTCACGCCGAGGTGCTGCGCCCGGGGCGCAGCCTCATTGTCGCGGAATCGTGGCTGCGCGCGCACGATGGCGACGGCGGGGATACGCTGTGCGCCAAGGCCACGGTAACACTGGCGGTGGTGCCCGACCCTGGCTGAGCGCCTCAAGGGGGTCATCGCGCCAGACCGTAGAAGGGTCGGTTCGGCCCCATGCCGGTGTGGCTCGCCAACCGATTGGACATGGCAAACAGGGCGGTGATCGCGCCGATGTCCCAGATCGCGTCCTGTGAATAGCCGGCGGCGCGTAGGCGTTCGAAATCGCTGTCGTCAACCAGCCATGGGGTCTCGGCCAGTTTCATGGCGTAGTCGAGCATGGTCCGTTGGGCCGGCGTGGTCTCCGCCTCACGGTAGTTGGCTGCGAGCTGGTCGCCGAGTTCGGGTCGCTTCGAGCGGATGCGCAGGAACGCGCCATGCGACACGGTGCAGTAGAGACACCGGTTCGCGCTCGACGTGGCGACCACGATCATTTCGCGCTCGGCCCGGGTGAGCCCCACTTCACTCTCCATCAGGGCATCGTGATAGGCGATGAAGGCGCGCAGCTCCGCCGGGCGGTGGCCGAGGACGAGGAAGACGTTCGGTACGAAACCGAGCTTCTCCGCGACTTCGTTAACGCGCGCGCGCAGGTCCTCGGGCAGTGCCTCGAGCGCGGGCACCGGAAAGCGCGAGGCCACGTGCTCAGAGGGAGTAGTCGCTGCCGGATCCATCGCGCCCTCCTCAGGCAAGCCAGCGCTTGCGTCGGCGGTAGTGCTTGACGTTGTGGTAGTCGACCTTGCCGGTACCGCCGAGGTAGAACTCCTGGACGTCGGGGTTCTGCTTCAGGACATCGGCCTTGCCGCTCATGACGACGTGGCCGTTCTCCAGCAGATAGGCGTCGCTGACAATCTCCAATGCAGCCGCAGCGTTCTGTTCGACCAGGAGAATGCCGACGTCCTGTTGTTTGTTGATTTCACGGATGATGCCGAAGATCTCTTCGACCAGCATCGGGGCTAGGCCGAGACTGGGCTCGTCGAGCATCAGCAGGTTCGGTTCGGTCATTAGCGCGCGGCCGATGGCGAGCATTTGCTGTTCGCCGCCGGAGAGGTAGCCCGCCTTGGTTCGCGAGCGCTCGCGCAGGCGAGGGAAATACGTGTAGACCTGTTCGCGTAGCTCGTCAAGGCGTTCGCGCCGTCCCCTGGTGGGGAAGGCAGCGAGCAGGTTTTCGTCGGGCGTCAGGTGCCCGAATACATGTCGGCCTTCGAGGACATGGACAATCCCCAGGTGGACGCGTGCCGGCGGCGGCAAGGGCAGTATGTCGCGACCGCGGAGCTCTACACTGCCACGGTTGACGGCGCCGCGTTCGGGGGCCAGCAGTCCGCTGATCGTCTTCAGCGTCGTGCTCTTGCCCGCCCCGTTGGAACCGAGTAGCGCGACCATGCCGCCCGTGTTCAATTCCAGCGATACGCCCTTGATGGCGAGGAACACCTTGTCGTAGGCGACCTCGACATTGCTCATGCGCAGCAACGGAGGGACGATGTCGGTCGCAGCCTGCGGTTCTGCCTCTGCCTGTGCGGTTTCACTCGTCATGTCTCGGTCCCGGTCAGGTGGCGGAGGTTGCCGAACGGCCGCGGGCGGCCGTCCGGCAGTGCCACATTCTCAGTTGTCCTCGCGGAACTCCGCCGCGTCCTTTTCGATCTCCTCCCAGACAATGTCCTGGTGCGCTGCGAACCAGTCGGTGATCGGCTCCCAAGCTTCGCCGTTCCACTGGGAGACGCGGCCGAAGCCACCACCCTGGTGATCCTCTTCAGTGATCGTGATCGGCGGCATCATCCCTTCCGCATCGAACTCCTCGATCATGCGCAGGCCGTCGCGCAGCTTTTCGCCGGTGAGGGGGCCACCGAACTCTTCCAGTGCAAGGCGGGCGCCCTCGACCGCAACGGCCATAGTGGCGACGCCGATGTTGTAGTAGGTCGTACCGACTTCATCTTCGGAGCCAGCACCGAGGCCCTGGTCGATGACCTCTTCCTGGATGCGTTCGATAATCGGGTAGTCCGTGCCCGTTGCAACGGCCTCGAAGCGCTTCACGCCGGTGGCATGATCGACTCCGATGGTGTTGGCGTCGGTTTCGGCCATCCACACGACGGAGAGGATGTCCGCGGGGTCGAGCCCCGCACGAATCGCCTCGCGCACGGAGACGGGCTGGCCGCCACCCGCACCCCAGATCAGGACGTGATCGGGCTGAAAGCGCCGGACGTCCGACCAGGTCGCCGACTGCTCGGTCCCGGGACTCGGATAGGCGAAGGTCTCGAACTCGAAGCCCTTGCGCTCGGCCAGTTCCTCGAGCACCGGCACCGGTTCGCGCCCGAAGGGCGAGTCGATGTAGACGTGCGCGATGCGCTTGCCTTCGAGTCCGCCCTGTTCGCGGTCGATGTAGTCGGCGAGCACCATTGCCTGCGACCAGTAGGTCGCCATCATCGGAAAGACATAGGGGAAGGTCGTGCCGTGGCTGGCATCACCGCGCCCGTGCAGGGCCGTGATCATGACGATCTCGTCGTCGAGTACGCGGTTGACCATCGCCCGCGATACCGGTGTGCTGAGGAAGTCGACGAGCACGGCACCCTGGTCGCGTGCCCGGCTGTAGGCCTCGATGCCGCGCTGCGGCTCGTTGCCGGTATCCCGCACGATGGTCTCGATGGTATGTCCTTCGACGCCGCCTTCCTGGTTGACCAACTCGATGTAGTCCATCTGGCCGTGGTGGTATTCGTCCGTCACGAAGGTGTAGACCGCCGTGAAGTCCTGCAATAGTCCGATGGTGAAGGTGTCATCCGATTTTGCAGCCCCACTGACACCGATGGCCGCGACACCTGCGGCACCGATGAGGCCCTTGATTGCGTTTCGCATTGTTCGCTCCTCCTGCTTGCTTCTCTCCCCCGAAGGGATCTCATCCGACATCCCGCGGATGTCGGTTCAGCTCTGTGTATGGCGGAAAGGCCAGACCAGGAAATACTTGCGTATATTGTCGTAGATCTTCGCCAGGCCCAGCGGTTCAAAGAGGATGAACCCGACGATCAACAGCCCGTAGACCATCAGCGGAATGTGGGCCAGTAGACTCGATGACAGCGGCAGCACGCCCCATACCGCCAGATAGGCGACAGCATTGGTCAAGAACATCGGTGCGAGTAGCACGAAGCCGGCGCCAAGGTAGGCACCGATCACGCTGCCCAGGCCGCCGACCAGGACCATAGCCACCAACTGGATCGACACGTTGAAGCCGAACTGCTCCGGGGTGACCGCCTGGTAGTAGCAGAAGGCGAGAACAGCCCCGCTGATACCGCCAAGGAACGACGCGGTGAAGAAGGCGAGCAGCTTGTACTTGAACGGGTTCACGCCGATGACGGCGGCGGCATAGTCCTTGTCGCGGATGGCGACCAGTGCGCGACCGAAGCTGGTACGCTTGATGTTGAGTACGAACACGGTGACGATCACGGCCCACAGCAGCGCTCCGTAATAGAGGCCGGTGCCGGACAGCGGCATGAACAGGAAGCTGACCTCGGGCGTGTTCAGCGTTGCCTGGGCGCCACCCGATATGGCGGGCACATTGATGATCACCCAGTCGACGAGATACTGCATGGCGAGTGTCGCCATGACCAGATAGAGCCCCTTCACGCGCAGCGCGGCGGCCCCGAAGAGGGTGCCGATGACAGCGGTGATCACGCCTGCACCGATCAGCGCGAGCTCGAAGGGGACGCCTGCGCGGGCGAGATGGATGCTGGAGTAGGCACCGATTGCCATAACGGCGGCGAAACCGAAATGGAGCTGGCCGGCAATGCCCATCAGTAGCGTCAGCGATAGCGCTGCCGCGCTCCAGACCAGCCAGGGCAGCACGTAGCTCGAGAGGTAGAGATCTGGGAGATAGAGCGGGGCCGCAAGCGCGAGCGCGAGCAGGATATAGACGACGCGGCGGTCCGTGGGAACGGGCCAGATCTGGCGTGCCGTCTCGTAGCGCGTGTGGTGAACTCCGGACAGTCGATAGAACATGGCGGTCAGACCCTCTCGATGTCTTCGCGGCCGAAGATGCCGTGCGGTCGGAAGATGATGGTGAGCAGGATGATCAGTGACGTGACGACATCGCGCGTGCCGCCACCGACGATCGGGTCGACGTAGCCGGGGATGACGCTGCCCAGGATACCCACGATGAGGCCCGCAACCAGGACCCCATATATGCTGTCGAGACCACCCAGGATTACCACGGCAACGGCGGGGAATAGCAGCAGGGACAGGGTCCAGTCGATGCCCTGGACCGAGCCCCACATGACGCCAGCGGCCACTGCGGAGGCGCCCGCAAGCCCCCAGGAGATTGCGATGGCGCGTTCGACCGAGATGCCCACCGACCAGCTGGCTACGTGGTCGTCCGACACTGCCCGCAGTTTCGTCCCCAGGCGCGTGCGGAAGAACAGCAGGGCGAGACCGATCATGATGACGCCGACGATCGCGCCGACAAGATAGGAGCGGTTGATGAAGACGTCACCGATAATGATCGGTGCCAGACCGATGCCAATATCCAGGCTCTTCGGGGCGGCACCGAACAGTCCGGGTCCCAAGCCGCGCAGCAGGATCTCGAGACCCAGGGTGAGCATCACGATCATGATGATCGGCTGCCCGACCATGCGCCGCAGCAGGAAACGTTCGGTAAAGAGGCCGAAGAGAAACATGCCCACGACGGCCAGAGCGATGGCAAATGGCAGGGGGATTCCCCACTGGGCCGCGGCGATCCAGGCAAAGTAGGCGCCTAGCATCACCATCGCGCCCTGAGCGAGGTTGGGCACGCCGGACGACTTGTAGATGAGGACGATGCCGAGGGCAGCGAGACCGTACATCATGCCGGTCAAGGCCCCGTTGATCAGCAGTTCGATGAAGTAGGCGATATCCATCGTCATTTCTCCGCGGCAGGCGGGACATCGGCAACGGTGAGGTGGCGTTTGAGCACGCCCGACTCGCCTGTTTCGTAGGTGATTTGGGCTTCGTAATCGACCGATTCGCTGCCGTCGTAGAGGGCGTCGATGATCGGCGCATAGTGGGCATCGATTACGCTACGCCGCAACTTGCGCGTACGCGTGACCTCGCCATCATCCGGATCGAACTCCTTGTGCAGGTTCACGAATCGCCGGATCTGAAGTCCGTCCGGGAGCACACCATTGACGTGCTCGATCACGCCCTGAATGAGTTCATAGACAGCCGGTTTCTGCGACAGGTCGGCAAAGGAAGTGTAGGGGATGTTGTTCTCCTCGGCCCAGTGCCCGACCGCGCTCATGTCAATCGCAACCAGTGCGGCAAGGGAGTCGCGATCCTGGCCAAGGATGCAGACATCCTTGATGTACTGGCTGAACTTGAGACGGTTCTCGATATAGGTGGGGATGAATCGTTCGCCGGCGGCTGTGTAGACGACCTCAGAGACGCGCCCAAGCACAACCACCTGGCCGTCCTCCTCGAGGTAGCCGGCATCACCGGTGTGCAGCCAGCCGTCCTGCAGAGTTTCGGCCGTCGACTTGGGATTCTGGTAATAACCGTCGAAGACGTTGTCACCGCGGATCAGGATCTCGCCCTGGTCGTCGAGCTTGATCTCCACCCCGGGGAAAGGTTTGCCCACTGTGTGCAGTTTGATCGTGTCTGGGTCCTGCGCGCAGGCGAGGGCGCAGTTCTCCGTCTGGCCGTAGAACTGGCGCAGATTCAGGCCGAGGGCGCGGAAGTAGAGGAAGACATCCTCGCCGATGGCCTCGCCGGCGGTGTAAGGGCGTTCGACGCGGGCCAGGCCGAGCTGGTCCTTGATCGGGCCGTAGACGAGGATTTCGCCGAGGCCGCGCCAGAAGCGCTGCAGGGCCGTGGGCTGCTCGCCATCGAGGCGTCGGCGCTCGAGTTCCACCGCGAAGGGCATGAACAGCTCGTAGAGCATGCGCTTGAAGAGTGTGGATTCATCGATGCCCACCTGGATACGGGTGAGCATGTTGGACCAGGCGCGCGGTGAACTGAAGTAGAGGGTCGGGGCGATCTCGCGGAGATCGTGCAGCGCTGTCTCCTGGCGTTCGGGGATATTGACTGTAAAGCGCAGTGCGAGTGCGGCCCCGATGGAGAAGATGAAATCGCCTACCCACGCCATGGGCAGGTAGGCCATGTGCACCTCACCTTCGCGGAAGTAGCCGGCCGCCGCGGCATTGCGTACACCGGAGAGGACGTGGCCATGCTTGAGCGGAACGCCCTTGGGCGCACCCGTGGTACCCGAGGAGTGGAGTAGGACGGCAATGTCATGGACCGAAGCGCGTCCGAGGATGTCGTCCTCAAGGCCGGGCCGTTCGCGCAGGCGCTCGCGTCCCCGTTCGACGATGTCGTTGAAGGCGACCACCCCGGCCGGCTCCTTGCCGGCGAGGCCGCGCGGATCATCGTAGATGATCTGTTGGAGCGCATCGTAGCCGTTGGCCCGGATGCCCATCAGCTTGTCGACCTGCTCCTGGTCCTCGGCGAGGGCGAAGCGAATGCCCTCGCGCTCCATGTGACCGGCGATCTCCTCCGGCGTGGTGTCCGGATAGGCGGGTGAGGGTACGGCGCGCAGCGCAACCGCGCCCACCATGCCGAAATAGAGGCCGGGACGGTTGTCTCCAATGACGAGGATGTTGTCCTCGGGCTTGACGCCGAGCGCGTCGAGGCCGGCGGCGAAGCAGAGCACACGGTCGAGGTAGTCCTTCCAGGTATACTCCTGCCAGATGCCGTATTCGCGCTCGCGCATGGCGATTTCATCGCCGTGTTCCCGGGCGTTGTGCCGCAGGAGGTTGATCAGGTGATCATCCGCCACCCAGTTGGGATGGAGGGCGGCGGGATCCGTTGCGTCCGCTGGCTGCTGCTCAGGCTGCATCGTCTTTCTTCCCCACATAGGCCGCCACCACGGCGGGGTCGCTCATGGCCTCGCGGGCCGGGCCTTCGGCGATCTTCTCGCCGTTGTTGAGCACGAGCACGCGCTCGCAAATGGCCGTGACCACGTCGAGATGGTGCTCGATCAACAGGATGGTCAGGCCTAGGGCTTCTTGCGCGTCGAGGATGAAGCGCACCATGTACTCCTTCTCCTCCTGATTCATGCCTGCCATGGGCTCGTCCAGGATGAGACAGCTCGGCTCGGCACAGAGCGCCCGCGCAAGTTCGACACGCTTCTGCACGCCCAGCGGGATGACATCGACCGGTTCGTCACGCACGCTTTCAAGCTGCAGCAGATCGATGATCTCTTCCGCCTTGGCGCGGTGCGCGACTTCCTCGGACTGGGCCCACCACCAGTAGAAGAGCGAGGAGAGCGCGCTCGGCTTCATGTAGATGTGCCGGCCCAGGAGGATGTTCTCCAGCACGCTCATGCCGTGAAAGAGGGCGACGTTCTGGAAGGTGCGGGCGATGCCCAGCTGGGCGACTCGATAGGGCTTGCGGTCGTTGAGGATCTGGTCGTTGAAGGTGATCGTGCCTTCTTGTGGCGGATAGAAGCCGGTGATGGCATTGACCAGCGTGGTCTTGCCTGAACCATTGGGTCCAACGAGTCCGTAGATCTCGCCGCGCTCGATCCCGATGGTGATTCCCTTGAGCGCCTGCAAGCCGCCGAACCAGCGGCGAATGCCGTCGCAGACCAGAACCTTCTCGCGGTCGGTGCCTTGCTCATCTGCCATGGTGGTGCGGTCCCCCGTTGCCCCCTGTGGAACACATTGGCGGCCGGTGCACCGGCCCGCGCGATTCGAGTTGGATCATAGGCGTGAACTTACGCTTACGTAAACGTAATATCGTGCCTGTTGGCCCGCGCTAGAGGGCCGATGGCCCTGCTCACGTGGATTCTGCATCGGCGTTCTCCAGGCCCAGCGCGCGCACGCTTTCGTCGCGCAACATGTACTTCAGGGCGCCGCCTGTGCTGCCCGGGAAGCGCTCGTAGAAGCGGATGTAGCGCGGGATCTTGTAGTGCGCAATGGTCTCGCGGCAGTAGGCGCGCACGCCTTCTTCGTCAAGCGACGTGCCGGGTTGGAGTCGCAGGCAGGCACAGGCTTCGTCGCCCATGCGCGCATCCGGCACGCCCACGACCACCGCTTCGGCGATGTCCGGATGCCCCTGCAGGAACTCCTCGACCTCTGCCGGGTAGATGTTCTCGCCACCGCGGATGATGACATCCTTCAGGCCGCCCACGACGCGGCAGTAACCATTCGCGTCGATGCGGGCGAGATCGCCCGTGTGCATCCAGCCGGCTGCGTCGATGACCTCGGCGGTGAGTTCGGGGTTGTTCCAATAACCGCGCATGACGTGGTAGCCGCGTGTGCACAGCTCACCGGTGATCTCGCGTGGCACGATGCGGCCCGCACTGTCGATAACCTTGGCCTCGGTATGGGGCTGGATCGTGCCGACGGTGGACACGCGCAGCTCGATGTCGTCATCGACGTCGCTCATGAAGGAGACCGGCGAGGTCTCGGTCATGCCGTAACCGATCACTACCTGGTGCATGTTCATTTCCGCGATGACGCGCCGCATGGTCTCGATGGGGCAGGGCGCGCCGGCCATGATGCCGGTGCGCAGACTGCCCAGGTCGAAGTCGGCGAAGCGCTCATGGTCGAGCATCGCGCTGAACATTGCCGGGACCCCATAGACGGCGGTACACCGCTCCTCGTGGATCGTTTCGAGCGTCCCTGCCGGGTCAAAGGCCTCGCCCGGGTAGACCATGGTGCTGCCGTGGGCGAGGCAGGCCATATTGCCCATCACCATCCCGAAGCAATGGAACAGCGGGACCGGGATGCAGACGCGGTCGGCCGGGCCCAAGCGCAGCGTCTGCCCGACGATGTGGCCATTGTTGAGGATGTTGTGATGCGTCAGCGTCGCGCCGGCCGCCTTGCCGCCGGTTGCGTTGCTGAACTGGATATTGACCGGCGCGTCGAACTGCACCGAATCGGCGACGGCCCGCAGATGGTCACGCGCGGCGTCATCCACCCGCGTCGGCAGCTCGGAAAAGTTGACCATGCCGGGGGTCTGCTCGTCGCCAAGGCGAATGACCCAGTCGAGTTCGGGCAGCGCGGCGCTGCGCAGTTCGCCCGGTTGCGCGGTGTCGATCTCTGGCAGGATCTCCCGCGTCATGACGATATAGTCGCTGGTCTTGAACGCATCCTGGATGACCAGGGCGCGTGGCTTCACGAGCTGGAGCTGCGCGAGGGCCTCGCCGGCGCGGGCGGCGGGATTGAGGTTGACCAGGATGAGCCCGGCGCGGGCGGCGGCGAACTGGGTCAGGGCCCACTCGCAGCGGTTCTGCGCCCAGATGGCGAGGCGGTCACCGGGCTCCAGACCGAGGGCGAGGAAGGCCGCGGCGTAGTCGTCAACGCGGGCGTTGAGTTCGTTCCAGCTCCAGCGCTGGCCCTGCTGCATGTCGACCAGGGCGAGCGAATCTGGGCGTGAGTCCGCAATCCGCTCCAGGTAGTGCCCGATCGCCTCGCCGATGAGGGGCTGCTGCCCTACTCCGTGCACGTAACTGCCAGCGTGCTTCGCCATACCTGTTCCCGGAGCCGTGCGGCTGGCTTTTGACAAGCGTTGCGAGCGACATTACATGCCGTTTACGTAAGCGTCAACAATCTGCACCCGCCTTGGGCCCCGTTTACGTGCGAACGCGCGCAATCGGTGCAAGCGTTGACGGAACCGCGCTGCTGACGGGGCATGGGCGCTTGACGCTGGTCGGCCGGCGCTACAGGGCCGTCGGCGGCTCCGCCATGTAGGAGCGCAGCCGCTCGTCGCGCGCTGCGCGTGGCAGTTCGGCCAGTTCCTCCACCGCGTGGTGGAATGCAGCCCAGTCCCCATCGTGCATCTCATAGAGCGTCCGGAAAGCCGGCATCCACTTGCGGTAGGTGGCAACTCGCGCCAGGCGGGCGTTGGTCACGGGCTCGTCGAACCAGGATCGAAAGCGGGCCAGGCCAGGATGGTTCGCAACGAGCTGTTGGTCGAAGACCATTCGCGTATCTCCGAGGATATCCGCCTTCTGCTCGCGCATCGCCTCCGGCGAGATCGAGCTGGCGTAGAGGGCATCGAGCCGATCGCGTGTCTCAAGCAGCAAATCCCTGAATACCTGTGTCTGCTCGCGCCGGGCCTGCCAACGCTGCAATTTCACGGACTCCCCGCGCGCGCCAAGCCACTCGCGTACACCCTGCTCGCCGACGAAGTTGGCGTAGCCTTCGTTGAACATTGTGTCACCCCGCACGAACAGTCGCTGGTGCGCGAGTTCATGAAACAGGAGGTCGGCGAGGGCGGCATCGCTGCGCGCGAGCATGACGTCGGTGATGGGATCATCGAAAAATCCGAGCGTGGAATAGGCCGAGGTTCCGCCGACCACCACCTCGTAACCCTGATTGCGCAACTGCTGGGCCATTGCGCGGGCGCGCTCTTCGTCGAAGTAGCCGCGATAGGTCTGACAGCCGACGATCGGATAACACCACTCCTTTGGCGAGAGCGAGAATTCAGGCAGGGCCGTGACCGTCCACACGGCGTGGTCACGCTCGAGAGATGCATAATGGCGATAGCTGTCGTTGTCGGGCAGGGTGAGTTCGGCGGTCGCGAACTCGCGGATCCGCGACGCGAGGCCCAGTTGCTCGCGCAGCGCCGGGTCGACGTCGGGTTGCTCGACCAGATCGTCGATGGCCACCCGCGCGAGCATCATCTGGGCGTGCCCAGTAATCGCCTGGCGGTAGTAGTCGGCGTTCCAGACCAGTGCAAGCACTCCGACAAGAGTGAGGGCGGTGAATGTGCCGAGATATCTTCGGGGCGTGATGCGTCGAGTCACGGTCGTTCTCGTTTGTGCTCTCAGGAGCTGCACCAAAACAAGTGGCAGTCACTGTCATGGGAGACCGGGTGAAACGTCAGAAGTTCCGGGCGGCTTTGGCTCGGCAAAGTCCATGCCACAGCGTCAAGTGGTGCACCGCAGCATGACGCGGGTACTGACCGAGTGCAGGCCGATGTTCCGGGCCAATGACAGCAGGCGATAATTGATGCCCTCGACGAAGCCGTTGGTCAGTCGATCCTGTGTGTGGGCCAATATCCCGTCCTTGTGCTCGCGGATCGTCTTGGTCAGGCGCACGAACGGCTCGAGCTTCGAGCGGCTCGCCCACGCCAGCCATTCCTCGAGCGCCTGGCGGGGTCATTTGGGCTGGCGATAGGCGAGCGCGTCGGCCAGCGTGTCGTTCAAAAGCCGCGACCGGTAGAGACGGACGTTGTTGGCCTGGATACACTACTCTGTGCTCCATCAGCCGATCGCGGTTTTTGCAGAACACCGAGTGGTTCCAGACCGAATCATCGATCGCGAGCCCGACAAACTAGCGGAACAGCAGGTTGCAGTTGATCTGCTCCAGCCGGCGTTCCGGGCGCACCGAGTACAGCACCTGCAGGAGCATCGCGCGCACCAGGCGCTCCGGCGGGATCGACTCGCGTCCGCCTTCCGCATGCATCGCATTGAATAGCCACGACATGCGTCCCAGCGCCTCGTTCACCATCGCGCGGATCGGGCGCAGTGGATGATCGGCGGCCACGAAAGTCTCGAGATGGACCGGCGTGAAAAGCGACTCCGGGGTGATCTCCGCTCCGCGCATTGCCTCGCTTCCTGATGACCGGTAATCGGATGCCATTATCCGGCAAACGGCGCCATGACGGGACCGTTTTCAACGGCCTGTCAATGGGTTCCGCGGACGCCGCGCAGGAAGGCCTGGCGGGCGCGCCAGCTCGGTAGATGCCGGCCGATCCAGCGATAGAGGCCGGCGCGGAAACGGCGATCGCCAGGAATGCGGTGGCCCAGTCCTTCCTCGAGTGTCCAGGTGCAGGGCCCGCAGAACCCGCAGGGGCGGCCATCTCGTGTGGGTTCATGGCAGAACCACGTCAATTCGAGCAGATCATCGAAGCCGCCTTGCCGAGCCGCCCGTTGCATGTCGAGTTTGGACATCTCCAAAATCGGGAATCGGAAGCGCGACAGCAGTAGACCATCGACTGCATCGACCAGCGCAGCGGCTTCTCTATCGTTACGGTGATCGTGTGCCCAGCTGATGGCCTTGTGCGCCTTGTCATCGACGTGGATGCAGAGTTCGAGTTGCCCCCGGGTCTCGCGCAATGAGTACTCCGACAACCAGTTGTATTGCGAACCGAGGCGGAAACGCTTGTTGAGGGCTAGGAACCAGTTCTGGACGTGGTCGGGTACGCGGATGTCGACTCGTTCCAGCATCCGCAGCGGTAGGATGCGCTCCCCGAAGCGCCGATTGGCGCGCTCGCGGATCGCCTCGATCGTCTCGACCTCGATCTCCAGTGAGAGGCGCTCCGGGTCCCGGACGTAGTGCGGCTGGATCCTACCGCCATGCCCGGCGAGCAGCGCCAGAACGCGGTAGGATGAGTCCCATCCGCCTGTCCACAGTACATCGGTTGTGTCTGAATGTGTGGTGCTCATCCCGTCCTCCGTGACACGGATCTCGATTGTTGGACCACTACCCAGTTCTGCGAGTGGGGGAAGTGTGGAGCTGCTCAGCCGCGTTCCGTGGACCAGCAGACAGGCCTAGTGGACCTCAACGGAGAGCATCGATCAAGGTTTTTGTGGGAGTTGCGCCCGATGTTCGCGCGTCACGTCATCCGGTCGGGCATGTCGCAAGCTTGGAAGGTGGGCCTGGTCGCTACATGTGGTCTGCGTTCGAATGCGCCGGGTCTGCAGCCGTGGAACTGGGAGACGAAACTGCAAGTGGTGCCGTGACCAGTGGCGGAGGGATGGTCCGGCAGATGCCGTAAGTTCTTGATTGTATGGCTCCCCGGGACGGATTCGAACCGCCGACCTAGTGATTAACAGTC
>SLKC01000009.1 GCA_007134775.1 Ectothiorhodospiraceae bacterium | reverse complement strand
TGACGTCTTCACCCGCGACGGCGTCACGGTCTACCGCGCGCGGGCGCTCACCGAGGGGCCCTATCGCGTCGATCTCGAGGGCTTCTGGCGCTGGCGGCGCTTGACCGTGGAAGGCGGCATCAGCCCGTGGCGCCCGAACTCGCGCCAGTGACGAATCGAACCCGAACACGGACGATCCGACCCACGGAGAAACGAAATGCTGAAACACGTCCTGGTTGCCATCGATTTCTCGCCGGCCTGGCCGCAGGTGCAGGCCCAACTCGCGCGCCTCCCGGCCTTTGGCTGTGAGCGCGTAACCCTCGCCTATGTCATCGGTGAAGGCTATACCCAGGCCCCCGAGCTCAGCCACCGCGAACACTACGAGAAGCGACTGGCAAAAATCGCCGAGCAGGTCGCCGCAGAGACCGGAATGCGCGCCGACTCGACCCTACGCACGGGCGGCGTTGCCGCCGAGCTGCTGGCGGCGGCCGAAGCCAGCGGCGCCGACACGATTCTCGTGGGCAGTCAGGGACACAGCGCCATCCGTGAGTTCCTGCTCGGCAGTACGGCGCTCAACCTGGCACGGTTGGCCGACCGCCCCCTTCTCCTCGCGCCGGTCGATGGCGAGAGTACCGTACCGGGCGACGCCATCTGCCGGGCGCTGCTCGCCACGGATGGCTCTCCCGCGGCGTCCGGTGCCGAGCAAGCCTTCCTCAAGTTACTGTCCTGCGGTGACCGCGGCGTCGTGGTCTCGGTCGGACGCTGGGACGAGGTCGCGGTCAAGGCCGAAGAGCGTGCAGCCATCGAGGCCCACATCGCTGCACTGGCCGAACGCGCGGGCAGCGACGCCTTCGACGTCGAGTTGATCGGGCGCGGCAAACCGAGTGAGGTCATCAGCCGCGTGACCGCCGAACAGCAGGCCAACCTGGTGATCGTCGGCCGCCGCGGACGCAACCCGTTGACCGAACTGCTGCTCGGCAGCACCGCCGAGGCCGTGTGTCGGAGCAGCCAGCAGTTGGTGCTACTGGTACCTGCGGCCCCCAGGGCGGATTGAATACTATCGCCAATATCAGGCCCGACGCTCACACACTTGGTGGCCACGGGGCGTGCCCAAGCCATATCCCGTCGGTCTTCCGATCGATCAGCGGCGACACGAAAACGGCACCGATCGGCAACGACCAGCCGCAGCAGCGGCCTCGGCCCGCAGCCGACATAACTGCGATCCACGGGCCAGTCCGCTATCACAGGCGTGGGCCGTTTATCCCGCTTGCTGCCACCCCATGTCCCAGACCCCAATCTCGAGACGCTCGGCCACATGATGTAGCCCCAGCCCCCTCCCGCTTCGCCGCTGCCGGGACACACCATCCCGGCAGCGGCGAAGTGTGTGATCACCGATGCTAGGTGCGAGCACACCTTTATCGTTCCTCGAAGTTGGGCGGCACACGAACAAATCTGGCCACGAACCAACGCTCTAGCACATTCTCCCGTTCACGTAGGTTGCGGGGCCATTCCTGAGCAGCCGTTCGCACTCCCGTTGACGGAGTTGCAGGGCAGTCAGCTCACGCGGGAAACTGATCACGCGCACGACAAGGTGCCCCTAGAGGCCGATGCACGCGCGAAACTGCGCATACCGGACACGACTCGCGCCCGTGTCGACCCTTTCGGGGGGAAGTACCGGATGCGGTGGTAACGGGTCTGTTTTATTGAGATGGAGATTCGATTTGAGCGACTTCAACCAGCCGCTGAGCGGCAACACCATGCCCCGTTTCGGCGGGCCGGTCACCATGATGCGCTTGCCAGTGAGCGAGAGCGCCAAAGGCCTGGACGCCGCCTTCATCGGCGTGCCCATGGACATCGGCACGTCGAACCGCCCCGGCACCCGCCTGGGCCCGCGCCAGATCCGCGATGAATCGCGCATGCTGCGGCCCTACAACATGGCCACGCGGGCGGCACCCTTCGACAGCCTGCAGGTGGCCGATCTTGGTGACGTGCCGATCAACACCTTTGACCTGAAGAAGAGTGTCGACATCATTGAGCAGTTCTACACCGAGGTCCTCGGCCATGGCTGCATCCCGCTGACACTCGGCGGCGACCACACGCTCACCCTGCCCATTCTGCGCGCCATGGCCGCGAGGCACGGCCCGCTCGGCTTGATTCACATCGACGCCCATGCCGACATCAACGAGCATATGTTCGGTGAGGAGATCGCGCACGGCACGCCGTTTCGTCGCGCCGCCGAGGAGAACCTGTTGCACGGTGAACGCGTCGCCCAGATCGGCCTGCGCGGCACCGGCTACACCGCGGAGGACTTCGACTGGTCCCGCCAGCAGGGCTTTCGCGTCGTACCGATCGAGGAGTGCTGGCATCGCTCGCTCACACCACTGATGAAGGAAGTGCGCAAGCAGATCGGACCCGGCCCAGTCTACATCAGCTTCGATGTCGACAGCATCGACCCCGCTTTCGCGCCGGGCACGGGCACGGCCGAGATCGCCGGCCTGACCGCACCGCAGGCGGTCGAACTCGTACGCGGTGCCGCGGGCCTGGACATTGTCGGTGCCGACCTGGTCGAGGTATCGCCACCCTACGACCCCACCGGCAACACCGCCGTCCTCGGCGCCAATCTGCTCTACGAGATGCTGTGCATTTTGCCCGGCGTTACGCGCCGCGGTTGAGGCGACCAGGAGCCAAGTCGCGGGCGCGGGCCCAGCATTGCTGGTCCGCACCCATAGATCATGGCATGGTTCCGGTACCGGACCGGCTCGCGGCTCTGGAGGGCCCGATGCGGTAACACCGATCCGGGATCGCCGTCGGGGGATGCGTGCAGGCCGTCCATCCGGCGCGAGAAGCACGACCCACCTGCACGGAGCAATGATCCTCGCGCGCGAGGGGGAGGTTGAGATGAGTGACATTTTCGTACCGGGACGCCGCAAATTTCTGATCGGCACCGGCGCAGCCGTGGCGACCGGGATGGCTGCCAGCATCATCCCGTTCAAGGCACGCGCCGGGCGCACGCTGAAGGTCGGCGTCTACGGCGGCTTCTTCCAGGACTCGTTCGATGAGCACATCTTCCCGAAATTCACCGAGGACACCGGCATCGAGGTGGAGTCCATCTCCGTGCCCACGGGTGAGGCGTGGCTCATCCAGATGCGTGATGCCGCCCGCGCCGGTCAGGCCCCGGCTGACGTCTCGATGATGGCGAACACGCCCCGCCTGCGTGGTGCCCGGGGCGAACTCTTCGCGGCTCTCGACCCGGACGCGCTGGGAAACACCCGCTACCTGTATCCGCACTTCGTGCATGAGTACGACGACGGCAGTGTCTCTGGCGTCGGTGCATTGAGCTGGTACATTACCCTGGTCTCGAACACCGACGAGTACCCCGAGGCGCCGGAGAGCTGGGGGGATATGTGGGACGAGGAGCACCGCAACCGCCTCGGCCTGCTCGCCCTGGAAACCAACTCCTTCCTGCTCGAGATCACCGCCACGACCTTCTTCGGCGGCAAGGACATCCTCGAGACCCAGGACGGCATCATGGAGGTACTGGAGAAGCTCGCCGAGATCCGTGACAACGTCCAGCTCTGGTACCGCGACGAAGCGCAGTTCCAGAATGCACTGCAGCGCGGCGAGATCCCGATGGGCCAGTACTACCACGATGTCGCCGAGATCGCCCGCGCCGAGGGTTATCCGGTGCGCTCGACCTTCCCGCAGGAAGGCGGGGTGCTCGATTCCGGCTCATGGGTGGTCTCGCGCGCCTCCGAGCGCGTCGACGAGGCGCAGGTCTTTATCGACTATATGTGCCAACCGGAGATCCAGGCACGTCTGGCTCGCTACGTCGGCACCGCGCCGACGGTCGAGCGCGACCACACCGACCTGACCGACGAGGAGTTCGCGGCGGTCTCCAGCGACATCGAGCCGATCATTCCGGCCTACGAGATGTACCTGGAGCGCGGCGACTGGCTCTCCGATCGCTGGACGGAAATGATCACCGGATGAGTGTCGGTGATCCGGTCGTCGTGCAGCATGAGCGGTCGGCGCGTGTCGGCGCCGGCCGCTTCGACCTTTCGCTTCCCGCCGGACCTCATTAGGACCCAGCATGGCAGTTCTGAACCTCGCTGGCGTCAGCAAAGACTTCGGTGCCACGAAGGCTGTCGACGATGTCGACCTCGAAGTCCCTGAAGGGCAGCTCGCCTGCTTTCTTGGCCCATCGGGCTGCGGCAAGACCACGCTGCTGCGGATGATCGCCGGCCTGGAAGAGCCATCGGCCGGGACAATCCGCTTCGGGGAGAAGGACGTCACGCAGCAGCCCGCACATCGCCGCGGGATCGGCATGGTGTTCCAGTCGCTAGCGCTGTTCCCCCATCTCGACGTGGGCGAGAACATCGCTTACGGCTTGCGCATCCGCGGCACGCCCAAGCAGGAGCGCGACAATCGCGCTCGTGAGCTACTCGGTCTCGTCCAGATGCCGGGGGTCGAACGGCGTCACATCCCGCAGCTCTCCGGGGGGCAGCGCCAGCGCGTGGCCATTGCCCGCGCCCTGGCCCTGGATCCACAGGTATTCCTGCTCGATGAACCGCTGTCAGCCCTCGATGCAAAGCTGCGCGAGGAAATGCAGGTCGAGCTGCGCATGCTACAGCAGCGCGTCGGCATTACCTCGATTCTGGTCACGCACGATCAGCGCGAGGCGATGACCATGGCCGACATGGTGGTTGTGATGAAGGATGGCCAGGTCCAGCAGGTCGGCACGCCGCTAGAGATCTATCGCCGCCCGGCGAACGTGTTCGTTGCCGAGTTCATCGGCAGCAGCAACCTGCTGAAGGGCGAAATCGTTGCCGGTGACCGCGTGCAGGTACACGGGCATACCCTGCGCGTCGAGTCCATGCCGCACGGCTTTGCCTCCGGCGCCGAGATCACGGTCTCAGTGCGCCCGGAGGAAGTCGGGCTGTGCTCGGGCGAAGAGACCCGTGAGAATGGCCTGCAGGGAACCATCACTTTCATTCGCGATGTCGGCCAGAACGTCGAGTACCGCATCGACTGCAGTGGCCTCGAGATCACCAGCAACGTCCCCCCCCGGGACAAGCCCGATGTCCAGCTTGGTGATCGCGTGACCGTCGAGCTGCCCGCCGACGCCTGCGTGGTACTCGCATGACAACGGCACGGCGAAGCTGGGCTCCGATCGGACTGCTCAGCTATCCAACATTGATGCTCGGGGTCTTCTTCCTGATCCCCTTCGGCATCATGTTCGCCACCAGCTTCTTCGAGCGCGACCCGATCGCCTTCTACCGACCAGCGTTCGTATTCGATCAGTACGCACGCCTTGCAACCTCGCTGTTCATCGATCACCTGCTGTTCTCGCTCTATCTGGCGGTGTTTGTCTCCGTCATCAGTATTGGGCTCGCCTTCCCGTTCACTTATCTGCTCACACGCATGCGCCTGCGCACGCAGACCCTGTGGCTGGTGTTCGTGCTGTCCGTGCTGTCACTGTCGGAGGTGATCGTCGGCTTCAGCTGGTCGATGCTGCTGTCGCGCACGGCGGGGCTGTCCAACGTGCTGGTCTGGCTGGGCATTCTGGAAGAGGCGGTTGCCTGGGCGCCTAGCTTTGGCGCGGTGGTCGTGGGCTATCTCTACCTGACGCTGCCCTACACGGTACTGATCCTGTACCCGCCGCTGTCGCGCATCGACCCGGAACTGACCGAGGCCGCACGCACGCTCGGGGCCTCGCCGTTGCGGGCCTTCTTCAATGTGGTCATCCCGAGCACGCGTACGCCGATCATCGCCTCGATGATTCTCGTTTTCGTGTTCACGCTCGGCGTGTTCCTGATTCCGAACCTGCTTGGTCGGCCGCGCCACTGGACCTTGTCCGTGCTCATCACCGACCAGGCCGTCTACCAGTCGAACCCGCCCTTCGCTGCGGCTCTGGCGGTCTTCCTTCTGGCGACCAGCGCGGCCCTGATCCTCATCACCTTGTGGCTGAGCCGCCGCAAGCGGGTGGCAACGACATGATACAGCGCAGCCTGATCATTCTGTTCATGACCGTGATCGCTGCCTTTCTGATCGCGCCCATCATCATTGTACTCGGCATCTCCGTGAACGACGGCCGCCAGCTCTACTTCCCGCCCGAGGGTTTCTCGCTGCACTGGTACCAAGCGATGGCCACCGAATCGGACTGGCGCGCGTCGATCGAGTACAGCCTGTTGATTGCCGCCGTTGCCGGGCTGGTGGCGGTGTCGGTGGCGCTGCCACTGGCCTATGCCTTGTGGCGCTACGGTATGCTCTACGCCAAGATCCTGTTCGGCTTTGGTGTCACTCCCTTCATGCTGCCCCCTGTGATCACCGCACTCGGCTTCATGACCTTCTGGGCGACGACCGGCAACTACGGGCAGATCGAAAACGTGATGATTGCCCACGGCATGTTCCTGGTGACACTGCCGCTGATGACAATCGCGCTCGGACTGGAGTCGACCGATCGCTCGGTAGTGGAGGCGGCACGGACCATGGGCGCGAGTGAGTCGACCGTGTTTCGCACCATCATCCTGCCGCTGATCCGGCCCTACATCATTTCCGGCTATGCGTTCGTGTTCGTGCTCTCGCTCAACGAGTACATTATTGCCTTCATGGTCGCCGGCTTCACGGTTGAAACGCTGCCGATCCGCATCTTCAACTCGCTGCGCTACGGCTATACGCCGCTCATGGCCGCGGTGGCCGTATTGTTCGTCGCGATCGCCGTCGTGGTATTCGGCCTGTTCGCTCGCTTCGGCAACCTACCCCGCCTGCTCGGACGCTGGGAGCCCGACAAGTAAACATCGGGCTTCGCCGCGCGGAGCGCGACGCGACCCGACCTACAGCCGAGGCGAGAAATTCCGCATCGCCCCACGCGCCTACTTTCGGCATGGACACCAATGGCCACGTTGTTCACGGGACCCAGGCGGTCAAGATCCTGATAGCGGTTCTTGTCCGCCGTCCATTATGTCAGGGGGCCCGCATCCGTCCGATCCGGCTCCGGATTCACGGTCTGCGCTGTCACGCCCGGGCGGCGACAGCGATGACCTCGACCTTGAGTTCGGGCGTGGCGAGCTTGGCCTCCCCGGCAGCGCGCGCTGGCGCCGCGCCCGCCGGCACCCAGGCGTCCCAGACGGCGTTGATCTCGTCGAAGTGCGCTGACATGTTCGCCACCCAGATGGTCACCTGCAGCAGATGGCTGCGATCACTGCCGCAGCGGGCCAGCAGCTCGTCTACGCGGGCAAGGGCCTGTTCCATCTGGCGGTCGGCGGGTTCGCCGGGTTCGCCGACCTGGCCGGCGAGGTAGATGGTGTCACCGTGGATCACGGCCTGGCTCATGCGGGTCTTGGTATCGAGACGTTCAATGGTCATGGTGCGGTCCCCCAGTGTTCCGGATGCAAGCGCCAGGCATTCAGCCCAGCATTGAGAGATGTGCCTCAGTGCCCGCCAGCGCTCCGGTTGCTGTTCCGGCGAGCACGTTCAGATGGCCCATTATGTTGCGCCCGCAGCGCTGCCGCGTCGACTTCCAGGACCTCCGATGCAGGAAATGGGTGATATCGGCGGCACCGCCCCTGCTATCGGGTACAGCCTATCAGCCCGGCACGCCCTGCCCGGCCGTCAGGATGTGGTGCAGGTCTGCGCACTCGACCATGGGATCATCGCAGTTGACCACGATCTGCGAGTGCGCCAGTACATAGCCACGCCCGGTGATGGTGTTCTCCACCACCTGCAGGTCACCTTCGCTGCGAACGCCGGTGAACGCGCCGATGAATCCGGTCTCGCGCAGTGAGACGGTCTCCAGGCGATCGCCGCGCTGGATGCGGCCCTCGTGGTGCATCAGGGCCAGGCGGGCCGAGGTCCCCGTGCCCGTCGTGCTGCGGCAGATGACGCCGGGATGGACGTAGGTGGTGGAGCGCGAGCGGTAATAGTGATCCGTGACGGCCTCGACCGGCCCCATGAAGTGGAGGAACGGCAGCGGGCCGACATCGCCCAGCGTGTAGTGGGAAAAGCCGCGCGCGGCGCGGATCGCCTCGACGATGCGGTAGGCGCAGTCGGCGAGTCGCTGCTCTTCGTCGCGGGTGAGATCGAATCCGAGTTCGGTGGCATCGACCAGGGCGTAAAAGCCGCCGCTGTAGGCGATGCTGTAGGTCACGTCGCCGATCTCGGGTACGTGGATACGGGCCTGGTAGGTATCGATGTAGCTCGGCAGACCCTCGCAGGTGATCGCCTCGACCACGCCGTTGGCCACTGTCGCCTCGATCTGCACCAGACCGGCCGGTGCCTCCAACAGGAAGTGCTGCTTGCCCTCGCGCTTTTCCACGATACCGAGTTCGAGCGCCGCCGTCGCGGTACAGATGGTGTTGGAGCCGGAGTAGATCGGGTAGCCCATCACCTCCATGATGATGTAGCCGCTCGCCGCACGTGGATCGCACGCGGGCACGAGCAGATCGACCGACATCTCGGGAATGCCGTAGGGTTCCTCCAGCAGCAGGCGGCGCAGGCCATCGGCCTCATCGCGCAGATAGGTCATCTGCTCACGCACCGTTGCTCCAGGCAGTGGTGCGACGCCACCGGTGACGATGCGGCTGACATCACCGCCGGCGTGGGTGTCCATCAGCTCCAGGGTCAGTGCCGCGCTCATCGCTTGTCCCCAACCGCAAACGGCGCACCATGCTGCTCCCACTCCGAATCGGGGACGATGACGATCTTGCCGAGGTAGTCGCTGCCGCGGTCGACGAAGTAGCGCTCCGCCTCGTGCAGCCGCGACAGCGGGAAAGCGCCATGCAGCACCGGCCTGAGCTGCCCCGCACGGATCCAGTCGACGAGCTGTGCCGCCTCCGCGCGCGTGCCGTGCGACACGCCGAAGAGCTGCACCTGATAGAGATAGATACGCGTCCACATGATCTCGCTGACGTTGCCGCCGCTCGCACCGGCGATGCTCAGACGGGGGTAGTCGCTCCGCGCCCTCATGTCGAAGACCATCGTGTCGATAAAACGATCCGTCATCTCGCCCCCGACCAGGTCCATGACGGCATCGATGGGGGATCCGCCCGTGACCGCCGTCACTTGCTCGGTGAAATCGCTCATGTCCGATCGGTCAAGCACCGCCTCCGCGCCGAGCTCACGCAGGGCATCGGCCTTGTCCGCCTTGCTCAGCGCATAGGGGATGGCGCCGAGCGCGCGGCACATCTGGATGAGCGCCGTGCCGACGCCCCCGCTGGCGCCGGTGACGAGTACGCGCTCACCCGCGCTCACGCGCGCCACGTTCAGCATGTGCAGGCCCGTTTGATAAGAGCACATGCCCAGCGCGGCGATCTCGGCATCGGCCAGTTCGGGATTGGGTATGGCGTGGAACTGGTCGGCGGGCACCGCGATGTATTCGGCGAAGCCGCCGTCGGCACCGTGGCCGTAGTAATCGGGCGTCAGGTTGATATCGCGGCGCTCATCAGCGTAGAGGTTGAAATCAAGCAGACCGCGCTCGCCGATCCGTGCAGCGTCGACGCCCTCGCCGACGGCGATCACGCGGCCGGCGACATCCGCGCCCTGGATCCGCGGGAAGGTCAGCGTCGGCGCGCCGCCGATCTGGAACGAGGTCGTATCGCCCTTCTCCTTGGTCGGATACAGGCCCTCACGCGCCTTGCGATCGGTATTGTTCTTCGCCGTCGCCGTCACTTTCACCAGCACCTCACCCGCCGCGGGCCGCGGTACGGGGACATCCTCGCGGTACGCGAGCTGGTCCACGTCGCCGTGGCCGGTCAGCAGCATCGCTGCCATCGTTGCGGGCAGGCTCTCGCTGTTGGTCTCCGCCGCCATCGATCGGTCTCCGCCGCTTGCACACCCGCCGCGACGGTAGCTCAGTTTCCTGCGGCGACCAACCCTCACCCCCGCCGGTCGATTCCGAAGCCACACGGCTCGATGCATGGCGGCGCGTACGGCCCGTGCCCTTCCCGACACAAGATCATCGGACGCTGCCCCCGCAGCCATCCACGGCCACATCCGGCGTTGACGAAGGTCGCGCGCGTCGAACACGACATGTGGCTACAATGGCGCCACGATCTCGCCAGGGCGATCCTGCTTCGGCGATCGCGGGGCGTTCGCGGCAGCGAAGGGAGGTCCTGACCGCGGGCCCGTGTGTGCGATCGACGATGTCTCGGGCAGTCCGGCACTGGAGGCAGGCATCGTGTCACCCACGCAGTTGCAGACCTACTTGCATGAACAGATCCCGCTATCGCGCGCGATGTGCGTCGAGGTGCTCGAATCCGGCGCGGCGGGCGTCGTGCTCACCGCGCCGCTGGCGCCGAACATCAACCATCGGGCGACCGTATTCGGCGGCAGTGCCGCCGCCCTCGCCACACTGGCTGCATGGTCGGTGCTCCACATCGCGCTGGCGGGGCAGGCGCGGCTGGTGATCCAGGAGCAGACGATGCGCTTCGAGCGTCCCATCACCGGCGGCTTTGCGGCGCGATCACACCTCGAGGACGACGACGCGTGGGCGCGCTTCCGCCGGACCCTAACGCGGCGGGGGCGGGCGCGGCTGACCCTGCCCGCGGTGCTGGAACAGGATGCCATGGTCGTGGGCCAATTCACGGGCGAATTCGTCGCACTGCACGGCCACTGAACACAAACTGCCTCGTGTTGGCCCGCGACCACTTGTGATCGACGCGCGGCTCGCGCAGGATGCCGCCTTTCCCGCTGCTGGATTCTGGAGAACGGACATGCGTGCAGCGATCTTCGAGCGCTTCGGCGGGCCGATCGCGGTCGAGAGGGTCGATGATCCGACCTGTCCCGACGACGGGGTCATCGTGCAAGTACGCGCGAATGGCGTATGCCGCAGCGACTGGCATGGCTGGCTCGGACACGACCCCGCGATCCGCCTGCCGCATGTACCCGGCCACGAGGTCGCCGGCACCATCGTCGAGGCCGGGCGCGACTGCATCCGCTGGCGCCCAGGCGAGCGCGTGACGGTGCCCTTTATCCTGGGCTGCGGCAGCTGCCCGGCCTGCCGCGATGGTCAGCACCAGATCTGCCATGACCAGCGCCAGCCCGGTTTCAGCACTTGGGGCGCATTCGCCGAATACGTCGCCGTCGAGCGCGCCGACAGCAATCTGATCGCCCTGCCGGAGTCGCTCGATTTCGCTGCGGCGGCCAGCCTCGGCTGCCGCTTCACCACGGCCTACCGCGCGGTTATCGAGCGCGGCCGGTTACAAGCGGGCGAGTGGCTGGCGGTGCACGGCTGCGGCGGTGTTGGCCTGTCCGCGATCATGATCGCGCGCGCGGCCGGAGCGGCAATCGCCGCCGTCGATATCGATGCCGACGCACTGGCCCTCGCCCGCACCCTCGGCGCAAGCGCGGTGATCGACGCGAGCGCGGCAGCGGATCCCGCCGAGGCCGTCCACGAGGCGACCGGGGGTGGTGCACACGTCGCCGTCGATGCCCTGGGCCACCGCATCACGGCGGGCAACTCGATCCGCAGCCTGCGGCGTCAGGGACGCCATGTGCAGGCCGGTCTGCTGACAGGCGACGACGCCGAACCGCCGCTGCCGATGGAATCGGTCGTCGGGCATGAACTGGAAATCCTCGGCACGCACGGTATGGCGGCCCACCGTTTTCCTGCCCTGCTCGCGATGATCGCGGACGGGCGACTCGCGCCCCAGCAGCTCATCCGCCGGCGCATCGGCCTGGAAGAGGTCCCCGCGACGCTCATGGAGCTGGGCGAACAGCAGCACGCCGGCATCACGGTCATGGAACTTGCCTGAACCCTGCCCCTGACGCTGGCAGGCGTGGCAGGATGGAAGCTTCGACCGAGATCGCAAAGCCTTATCCACGGAGAATGACGATGGCAGCAGCGCAGCGCATGGGCATGACCGCGGAGCACTTCATCGGCGGCCAATGGCGCGACGAGGGCGAACGCCTGGCCGTCGAGGATCCGGGCACGGGCGAGACCGTCGGCGAAGTCGCCCTCGCCTCGCGGGAGACGGTCGATGCGGCCGTGCAGGCCGCCGACGCTTGCCACCGCTCACGCGCCCTGACGGCACAGAAACCGGAGAGGCGGCTCGAGCTGATGTTCCGCGTCGCCGAGGAGATCCGGCGCTTGGCCGACGAGGGCGCCGATATCCTCTGTCGCGAGTCGGGCAAGCCGCTCGACGACGCCCGTGGTGAATTCGAGGAGGCCGCGCGCTACTTTGAGTACTACGGCGGCATGGCCGACAAGATCGAGGGCCGTTCCATCCCACTCGGCGACGACTACGTCGACTGGACTGTGCGCGAGCCCTACGGCGTCTCCGCCCAGATCGTGCCGTGGAATTTCCCCGTCGGCATCGCCGCCCGCTCGCTGACGACGGCGCTGGCGACGGGCAACTGCGTGGTGATGAAATCCCCCGAGATCGCGCCGCTCGGCATGGCCGTACTGGTCGAGGCGTGCGAGCGCGCCGGCCTGCCCGCCGGCGCGGTCAATCTGGTCAGCGGCTACGGCCACGACACCGGTGCCGCCCTGGTCGAGCATCCGCAGGTCAACCACATCGTGTTCACGGGCTCGGTACCGACCGGACGCTCAATCCTGCACACGGCGGCGGACCGCGTCGTGCCCTGCGTGATGGAACTCGGCGGCAAGTCGGCCGCCATCGTCCACCCCGACGCCGATCTCGACACGGTACTCGCCAGTGTAAAATCAGGCATCTTCTTCAACGCCGGCCAGGTCTGCTCGGCGATGGCGCGGGTCCTCGTCCACGAGTCGATGCACGATACCCTGGCCGAGGCCGTGCGCGAGCAGGCCGAGGGCCTGCGCATCGGCCACGGGCTCGAGAACCCGGACCTCACGCCGTTAATCTCCGCCGCTCAGCTTGAGCGGGTCGAGGCGATGTGCAGCAACGGCATCGCAGAGGGGGCGACGGCCCTGACCGGCGGGCAGCGCGTCGAGCGCCCCGGCCACTTCATGCAGCCGACCGTGTTCACCGGCGTGCACCCCGACATGACCATCGCGCGCGAGGAGATCTTCGGCCCCGCGATCTCGCTGACTTCCTTCCGCGATACAGCCGAGGCGGTCGCCATCGCGAATGGGACGGCTTACGGCCTCGTCGCCGGCGTGTTCACGCGCGATCTCGACCGCGCCCTGCGTACGGCCCAGCAGCTCGAGGCGGGACAGATCTTCGTCAACGAGTGGTTCGCGGGCGGTGTCGAAACGCCGTTCGGAGGCATGCGCCGCTCTGGCTACGGCCGCGAGAAGGGCCTGGAGGCCCTGGACAACTATCTGCAAACGAAGAACATCGCCGTGCGCCTCGGCGCTGGCACCTGAGCCGGCGGGGCACGCATTCCGCGCACAACGGGGAGAATCACAGCTCATGGCCAGCGAGGACCGGAATATCCACCCCGCCAGGGATCAGGACATTACGAGCACGATCGGACGCGAGGATCGCACACGGGGCGACCTCGCGATCGGTGGCGGCCTGCAGGTCGCCGGCATCGTCCGTGGCAAGATCGAGTCGCTCAACGGTGACACCACGCTCATCGTGGCCGCTGGCGGGCGCGTAGAGGGCACCGTCGCCGTCGCCCGCGCCCGCATCGAGGGGGTGTTCACGGGCACCCTGACCGTCACCGGCCATGTCGAGATTACCGATACGGCCGTGGTGGAGGCCGATATCGAATACGGTACGCTGCGTGTGCACTCGGGCGCGCGGATCGGTGGCCGCGTGCACTGCCACCACGGTGGCAGCCTCGATCACGACTGATCGCCCATCCCGGCTCACCCCAGAGCAAAGGGCACCCAGAACGCGCCGATGGCGACGACGACCACGAGCGCCACCGCGTTGATCGGCGCACCACCGCGGAGCATGTCGAGCACGCGGACCCGATCGCTGGAGAAGACGATCGCGTTCGGGGGCGTCGCCACGGGCAGCATGAAGGCGCAGGAGGCGGCCAGGGCGATCATCGCCCCGAAGACGACCGGCGACTCGCCCAGCGAGAAGGCAAGGCCGACCGCCACGGGCATCAGCGTAGCCGCGGTCCCCGTGTTACTGGTGATGTGACTGAGCCCCATGGTCAGGGCTGCGACCAGGAACAGCAGCCCCCAGACCGGGAGATCGCCCGCCGCCTGCAGCGCCTCGGCGAGGTCACCGGCGAGGCCGCTCGACTCGATGGCACTGCCCAGGCTCAGCCCCCCGCCCACCAGCAGGAGCACGCCCCAGGCGACCTGACGCGAATCCTGCCACACCAGCAGTGCGGGACCCTGCCACCGCTCTGCGGGAACGATAAAGAGGGCGAGTGCCGCGGTGATCGCGATTCCCGGATCGCTGAGCGCGAGCCCAGGTACGAGCCCTTCGAGCACGGGCCGGAACAGCCACGCCAGCACGGTCAGCGCGGCCACCACCAACAGCCGCCGCTGTGGCTGCGACAATGGCCCCAGCGTCGCTCGCTCGCTGGCGACATACTCGGGAACGCCCGGCAGCGGCTCGTTGCCGACCCGGAACGTGACCCGCGCCAGCAACCACCAGGCGCCAACCAGCAACACCAGCGCGGTCGGCACGCCCACGGCCATCCACTGGACGAAGCCGACCTGGATATCGTAGCTGTCCGCGAGAAAGCCCGCGAAGACGGCGTTCGGCGGTGTACCGATCAGCGTGCCGATGCCGCCGATGTTGGCCCCGAATGCGATACCGAGGAGCAACGCGATGGTAAAGCGATCGGCGTCGCGATCCGCTCCCTCACCGTGCCCGCCATCGGCGAAGGTGGCAATGGAGAGCGCGATGGGCAGCATCATTGCGGCCGTGGCCGTATTGCTGATCCACATCGACAGCAAAGCGCTGCCGGCCATGACACCGGCGACCAGGCGTTCGGGCTGCGCCCCGACCAGGGCCATGATGGCCAGTGCCATGCGCCGATGAAGTGCCCAACGCTGGATGGCGGCGGCGATGAGGAAACCGCCGAGAAAGAGAAACACGATCGGACTGGCGTAGGGTGCGGCGGCTTCGCTGGTATCGACAACGCCGAGCGCGGGCAGCAAGGGCAGGGGCAACAGTGCAGTAACAGCTAGCGGCAGCGCCTCGGTCATCCACCAGACCGCCATCAGCACGGCCAGCGATGCGGTGAGCCAGCCCGTCTCGGAAAAGCCCTCCGGCGGCCCGAGCAGCCAAGTGAGTACGGCGAGCGCGGGGCCCAGGACTAGGCCCACCAGCCGACTTGTCGGCGTCGCGCTGACGCCCTCGTGACGATCCGGCATGGTTTAGCGCCCGCTGTCGCCGATTCGGGTCATGCGCTCCAGCGCGCGCTCACGGTGGGCGTGACTGCCATCGACCATCCCGATCACCGTCGTGCGCACGGGACGAATGCCGACGAAGTGCAGGATGTTGCGCTTGAGCAGGCGCAGCGCATAAGCGCCGAAGAAGGTGCGGTAGATGATACCGGGCATGCCCATCGTCACCACAACCCGCGCCGAGCGCCGCTTGAGCAACCCAGCCCCGGGTCGGGCCGGGCCGTGCGGCACCGCGAAGCCCGGCCGCATGACCTGCTCCAGGAACCCCTTCAATCGCGCCGGCATGTCGCCGAGCCAGAGCGGGAAGATGATGACGAGGTGCTCGGCGTCGCGGATCTGCCGCTGCGCCATCGCGATCGCCGCGGGCGCCGACTGCTCCGCCCACGCTTCGCGACTCGCGAGCAGTGGGAATTCGAGTGCACCGACGTCGATCGTCGTCACTTCATGCCCTGCCTCGCTCGCACCGGCGGCATAGGCGGCGGCCAGGGCATGGCAGAAGTGATGGGCTCGCGCATCGGGATGGCCCTGGATAATGCAGATGCGTCGCGCCATGCAGTCCACGTCCTCATTACGCGCCCCCCGGGCGCGCCGGGACAGGGCTGCCATGGTGCCACAAAGTGGAATCGGACTCGCAGCACAACGGTAATCGGTCGTACAAGCCTCACAAGGGGCCGGCCCGCTATCATCCCTGTCCTCCCCGCGCGGAACCCTCTGGATTGAACGAAGTCACCCCGTGCCGCACCACGCCGAGCACTGCGGCCATTGCGTCGACTGCGGCCTTGGTTCAGGGTCAGCGACCGGTACAATACGCCCGTCCACGGGCGTGGCGAGGGCGGCAGGTAATGGTCGAACAACAACCACGACATAACCCCCTGAGCCTGCAACTCATCGTCCTGCTGGCCGTGCTGTGGCTCGCTCTCACCGGAATCGCGGATTGGTATTTCGGGATCGTTGCCGTCGCCCTCGCGCTCGCCGCGAGTGTCTGGCTCGCGCCGATGCAGCTCACCCGTTTCTCGGTGCCGGGACTGGCCCGCTTCGTGCCTTTCTTCCTGGTCCAGTCGCTCGCCGGCGGCGTGGATGTGGGCCGCCGAGCCCTCCATCCGGGGCTGCCGCTCGACATCCACGACTGCCGCTACCGCCTGCGCCTGCCCGCAAGTCAGGCGCGCAGCGTGTTCATTGGCACGGTGAGCCTGCTGCCCGGCACCCTGTCGCGCGAGCTCGACGGCGACATGCTCCACGTCCACAGCATCGCGGGGGACCCGACCGCCGGCCTGCAGCGGCTCGAGCACCGCGTGGCGGACCTGTTCGGCATCGACCTGGTCACGGGGGCCTGATGGAGACCTTCTTCCTCGCAGCCTCGCTGTTCCTGTTGCTCAATCTGGTGGTGGGTCTCGCCCGCGTCTACCGGGGGCCGGGGCCCGCCGACCGCATGCAGGCCGTGCTGCTGTTCGGCACGACCACCGTGGCCGCCCTGCTGTTGCTGGCCCACGGCGGCGGCCATCCGGCCCTGATCAAGGTGGGTCTGGTCTTCGTCATGCTCGCCGCCATTGGCGCCATCGCCTTCGTCCGCCTGCCCGGGCATGCCACTCCACCGGAGGAGTCCGAGTGAGCGCGCCCGACCTGATCGCAATGGTACTGGTGCTCGCCGGCTGCACCTTCTTTGTCGCGGGCACGGCCGGCCTGCTGCGCTTCCCCGACACGCTGACGCGCCTGCACGCGCTGACCAAGGCGGACAATGTCGGACTCGGCCTCATCTGTTTCGGGCTCGCGATCCGTGACGGCAGTCTGGCCGGTGTCACCATGCTCATCATCATTTGGTTGCTGGCAATGTTCGCCGCGACAGTGTCGGCCTTCCTCATCGCGCGCTGGCATAGCCCCGAGAGCGACCCGGGGGACCGGCCATGAGCGCGGTAATCGGCGCGGCCTACGATCTGCTGCTGTGCGCCGGCCTGCTCTGGGTAGCACTGCAGGCGATGCGCATCCGCGAGGCGTTCGGCGCGGTCGTCGTGTTCATGGTCTTCGGCCTGCTGATGGCCGTGGTCTGGGCGCGCCTGGGCTCACCCGATCTCGCGCTCGCCGAGGCGATCATCGGTGCCGGCGTAACGGGCGCGCTGCTGCTCAATGCCTGCCAGGCCGTGCAGACCGATCCGGGCGCGCGCCGCGCGAGCGCACGGGTAGAGCCCTCGCCCGGCCTGCCGCACGGCCTGATCGTCGCGGTCTGTATCGCCGCCGGCGCCAGCCTCGCGGCGCTGATGGCCCTCGCGCTCGAGGTGCCCGGCCCGACCGCGGATGCCGCCCGTGCCGGCGCCGACGCGCACCCCCTGGGCAACCCGGTGACGGTCGTGCTGCTCGACTTCCGTGCCTACGACACGCTCATGGAGATGGTTGTTCTGCTCGCGGCCTTCCTGGGTGCCCGGGTATTGATCGACCAGAGCGAGCTGGCGCCGCTGCACCCACCGGTACCGGCCGACCCGCCCATGGTCGCGCCGCTGCTGGCGATGGCCACACCCGTGCTGGTGCTGACCTCGCTCTACCTGTTCTGGGCGGGCAGTCACGCCCCCGGTGGCGCCTTTCAGGCCGGCGCGCTGCTGGGTGGGCTCGGCGTGCTCTACCGACTCACCGGGCGACTCGAGCCCTACGACCATACCCCCATCTGGCTGCGGACCGTACTGGTGGTCGGCCTGATCGTGTTCTCCGGCGTCGTCCTTGCCGCCGCGCTCTGGTCCCCCTGGCCGATGCGCTATCCCGAGACCGGCCTCTATCCGCTGGTGCTCGCGATCGAGTTCGCCCTGTTGCTGTCGATCGCGGCGACGCTGACCGCGCTGTTCTCCGGCACCGCAGGGTTCCGGCCACACACAGGGGCGCGGTCATGAACCTGGTCTACGCCCTGACCGCCGGTCTACTCTTCGCGATCGGGCTTTACGGCCTGCTCGCGCGCAGTGAACTCATCCACCGGCTGCTCGCCGCCAATGTGATGTCGTCAGCGGTCTTCCTCTATCTGATCCTGATCGCGACCGCGCCAGCCGGCGACCCCGACCCGGTACCGCAGGCGATGGTTCTCACCGGCATCGTCATCGCCGTGAGCCTGACCGCATTCGCCCTGGCGCTACTGCGCTACTTCCAGGCGCTCAATGCACGCCGTGCCCTCGAAGACGAGGCCGACGGCGATGACTGAGCCGGCCGTCCTGTTCGCCTGGTGCGCGACGCTGCTCATCTTCGTGCCGCTGCTGGCCGCGCTCGCGGTCTACCTCGTCCCCGGCAGAAGGTTCGGTGGTGCGCTCTGCCTGCTCGTCGCCCTGGGCCTGTTCGTACCACTGGTGCTCGCGTCGCACGCCCTCGCCGACGCGGGGGCGCTGCATTTCGCCTTCGGCGGTCACACCGCCCCGCTCGGGATCGAACTCTTCGCCGACGGTCTGGCACTGGCGATGCTGTGGCTGACGAACGTGCTGCTGCTCGCCGTGCATTGCTACACCAACAGCTGGCTGCGGCAGGCGCCCGCCTTCCGCGCCACGGAATTCCGCGCGCTCGTACTGCTGCTGTGGAGCGGGCTCAACGGCCTGTTCCTCTCCGCGGATCTGTTCAATCTCTATGTGATGCTGGAGATCGTAACGCTGACCGCCGTGCCGCTGGTCGTGTTCAGCCGCGGCCCGGTCGCCCTGGCCGCGGCGATGCGTTATCTGCTGTTCGCATTGGCCGGCTCGATCTTCTATCTGCTCGGCGTGGCGCTAATCTACGCCGAAACGGGCCTGCTGGCCCTGCGCACACTGTCACCCGAGGCGTTGATGGGACCGGCTGCGGTGACGGCGCTGGCGGTGATGACGGCGGGACTGGCGATGAAGGCCGCGCTGTTTCCCGTCCACGCCTGGCTGCCGAAGGCCCATGCGGTGGCCCCCTCACCGGCGAGCGCGCTGCTCTCCGCCCTCGTGGCCAAGGCGGGGGCCTATCTGCTCGTGCGCCTCTGGCTCGGGCCGTTCGCCACGATCGACTCCGCCATACTGCTCCAGGGGCTCGCCGCGGTCGGAGTGGCCGGCATCCTCTACGGCTCGCTGCAGGCATTGCGCCAGTCCCGACTCAAGGGGGTGGTCGCCTACTCCACGGTCGCCCAGCTGGGCTACTTCCTGCTGCTGCTGCCGCTCGCCTCGCTGGTGGCGTGGCAGGGCGTGATCTACCACGCCCTCACCCACGGCCTAGCGAAGACGGCGATGTTCCTCGCCGCGGGCAATCTGATCCGACAGGCCGGCAGCGATCAGCTCGACCGACTCGCCGGGGCCGACCGCTTCCTCGGCGGCAGCCTCATGGCGATCGCCCTCGCCGGCGTCAGCCTTGCCGGCCTCCCGCCCACCGGGGGATTCATCGGCAAATGGTGGCTGGTCGCCGCCTCCCTGGAGGCCGGTCAGTGGTGGTGGGCACTCAGTATCGGCGCCGGCGGCCTGCTCGCTGCGGGTTACGTCTTCCGCGTGCTGCGCCACGCCATGCAGGAGCCGAGCGAGCCGACGCCGGTGCCCGACCATGAGCGGGTGACGCCGACGATGATCTGGGTACCGGTGGCGCTGGCCCTGGCCTCGATCGGCCTCGGCTTCACCGGCGATCTGCTCGCCCCCTGGCTGGCGATCGGGGCCCCGTTCGCCGACACGGGAGGGACGCCATGACCGGCGTGTACGCAGCCCTGCCGCTGTGGGTGGTCATGACCTCCCTGGTGGCCGCGCTGGCGATCTTCGCCCTGGGCGAGTCGCGCCGGCACGCGCGCGTGGCCGTGAACCTTGCCGCGGCGGTGCTCAAGGTGGTGCTGGTCGCGATCCTGCTGGTTGGCGTCTACCTCGGCCACGATTTCGGTTTCCGGGTGACACTGCTGCCCGGTATCGACTTCGTCCTGCACGCCGACTCACTAACGATCCTGCTGTCGACCCTTTCGGCCCTGCTGTGGCTGGTGACGACCATCTACGCCATCGGCTATCTTGAGGGCTCGCCCCACCGCTGCCGCTTCTTCGGCTTCTTCAGCCTCTGCGTAGCCGCGACGATGGGGGTCGCCGCCGCAGGCAACCTCTTCACCTTCTTCCTCTTCTACGAGCTACTGACGCTGGCGACCTGGCCACTGGTCGTGCACCGCGGCAGCGCAGAGGCCCTGCGCGCCGGCGCGCTCTATCTGCGCTACACCCTGGGCGGGGGGGCCGTGCTGCTCATCGGCATCGTCGCCCTGCATACGTTCACGGGGACGACGGCCTTCCGCGCCGGCGGTTCGATCCCGCCGGAGAGCGCGTCGATCGCAGTGCTGACCATCGTGTTCTTGCTGCTCTTCGTCGGCATGGCGGTCAAGGCGGCCGTGGTCCCCCTGCACGCCTGGCTGCCGCAGGCGATGGTCGCACCGGCGCCGGTCAGTGCGCTACTCCACGCCGTCGCCGTGGTCAAGGCCGGGGCATTCGGCATCGTGCGCCTGGTGCAGGATGTCTTCGGCCACGACCTGACCGCGCACCTCGGCATGGACCACGTGGTGGCGGTCACCGCGGGCATCACGATCGTCTACGGCTCGATGCGCGCGCTCGCCGCCGATGACCTCAAGCAGCGGCTCGCCTGGTCGACCGTGAGCCAGGTCTCCTACATCGGGCTCGGCATCGGCATCGGGGGGCCGCTGGCGCTGATCGGGGGCCTGGTGCACCTCGTCCATCAGGGCCTGATGAAAATCACGCTGTTCTTCTGCGCCGGCAATCTCGCGGAGACCCACGGCATCAAGAAGGTCTCGCAGATGGACGGCGCGGGGCGGCGCATGCCGTGGACGATGACGGCGTTCAGTCTGGGCGCGCTGGGCATGATCGGGCTGCCACCGCTCGCAGGTTTCATTACCAAGTGGTATCTGGGCACGGGCGGCATCGAGACGGGCCAGTACTGGGTCGTCGGCGTGCTGATCGCGAGCACGCTGCTCAACGCTGCCTACTTCCTGCCCATCCTCGCCCGCGCCTGGATCAACGAGGCACCGGCCGATGCCACCGTTGGTGAGGCACCGGCGATGCTGCTCTGGCCCGCAATCATCACGGCCCTGTTCGCCGGTGGGGCAGGCTTCCTCGCCGGCATGCCCTGGAGCCCGCTCTACTGGGTCGAGTTCATAGCGGAGCTCTACCTGTGATGTCCGCGAATCTGCTGCCTGCGCTGCTGTTCCTGCTCGTGCCGCTGCTCCCGGTCGCGCTCGTGCCGCTGCTGCACCGCTCGCCGCGCGCCCTTGCCGCAGCGCCGTGGATCCCCCCGACCGCGCTGCTGCTGCTGCCGTTCCATGGCACGGTCGTTGAGTATCCCTGGCTGCTGCTCGGCACCCGCGTCGGCATTGACAACGCCGGCTTCGCGCTCGTGCTGCTAGCGGTAATCGTGTGGACGGCGGCCGGCTGGTACGCCCGGCGCAGCCTGCCCGCCAACGGCCAGCCGCGCTTCTTCATCTTCTGGCTGGCAGCGTGGTGCGGCAACCTCTGCGTATTCATCACGCAAGACGCGGCGAGCTTCTACGCCGCCTACGCGATGATGACCTTCGCTGCCTGGGGGCTGGTCGTCCACCGGCGCGAGGCCGCGGACTACCGCGCGGGGCGGATCTACCTCGTCATGGCGCTGATCGGCGAGGCCCTGATCCTCGCTGGGCTCTTCCTTGTCGCTGCACAGATCGGCAACGCCACGCTGGGCCCCCGCGGCCACGACCTCGCGGCAATCGACCATGCCGGCCTCGTGGCCGCGCTCTTCGCCGCCGGCTTCGGCGTCAAGATGGCCGTCATCGGTCTGCATCTGTGGCTGCCGGCGACTTATGAGCGCGCCCCGACGGCGGCGACCGCCGTGCTCGCTGGTGTCATGCTCAAGGCGGGACTCGCCGGCTGGCTGCGCTTCCTGCCACTGGGCAGCGACGGTTTCGCCATCCTGGGGGGTGTCCTGGTGGCGGCGGGGCTGGTCATGGGCTTCTATGCGGCCGTTGTCGGCATCTGCCAGGCGCGTCCGAAGCTCGTCATTGCCTACTCCAGTCCGAGCCAGATGCTGTTCGTGACCGTACCGATCGGCCTGGCTCTGCTCTACCCCGGTGCGGCGGGACCGCTAGCGCTGCTGGCCGTCGGCTTCGCGGTCCATCACGGCCTGGCGAAGGCGGCGCTCTTCCTCGGCATCGATCTGGCCCATGATCGGCCGCTGCTGGGGCGCGCCCTGCTCTGGATTCCCGCACTCAGCCTCGCCGGGCTACCGCTGACCTCAGGCGCCCTGGCCAAAATCTCGTTCAAGGCGCACCTGCCCGCGACCGCTTCGTGGCTTGACCCCCTGCTGCTGGCCAGTTCCGTGGCGACCACGCTGCTCGTGTTGCGCTTCCTCAGCCTGGTGCCCTGGCACGGCACGACGCGACGCGGCACGCCCGCAGCGCACTGGCTCCTCCTGCTGGTCGCGAGCCTCGGCCTGCCGTGGCTGCTCTATGGCCTGAACGAGCCCTTCGCCTTGTTGCGCCCTTTCTTCCCCGGGTATCTGGCCGAGACACTGGGACCGATCGTCCTCGGCATCGGACTGGCGCTGCTTGCCCGCCGCTACCCAGTTGTCCGCTTGCTGCCGGCGATCCCACCCGGCGATCTGCTGGCGCTGGTGTATCGACTGCAGCGACCGCGGCTACCCACGATGCCGCCGGCACCCGCCCTGCCGGTCGGTGCAGGTTGGATTGCGACGACCGAGCGGCATCTCGATCTGTTGACGGCCGCACTCGCGCTCTGGCTCGGTATGCTGCTGGTACTGTTCCTGTTGTAGCCCTCCCCGATGTCGGGGCTAGATGCCCCGGCGGGGTCAACGGAGGCCCGGCCCGCCGTGCAGCCCTTCCTGCCGACGCTGCTCTTCCTGCTCGTGCCGCTACTGCCGGTCGCAGTCGCCCTGATCGTGCAGGCACACCCGTCTACCCGGCGCGTGGCGCCGTGGGTGCCGCTGTCGGCCCTGCTCCTGCTCCCCCTGACCGGAGAGATGGCGGCGTATCCCTGGCTGTTGCTCGGCGCGCGCGTCGGCCTCGACCCGGCTATGGCGCCGCTGCTACTGCTCGCCGCCGTGACCTGGTCCGTAGCGGGCTGGCACGCGGCGCGTACGCTGGACGATAAGGGCAGCACACGGTTCTGGTTCTTCTGGCTGGCGACCTGGTGCGGCAACCTCTGCGTGTTCATCACCCTCGACGCGGCGAGCTTCTACGCCGCCTACGCGATGATGACCTTCGCTGCCTGGGGTTTGGTCGTACACTACCGCCGCCCCGCGGATCGCCACGCCGGCCGGGTCTACCTGATCATGGCGCTCGCCGCCGAGGTCCTGATCCTCTCCGGTCTCTTCCTCACCGGCGCAGAGCTGGGCAACCCGACCATCGGACCGGGCAAGGGCGGCGTCGCCGCCCTAGACCACGCGGATACGGCCGCCCTACTCTTTGCCCTCGGCTTCGGTGTCAAGATGGGCGTTGTCGGCCTCCACATGTGGCTGCCGCTGGCGCACCCGCAGGCGCCGGTTCCCGCGAGCGCCGTGCTCAGCGGGGTCATCCTCAAGGCAGGCCTCGCCGGTTGGCTCCACTTCCTGCCGCTGGGGCTTGAGGGCTTCAGCGTGCTCGGCACCGGGATGCTCTTCGCGGGCCTGGCCACTGCCTTCTACGGTGTGGCCATCGGCCTCTGCCAGACGGCTGCGAAGGTGGTGCTCGCCTACTCCAGTGTCAGCCAGATGGGGCTGTTGACGGTGATCGTCGCTCTCACGCTGCTCGATCCAGAGCGCGCGAGCTGGTGGACGGGCGTTGCGACCCTGTTCGCACTGCACCACGGCCTGGCGAAGGCGGCGCTGTTCATCGGCGTGGATATTGCCGCGCGTGCGCCACTGCTCGCGCGCTGGCTGCTCTGGCTACCAGCGGCCAGTCTGGCCGGTCTGCCGTTGACCTCAGGTGCCCTCACCAAGGTCTGGTTGAAGAGCGAGCTGCCCGCTTCCCCCATCGGCCTTGAGGGCGCCTTGCTGGCGGGATCGTTGGCGACGACGCTGCTGCTCCTGCGCTTTCTCTGGCTGACCTGGCCCGCGCTTGTGGCGCCGGCGGTGTCGGCCCGAGGGGCGGTGGCACCGTGGCTCGCGCTGCTCAGCGCCGGCGTGGGGCTGCCCTGGATCGTGGCCGCGCTCACCGAGCCTGAGCTCATGCTGCGCCCGTTCGCCCCCGCCTATTTCCTGGAGATGCTGCTGCCGGTCGCCGTCGGCCTCCTCCTCACCGGCGTGCTGCGACACAGTACATCCGAGCAGCGCATGCCGCGGCTACCGCCGGGCGACCTGATCGCACTACTGCCGCAGCCGAGGTGGTCGATGCGGCCCCTACTGGCCCATGCCCCGGTAACCTCCCGCTGGTCCGTCGTCACGATCTGGCTCAATCCGATCGAACGCGCAACGGCGCGCACCAGCATCGCCGTGCTCGTCTCGCTGCTCGGGCTGACGACGCTATTCATTCTCGGCCGCATCTTCGTTGGCGCGTGAACCGGACACAACCGCCCGATCGCCCTGCACGCGTTGACGCCGCGGCTACAGCTCAGTCCACAGGAAGCCCACGCGCGGCGAGAAAGGCGCGCGCATCCTCGGCATCCTGCTCGAACCATGCACGCGCGGAGCCAAGCCGGAAGGTGTAGCCCCAGGCATCCATGTCGCCCTGGATCCGTTCGCGCCCGACATCACCGAGGCGCCCTGCGAGGAGGATCTGGAGATAGCATACGGCGCACTCCTCGAGCAGCGTGCCCCCGGCATCGGTGTGTAGTCGGGCCCGGCGCGTGGCGTCCATGCAGATGAAATGCCCCGCCTCATGCAGCGCGGAATGCACCGGCGTGTCGGCGCGAACATAGAGGGTGGAGCCGATCAGCCCCGCCTCGGGTTCACCCCAGTAGGTCCCGGGTATGGGCGCGTCGCTGGCGACGACTTCGACGCACAGACCGAAGCGACCAAGCTCACCGGCGAGTGCACTGCGGTCGATGTCGGCGATCGTCAGCATGCGGACTCCACGCTCGATTCAAGCACGCCGGAAGGAGAAGGCCATGACCTGATCGAGGCTGCTGACACCAGCGGCGAGCATGACGAGACGATCGAAGCCGAGCGCGACCCCAGCCGCATCGGGCAGACCCGCGTCCAGCGCGGCGAGCAACGGCTCATCCAGCGGGGGTAGGGCCTCGCCCTGTCGCGCCATCCGTGAGCGCTCCGCCTCGAGGCGGCGCCGCTGTTCAGCGCCATCGGTCAGCTCGCGGAAGCCGTTGGCCAGCTCCACCCCCTGCCAATAGAGCTCAAACCGGGCCGCCAGCGCCGGATCGTCATCCTCCGCGCGGGCCAGTGCCGCCTGGCCGATGGGCCAGCCGTGCAGAAAGAGCGGGATTTCGGCGGACAACCGGGGCACGACGACCGCGGCGAGTAGCCAGTCGAGCCAGCCGGTGCGGTCATCCGGTGCAAGGCCGGTTACTGCCCCTGCACCCGCTTCGTGGGACGCCCGTCGCAGCTCCGCGACGTCGGCCACCAATGGATCGACGTCGAGGGTGGCGACAAAGGCGTCACGCCAACGCCACCGAGCCGCTACCGGCACAGTGCGCTCGCCAGCACAGGCCGCCGCGACCAGGGCCTCGACCTCGTCCATCAGCTCATGGTGGTCGAAACCGACCCGGTACCACTCCAGCAACGTGAACTCGGGCTGGTGATGCGTTCCCTCTTCGCCATCACGGAAGACCGGGCCGAGCTGCCAGCAGTCACCGATGCCCGCGGCGAGCAGGCGCTTCATCGCCGACTCGGGGGAGGTCCGCAGCCAGTGCTCGTGTCCGTCCACTGCCGCCGTGACCGGCTGAATAGCCGCTTCCGCGGGCACGGTACGGCAGAGCAGCGGCGTCTCGACCTCCAGCGCGTCCGAGGCGGCGAAGAAGGCGCGCACGCGCTCGCGCATACGTGAGCGCAGCTGCAGCGTGGCCGCGTCCGCGCCGGGACGCCACGGCGTCGGGTCAGGACTTGACGCGGCCGACGTATTCACCCTTGCGCGTATCCACCCGGATCACTTCGCCCTCTTCGATGAACAGCGGCACCTTGACCACCGCCCCCGTCTCCAGCGTAGCCGGCTTCGTGCCACCTTGTGCGGTGTCGCCGCGGATACCCGGATCCGTCTGCGTGATGCGCAGTTCGACGAAGCTCGGTGCCTGAACGGTCAAGGGCTCGCCGTTGTAGAGCGTCACCTCGCAGGTGTCCTGCTCACGCAGCCACTTGGCCGAATCCCCGACCGCACGCTCATCGGCGGCGATTTGGTCAAAGGTATTCGGATCCATGAAGTGCCAATATTCGCCATCGGTGTAGAGATACGTCATCTCGGTGTCGATGACGTCGGCGGCCTCCACCGTTTCGCCCGACTTGAAAGTCCGCTCGACGACGCGCCCCGTCTGCAGGTTGCGCACCTTGACACGGTTGAAGGCCTGCCCCTTGCCAGGCTTGACGAACTCATTCTCGACAATGGCATGGGGGTCGCCATCGAGCATGATCTTGAGGCCACCCCGGAATTCGTTGGTACTGTATGTCGCCATTTGACCCTCATCGTGGATGGCGGGAAAAATTAGCCCCCCATGATACCCGTAACCACCGAGCAAAAAAATGTAGCCCCGTGGCAGCGCGAGCTGCGCTCGGCGGTACGCGACCCGCTCTCACTCAATGACCGAATCCTGGCTGGCCTGGTCGAGCGGATCGAGGCCATTCGCCACGTCGACACGCTGCGCCTGCATACGCGCCTGCCGGTCGTGCTGCCCAGCCGGATCGATCAGGCCCCCTTTTGAGTTGGATCGGTCGGGGCCGACTGCAGCAAGTCGTGGTCATCCACGCCCACCATGCGCGCGGAATCGATGGCGCCGTGGCGGAGGCCATCGCGGGGCTGCGCGCGAGCGGTGCAACCGTGCTGAACCAGGCCGTACTGTTACGGAGCGTTAATGAGACCCCGCAGGCGCTGATCGATCTGCCGCGACGCCTGTTCGCATGCGGCGTGCTACCGTATTATCTGCACCTGCTGGATCCGGTTCGCGGGGCTGCCCATTTCGCCGTCGCTGAGCCACGCGCCGCACGCCTGCTGGCGGCTGCGGCGGCCGCGCTACCGGGCTATCGGGTACCGCGACTCGTGCGTGAAGTACCGAACAGGCCAGGCAAGACACCGATCGAATGGGACTGGCGTGCACTGGAGGACGCGACATCATGACAGACAGCACCCAAGCCCGTGCCCAGCTCCCCAACCGCGAGATGCACTGGCGCTGCGCTAACCCGTTGCAACCCGTATCAGGAGTCCTTTCTTGAGCAAGGATTCAGTTCTGCGGCTACTCGTCGTCGGCGACGCACCCGACGAGGCCGAACAACTGACGTCGATGATTCGCGCCGCCGGCCACCCCCCGCGAACGCAACGTGTGGAGACCCCGGACGAACTGGGCGACGCCCTCGATGGCCAACAGTACGACATCTTGGTCCACATACTCAACGCGCTGGATACGACGCTGGAACAGACCGTTGCCGCGATCCGCGAACGCGGCAGCCTGCTGCCCGTGATCGCAATCGGCGACGACTGGAGCACGGCTCAAGCCATGCGCATCGGCGCGGTCGACCGCTGTACGCTCGAAGACACCGAACATCTACGGCGTGTCCTGCTGCGCGAATTCGGCAATGTACGGGCCCGGCGCCAGGCCCGCTTCCTCGAATCCGCCTACCGTGAGAGCGAACAGCGCGCACGTGCACTCATGGCGACCTCGCGCGACGCCATCGCCTATATCCACGCCGGCATGCACGTATTGGCCAATGATGCCTACTTGGAGCGCTTCGGCTATCCGGCCTTCGAAGAGCTCGAAGGGACGCCGATGATGGATATGGTCGACGGCAAGGATCGTGACAAGCTCAAGGAGTTCCTGCGCAGCTTCTCCAATAGCGAGGAGGCCGTCGGTGAGCTGGAGCTGTCGCTGCGAAAGAGCAACGGCGAAACCTTCGCCGCCGAGGTCGAGTTCTCACGGGCCTCAATCGAGGGCGAGGCCTGCAGCCAGATCATCATTCGGGATCCGGGCAATACTGAAGAGCTCGAACGCCAGCTCGACATGCTCAGTCGGCGCGAGAGCCTGACCGGGCTCTACAACCGTCAGTATTTCATGCAGGTCCTCGGGCAGGCGATCAGTCAGGCCGACGCCGGCCACCGTGAATCAGCGCTCGTGCTGTTCCAGATCGACGGCTTCGACGAGCTGCGCAAGAACATCGGGGTAGTCGGTGGCGACAGCGTCATCGCTTCCATCGGCGGCGCGCTTGCCGGAGCGATCGGCAGCGAGGACTGCCTCGCTCGTGTGGAGGGCGCCACCTACGCCCTGCTGACCGATACGAGCGATCGCGACGAACTCGACGCCTTCATCACCCGCGTGCGCGAGCAGATCAAGGACCACATCTGTGAGGTAGACGACCACTCGATCACTACAACGGTATCGGCCGGGATTGTACGGATCACGGGAGGGACGGCGGACGCGAACGAGACCCACGCACGCGCCGAGCGTGCGCTCGCCGAGGCGCGAAAGCCGGGCCCCAACCACCACCACATCTATGCCCCGAAGGCGGGCGAGATGTCCCAGAGGGAACTCGACCAGCGGTGGGCCGAGACGATCCGCGCGACCTTGGAAGGTGATCGGCTGCGGCTGCTCTATCAGCCAATCGTCAACCTCGGCGGCGATACGGTACCGCGCTATCAGGTCCAGGTAGAGGTACTCGATGAAGGGCACAATCCCCTTGACCGCGGCAAAACCGCCGAGCTGTTCGCAGCGGCCGAGCGCACCGGCATGGCGAAGGGACTGGATCGCTGGGTGATCCAGCATGCACTCAATCGCCTGAAGGTGGCCCAGGCGCAGAGCACCGAGACCACGCTCTTCATCCCGCTATCAGGTACCGCGTTTGATGACACGGGCCTGTTCCGCTGGATCCACGATTGCGTCAAGCAGACGCGACTGCCTGCCCAGACCATCGTGTTCGAGGCCGAGGCGGCGGCAGCCGCCTATCGCATGAAGAAGGCCAGCGCATTTGCCCGGGCAATCCACAAAATCGGTTGCCGTATGAGCCTGAGCCAGTTCGGCCACGGCAACGAGCCATTCGTGCTCCTACGCCACGTGGAGACGGATTTCTTGCGACTGAGCCCGGAATTCATGGAAGGGCTGGCGACCAACCAGCAGAACCAGGATGCACTCCGGGAGCTGGCCCAGGAAGCACGCAGTCAGGGCAAGTCCACCATCTGCCCCGGTGTCGCAGACGCGAGCACCCTCACGGTCATCTGGACACTAGGACCGGACATGATCCAGGGCGAATTCCTGCAGCGTCCCATGCGCGATCTCAACTACGACTTCAGCGCCATGACGATCTGAGAGGGTGTTTACAGACCCTGCCGGTAGGCGCGCGCTTGCGCGCGGAGCGGGCCTGGGAAACCGGCCCGTTCGTCCAGTGCGCGGGCAAGCCCGCTCCCACGGGAGCGGTGGGCACTGACATTGCCGCGGGCCGCTATTGGTAAACACCCTTCGAGGGGGTATCTACAAGGCATGTCCGCAACGCCCGGGGCCCCCACTAGAGTCCCATGCCCGGGGGCATGCGGCCCTTCATGCCACGCATCATCTTCTCGGCACCGCCCTTCTTCGACATCTTCTTCATCATCTTCGACATCTGGGTATGCTGCTTGAGCAAGCGATTGACGTCCTGGACCGTGGTGCCGGCGCCCTGAGCGATGCGGCGCTTGCGAGATCCGTTGATCGTCTGCGGCCAACGGCGCTCCTTCGGCGTCATCGAATTGATGATCGCGATCTGCCGGCGCGGATTGGCCATACCCGTGGCCTTCTCCAGGGCGGACTGGGACATGTTGCCCATGCCGGGGAGCTTGTCCATCACGCCCGCGAGCCCACCCATCTTGTTCATCTCCTCAAGCTGGTCGCGCAGATCGGCGAGATCGAAGCTCTTGCCCTTCTTCAATTTGCGCTGCAGCTTCTCCGCCTTGTCGGCATCGACCTGCTGTTCCGCCTCCTCGACGAGGCTGACGACGTCCCCCATGCCGAGAATGCGTGACGCCACTCGGTCTGGATGAAACGCCTCGAGCGCATCCGTCTTCTCCCCGGCCCCGAGGAACTTGATCGGCTTGCCCGTGACCATGCGCACCGAGAGGGCCGCACCACCGCGCGCGTCTCCGTCCGTCTTCGTCAGTACAACGCCGGTCAAGGGCAGCGCCTCGTCGAAGGCCTGTGCGGTCCGGGCGGCATCCTGACCACTGAGGCTGTCGACGACAAAAAGGGTCTCAACCGGTGACACCGCCGCGTGCACCGCGCGGATCTCCGCCATCATCGCTTCGTCGATGGCGAGTCGTCCCGCGGTATCGAGCAGCACGATGTCGTAACCCCCGCGCCGTGCTTCGTCGAGTGCGGCCCGGCCAATCGCCTCGGCGCTGTCCGCATGCGCCCCGGCGAGATAATCGGCACCGACCTCCCGCGCCAGGGTCGCCAGCTGGTCGCGCGCGGCCGGGCGGTGGATATCGGCGCTGGCGACGGCAACCCGCTTGCGCTCGCGTTCGCGCAGACGCCGGGCGAGTTTCGCGATCGTCGTCGTCTTGCCCGCACCCTGCAAACCTGCAACCAGGACGACGGCAGGCGGCTGTGCCCGCAGATCAAGCTCGGCACTTTCGCCGCCCATTACGGCGACGAGTTCGTCCTGGACGACCTTGACCAGCGCCTGGCCGGGCGACACGCTGCCGACGACTTCGCGGCCGAGAGCACGTTCACGCGTGCGCTCGATGAACTGCTTAACCACGGGCAGCGCGACGTCGGCCTCGAGTAGGGCCATGCGCACCTCGCGCAGCGCATCGCGAATATTGTCTTCGGTCAGGCGCCCCTGACCACGAATCTGCTTGAGCGTCTTGCCAAGGCGCTCACTGAGGCTGTCGAACAAGGTAGCGTCCTCCGCGGCCTGGATCGTCCGGCGGGTTCGTTAAGGTGAATTCCATTATAGCGTGAAGACGTCTCCGGCTCGAAGGCGGTGGAAGCCGCGCCACGGTGCCGCCTCTGCAAGCTGCGCCATGATCTGTTCCTCTTGCCCCGGTTTGATATGGGTAATCGCGATCCGGGCGTCACCGTCCAGCCGGGCCAGGTCAGTGACCAAGGTCGCCGGCACGTAGTGGCCGGCCGCACCGGCGAGTTCGGCGAGCTCGTCGGCGAAGGCGCATTCGATAATAAGCAGGTCGAGACGGTCGACCCGATTGAGAGCGGGCCAGAGGCTGTCGTTGACCCCGGTATCACCGCTGAAGCAGAAACGGGCGCCCTCGCCATCGCTGACCAGGAAGCCGGCCGCGGGGACTGCGTGTTGCACCTCGATCATCTCGATCGAGCGGTCGCCAACAGTGCGCACTTCCCCCGGGGCCATTGGCGAGAAACGCAACAACGAGCGCTCCGGCTCGGGCAACTGGCGGAAATCCGGCCAGATGCTCCAGTTGAAAATGTGCGCACCCAGCGCCTCGATCGTCTCGGGCAGTGCATGGATGGTCAGCGGTGTGTCGAGATGGACGAAGAGGGCATCGATGAGCAGCGGGATACCAAAGACATGGTCCATGTGCGAATGCGTAAGGAAGACGTGTCGGATGCCCTGGAGCTGGTCCCACTCCAGGTCGCAGATCCCCGTCCCCGCATCGATCAGAATGTCGCCGTCGAGCAGCAGAGAGGTGGTTTTGGCTCCCGGACCAATCCCGCCGCTACAGCCGAGTACCTGCAGACGCATGCACCAACCTCATAAAGAATTCATGTGGTAAAAAATAATACCACGCGCGCACTGGGGCTTCGGCCCAGACGCTCGCGCGATGTGAACTGTGTCACATTTTCAGGTTCCGTGGCCTTCACTGCGGGTGTTGATCTCTGCGCTCACCGTGCGCAGCGCTGCAGCGGGATCGGGGGCCGCCGTGATCGGCCGCCCAATGACCAGATAGTCGGATCCCGCCGCGAGTGCTTCGCTCGGCCCCATGATCCGACGCTGATCATCACCGGCGGCCGTCGCCGGCCGGATACCGGGCGTGACCAGCACAAAAGTGGGGCCGTGGGTCGCTCGCAGGGCAGCGGCCTCGTGTGCCGAGCACACGACGCCATCGCAACCGCCCCGAGCCGCGAGATCGGCCAGCCGCGTCGCAAGCACGAGGGGCTCCTCATCCAGCCCGAGGGCCGCCAGATCGCTCCGCTCCAGGCTGGTCAACACGGTAACCGCAACCAGCCATGGCCGATCCGGGTTCGCCGCGCCGAGTGCTTCGCGCGCAGCGGCGAGCATGCGCACACCGCCGCTGGCATGCACATTGACCATCCAGACGCCCAGATCGGCAGCGGCCCGGCAGGCGGCGGCGACCGTGCATGGGATATCGTGGAACTTGAGGTCGAGGAACACTTCGAAGCCACGGCGCTGGACATCGGCCACCAGCGCCGGACCGGCGCGCGTGAACAGCTCCTTGCCGACCTTGACCCGGCAAAGGGCCGGATCCAGTCGGGCCACCAGTGCCATCGCTTCGGCCGGATCAGCGAAATCGAGGGCCACGACAATGCGCGGGTCCCCGTCGATGGGATGCATCGCGTTACTCACCCTCGATCCCGATGATCGGCTTCACCGCGTTCCACTGTCGACAGCTCGGGCACTGCCAGTGCAGGATGCGCCCCTGGTGGCCGCACTGGTGACACTGATAGATCGGTTTCGACTCCAGGAGCTGGTCGAGCATACCGAGGACGATCTCGGCACTGGGACGGGTGCGTTCGCTCGCACGCTCCGTCTCGGCGGCAACCCAATCGCGCAGTCCACGCAGGGATGGGCGTTGTGCGACCTGTTCGCGGAAGAAGGCACGCGCGGCTTCCTCCCCCTCATGCTCACGAATCACTCGCGTCGCGGCACGGATGACGGTGAAGCCGTTGTAGCGACCGCGAAGCTGATCAATGTAGCCCTTGAGCACCGAGGGATGCTCAGCTCGACTCATCGCATCGAGTAGGCGATCGATCACCTCGGGCAGGAACGCCGGATCCTGACTTTCAATCCGACGAAAGGCGCGCACGGCGCGCCGGTCACGCCCCGCTTCCAGCGCCAGGTCGCCTTCGAGGATACTTGCTCGCACACTGTTCGGATCGGCCGCCAGTGCCCGCGCAGCGCATTGTCGCGCGGCACCGGGATCGCTGCGCCGCCGAGCCTGATCCGCGAGTTCGCAGTGGTAATGCGCAATCAGGTAGCCCTGGTCCTGGCCGCTGCAGCGCTGGAGCCGGCGAGCCGTCTCGATCGCCCGCTCCCATTCGCTCTCGCGCTCATAGATCACGAGCAGTTGCCGGCAGGCCTCGACCTGGTGTGTGCGCGATCCAAGCAGCTCGGTGAACAGCCCTTCTGCCCGGTCGAGCACGCCCGCCTTCATGTAATCTCGGGCCAGCTCAAGCAGCGCGAACCCGCGGTTGCCTTCGTCCAGGTTCGGCCGCGCGATCAGATTCTGATGGATACGGATCGCACGGTCGACCTCGCCTCGGCGGCGGAATAGGCTGCCCAGTGCTAGATGGGTCTCGATCGTTTCACTATCGACCTCGACGAGTCGAATGAATACCTCGAGCGCCTCGTCCTGTTGCTCGTTAAGGAGATAATTCAGGCCACGGACATATTCCGCGCCTGAGGGATGGCGCTGGCTGCGTTCGGCCTGTCGGCGCCCATGCCGCCGGCCAGCCCACCAACCACTGGCGGCCGCAACGGGTAGCAGCAGCCAAAGCAATTCCCACACGATCAGCGGTCCCTCAGCGGGGCGCGGCGCAGTTGATCACACTCATCTCGCGCCTGCTGCAGCTCGAGGCGCAAACGCCGACGTTCAGCACGGCCGCGTAACCACGCCGGTACCATGCAGACGATGGCAAGGACGGCCCCAAGGACCACTGCGGCGACCAGCCACACGACCAGTGGCGCCTCGCCAGTGGCAACGACGCCATCGACGCGCACCGAATCCGTGTTATGCACGGCGAACACGCTCGCGCCGATAATGAGCACGATGGCCAGCAGGAGGAGGAGATAGCGTTTCATCTGGCCTATCCGGCCGCCGGAGCGGGGTCAGCGGTCACCGGATGCGCTGCGCCGTTCCACCGCGGAATCCCCCGTATCGTGCTCCACAGAGCGGTCATCGAGCGGCGGGGCATTCACTTCTTCACGCAACTGCTTGCCCGGCTTGAAATGGGGGACATACTTGCCCCGCAGAACCACGGGATCACCGGACTTGGGATTTCGCCCCATCCGCGGTGGGCGGTAGTGTAAGCTGAAGCTGCCGAAACCACGCACCTCAATCCGCTCGCCATTGGCAAGCGATTGGCTCATGGTCTCGAGCAACCCCTTCACGGCTAGCTCGACATCGCGGTGGGCAAGGTGAGTCTGTTTGCGCGCGAGCGTTTCGATCAGTTCCGATTTGGTCATCGCGCCCCCAATGCCACGCGCCGTTCGAAGGCTCGGATCCCTCCGAACCTAGGCCACTGATCTCCGCTTGCGGCCCCGGCGACAGCCCTCCCATGGCCGTCACTCGGCCGACGGCCCGATCACGGGCCGTCGTGATCACTCAGGGCTGCTTCAGCTCTTGTCGTCGCTGCCGATCTGTTCCTTGAGCAGGTCGCCAAGCGTGGTGTTCGCGGCTGGCTCGCTGCGCTTGTACTCCTTGACCGCCGCCTGTTCCGTATCCTGCTCGAGCGCCTTGATCGACAGATTCAGTGCCCGGCTCTTACGATCGACGCCGATAAATTTCGCTTCGACCTCATCGCCAGGCGACAGCACGCTGCGGGCATCCTCGACGCGGTCGCGCGAGAGTTCAGTCGCGCGCAGAACGCCTTCGACGCCTTCGCCCAGGTCGATCGTGGCCGCCTTGGGCTCGACTTCGCTGACCGTCCCCTTCACCGTGCTGCCCTTCGGGTGTTCCGCCACGAAGCTCGCGAACGGGTCGGTATCGAGCTGCTTCACGCCCAGAGAGATCCGTTCACGCTCAGGATCCACGGAGAGAACGACGGCCTCGATCTCCTCCCCCTTCTGGAACTTGTGGACAGCCTCCTCGCCGGGCTCATGCCAGGATAGATCCGAGAGGTGGATCAGGCCGTCGATACCGCCCTCGAGGCCGATAAAGACACCGAAATCGGTGATCGACTTGATCCTGCCCGACACGCGATCGCCCTTGTTGTGGGTAGCGGCGAACTCCTCCCACGGATTGGGCTGGCACTGTTTGATGCCCAACGAGATCCGACGACGCTCTTCATCGATATCGAGGATCATGACCTCGACCTCGTCACCGATCGCGACAACCTTCGAGGGGCTCACGTTGCGGTTGGTCCAGTCCATTTCGGAGACGTGCACCAAACCTTCGACACCCTCTTCGACCTCGACGAAGCAGCCATAGTCCGCGATATTCGTGACCTTGCCGAACAGACGGGTCCCTGACGGGTAGCGCCGCGCGATATCCACCCACGGATCTTCGCCGAGCTGCTTGAGTCCGAGCGACACGCGATTGCGCTCGCGGTCGAACTTCAGCACCTTGACGTCGAGTTCCTGGCCAACCTCGACCACCTCGGAGGGGTGCTTGACCCGCTTCCATGCCATGTCGGTGATGTGCAGCAGGCCGTCGATGCCGCCGAGATCGAGGAACGCGCCATAGTCGGTCAGGTTTTTGACGACGCCCTTGACCGTCTGCCCTTCCTGCAGATTCTTCAGCAGCTCCTCGCGTTCAGCGCTGTATTCCGACTCGACCACTGCCCGTCGCGACACGACCACGTTGTTACGTCGCTGGTCGAGCTTGATGACCTTGAACTCAAGCTCCTTGCCCTCAAGATAGCTCGTGTCACGTACGGGCCGGACATCAACCAGCGACCCAGGCAGGAATGCACGGATGCCGTTCAGGTCGACCGTGAAGCCACCCTTGACCTTGCCCGTGATGTGCCCCTTGACCGTCTCGCCAGCCTCGAAGGCCTCCTCGAGCTGCGACCAGGCGCGCACGCGGCGGGCCTTCTCGCGCGACACCCGCGTCTCACCGAAGCCGTCCTCGACGGCATCGAGTGCGACTTCAACCGTATCGCCGACATCGATCGCGATTTCACCATTTTCATCGGTGAACTGCTGGGCAGGGATCACGCCCTCGGACTTGAGTCCGGCATTGACAATGACCAGGTCATCGCGCACATCCACGACAGTGGCCATCAACAGTGAGCCCGGCCGCATGTTGGTCTGCGCCAGACTCTCCTCGAACAGCTCCGCAAAACTTTCAGACATTCACTCTGGATCCATTGAATTCGCGCACAAGGCGCACGCCCGTCCGCATCGTCCCGATGCGATTCGGATGATGTAAACTAGCGCCGCGCCTCCCGCGCGCCGCCCGTGGATGCGGATCATCCGCACCCTTTACCTAGTACCTCACCGAGACGCTCCCGCACTAAGCCGAGCACCCGCTCGGTGACGTCCTCGACCGTTAACCCAGTCGAATCAACGCGCACTGCATCTACTGCCGGTACGAGCGGCGCAGCGGCTCGACTGCTGTCGCGCCGATCGCGGGCCTCGATGTCCTCGAGAAGACCGCGAAGATTAACACCAATACCCTTTTCCTTCAACTGCTTATGACGCCTGCGGGCACGCTCTTCGGCACTTGCAGTGAGAAATACCTTCACTTCGGCGCTGGGAAAGACGATCGTACCCATGTCGCGACCGTCGGCCACAAGCCCGGGTGGGCGACGAAAGGCCCGCTGGCGCTCGAGCAGGGCTTCCCGCACGGGCGCCGAGGCCGCTACACGGGAGGCGTTCATACCGACCTCTTCGGTCCGGATCACGGCGGTTACATTGTCGCCGTTCAGCCAGATCCGCAGCCCCCCTTCGGGGGCGGGCTCGAATTCCGAATGCAGGTCTCGCGCGACCGCCGCCACGCCTGCCTCATCGTCCACGGGGACGTTGGCGCGCATCGCGGCGAGTGCCGTCAGCCGGTACAGGGCGCCGCTATCGAGCAGATGGAACGCCAGTCGGCGGGCGACTTGCTCGCAGACCGTTCCCTTGCCCGAACCGCTCGGTCCGTCGATGCAGATAACGGGGGCTTCGCTCATGCCCCCTCTCCCTCCAACTCGATGTCGATACCCACGGAGCGTGCAAGGTCGACGAACCCCGGGAAGGAGGTCTCGACGTTGCGGCAGTCAGTGACCGTGACCGGTCCCGCAGCACGATGTGCCGCGACGGCGAAGCTCATGGCAATGCGGTGATCGCCTGCACTATCGACCACTCCAGCCTGCAGATGCCCGCCCTCGATGTCGATGCCGTCGGGCCGGGTCCGGACGTTGATGCCAAGCGCGGCCAAGCCGTCGGCCATGACCTGCAGGCGATCCGATTCCTTCACCCGCAGCTCCTCGGCACCGCTGAGGCGGGTAGTGCCCGAAGCGCACGCGGCGGCGATGAACAGGATGGGGAACTCGTCGATCGCCCGCGGCACCACGGCCGGCGGGATGTCGACACCGTGCAGGGGCGCGTACCGTACCCGCAGGTCCGCCACCGGCTCGCCGCCCACCGTGCGCGGGTCCAGGATGTCGATGTCGGCGCCCATGCTCTGCAGCACCTCGATGACCCCGGTGCGCGTGGGGTTCATGCCGACATGCTCGAGCATCAGGTCTGAACCGGGGCTCAGACTCGCGGCCACGAGCAGGAACGCGGCCGAGGAGATGTCGGCGGGCACGTCGACGTCGCTGGCGCGCAACCGCCCGCCACCGTCGATACTGCACTCAAGCTCACCGCGCTCCACCGGATAGCCAAAACCGCCGAGCATGCGCTCGGTGTGGTCGCGGCTCTCGGCTGGCTCGCGCACCCGGGTACGGCCATGGGCGTAGATACCGGCCAGCAACAGGGCCGATTTGACCTGTGCACTCGCGATGGGCAAGCGATAGTCGATGGCGCTCAGGGGCCTTCCGCCGTGGATCGTCAAAGGCGGCGTCTCCCCTTCGGCGCTTTCCACCCGCGCGCCCATCTGCACGAGCGGCTCTGTGACACGCCGCATGGGCCGCCGCGACAGGGATTCATCGCCGGTGAGCACCGTGGTGAAGTTCTGCGCCACCAACAGGCCCGTCAGCAGCCGCATCGAGGTCCCCGAATTGCCGAGATCGATCGGGCCACGCGGCGCCTGAAGCCCCTCGACGCCGACGCCATGGACAACGACGCGCCCCGCTTCGGGGCCACCAATCGTAACGCCGAGCGCACGGAAGGCGCCGATGGTGCCGAGCGCGTCCGCGCCTTCGAGAAATCCGTCGATCGTCGTCACGCCGTCGGCAATCGCTCCGAGCATCACGGCGCGGTGGGAGATCGATTTGTCACCCGGCACGCGCACACGCCCGTGCAGACTGCCGCCGGGCTGCACCCGAAAATCATGTCGCCTGGTCATCGTTCACAGAACCGGTCGCGGGCGCTCTTGGCCCGGTGGAAGCGGGCCAGCAGGCCGTCGGCATCGGCGTCACGGATCTCAGCGGTGAGCGCCTCGAGGTCATCGCGATAGGCAGCCATCGCGGCGAGCAGGGCCTCGCGATTGGCGAGACAGACATCGCGCCACATCACCGGATCACTGGAAGCGATCCGAGTGAAGTCGCGAAAACCGCCCGCCGCATACCGGAAGACCCGTTCCGCATCGCCATCACGCGCGAGCGCATCCACGAGCCCAAAGGCGAGCATGTGTGGGAGATGGCTGGTCGCGGCGAGGAGGCGATCGTGATCCCCGACATCGAGATGCTCGACCAGCGCCCCGGCCCGCGCCCAGAGGCGGCCGACCCGGTCGACCGCAGCCGTATCGACCTCTGCGGTCGGAGTCAGGATTACCCGCCGCCCCTGGAAGAGCCCGGCGAAGGCAGCGCCGGCCCCACTGCGCTCGGTGCCCGCGATCGGATGCCCCGGAACGAAACGCTCAAGAGATCCGAGGACCGAACGGGCGTCGGCCACCACGCTGCCCTTGACGCTGCCGGCGTCGGTGACAACGACGTTGGCATCCAGGCCGGGTGCAATCGCCACAAGCACGTCGCGCATCGCACCCATGGGCACAGCGAGGAGCACGACGTCGGCACCGCGCACACCGGCGGCGGCGTCCGTCTCGCCCCGGTCGATGATGCCGAGTGCATGCGCTTCGGCCAAGCGCTCGGCCTCACGGCCGATCCCCACAATCTCGCCCTTGTGACCGGCCGCCTTCAGCGCCAGCGCGAACGAGCCACCGATCAGCCCGACGCCGGCGATCGCGATGCGTTCGTTCATACTTGCACCACTCAAGCGGTCAGCACCTGCTGCAAGGCAGCGAGGAACCGCTCGTTCTCTTCGTGCGTGCCCACGCTCACGCGCAGGTGATGGGGAAGCTCATAACCGCCGATCGGGCGGACGATCACGCCCCTGCGCAGCAGGGCCTCGTAGACCGGACCGGCATCGCGACCGACAGCGACGGCGACGAAGTTCGCCACGGAGGGAATCACGTCGAGTCCGAGCCCCTTCAATCCGTCCTGAAGCTGGCGCAACCCCTTGGCATTGACGTTGCGGCTCTTCTCCAGAAACACCGCGTCGTCGAGCGCGGCTTCAGCCGCGGCGAGTGCGATCGAATTGACGTTGAACGGATGCCGTACCCGATTGAGCAGCTCGGCAATCGCCGTCGATGACAGCGCGTAGCCACAGCGCAGGCCCGATAGACCATGGATCTTGGAGAAGCTGCGCGTCACGATCAGATTCGGCAACTCGCCGAGCCACGCGTTGGCCTCGATATAGCCTTCAACCCCCTGGACACATTCGGCGTAGGCCTCGTCGACCACCACGACGACATGCTCGGGCACCGCAGCCAGAAACCGGTAGAGCCTTTCGCCATCGAGCCAAGTCCCGGTCGGGTTGTTCGGGTTGGCGATAAACACCACGCCGGTATCGCCATCGATGCAGCGATACATCGCATCCAGATCGTGGCCGTAGGGCGCAGCCTCGTCGTCAGGCGGACGCGCATCGGCGACATGGGCCGCCGCCCCCGCTGCTCGTGTGGCGATGGGATAGACCGCGAACGCGTGGCGGGAGAAGACCGCATTACGCCCGGGCCCGAGAAAGGTCCGTGCAACCATGTCGAGGACATCGTTGGACCCATTGCCCAGGGTAATCGCCTCGGGCTCGACACAGAACTGGGTGGCGATCCGTTCACGCAGGGCACTGCCGGCACCATCCGGATACCGGTTCACATGCGCTGCCGCCTGCTGTGCCGCCTCGACCGCGCGCGGACTCGGCCCGCGCGGATTCTCGTTCGAGGCGAGCTTGATGATGTCGTCGAGGCCATACTCACGCGCTAAGGTCTCGATCGGCTTGCCCGGCTCGTAGGGTGCGAGATCGCGCACGCCGGGCACGGCCAACTGCACTGGATCAAAGCTCACCACACTGCTCCCAGGGTTATGGGCCGACGATAGCGCGCCGTACGCGCACGGTGTGCGCCAGTCGGCGCAGCACACTCGGCCCTTGCATCCGTGACGCCCGTACGACTCGAGCCGCCGACGAACACTAGTGGCCCGCTCGCGGATAGGAGCCGAGGACGCGACACAGCGCAGCCTCCTCCTCGACGGCCCCGAGAGCCGCCTGCACGGTCGGATCCTCCGCATGCCCGAGGATGTCGACGAAGAAAATGTACTGCCACAGGCGCCCCCTCGTCGGACGGGATTCCAACCGCGTCATGTCGATGCCGTACTCGGCCAGGGGGCGAATCAACCGAAACAGGGCACCGGGCCGGTTGCGCGCTGCCAGCATCAGCGACGTCTTGTCATCCCCCGATGGCGACACGTCATGGTCGCCGATCACGAGAAAGCGCGTCGTGTTGTCCGGCTGATCCTCGATACGCTCGGCGAGCGAATGGAGGTCGTAGATCTCGGCGGCCATCGCCCCCGCGATCGCAGCGGCGCCCGGTTCCTCGCGCACGCGACGCGCCGCTTCGCCATTGCTCGAGACCGCAATCCGCTGCACGCGCGGCAAGGTCGCATCCAGCCACTCGCGGCACTGCGCCAGGGCCTGTTGGTGGGCGTAGACGGTATGCACGGCATCGAGCTGGTGTTCACTACTGACCAGGTGGTGGTGGATGCGCAGCATCACCTCGCCACAGATGCGCAGATTGGAACCAGGGAATTCGTCAAGGGTGTGTGTAACCATGCCCTCGGTCGAGTTTTCGACCGGCACGACCCCGAAATCGACACCCCCGGCCGTGACCTCGCGGAAGACTTCGTCGATGGCGCCGAGCGGTCGCGCCTCGACGAATCGACCGAAATGTTTGTGCACGGCCGCGTGGGTAAACGTACCCGCCGGACCGAGATAGGCGATAGACAGCGGCTGCTCCAGGGCCAGGCACGCGGAGATCAGTTCACGGAACACGCGGGTTACGGCTTGATCCGACAACGGTCCGGCATTGTGCTCGGCGAGCGCGCGCAGGATCTGTGCTTCGCGCTCGGGGCGCCAGAAGCTACCGGTCTCACCCGCTGCCCGCTTGACCTCCGCTACCTGCTGGGCACAGCGTGCGCGCTCGTTTGCGAGCTCGACGATCCGCCGATCAAGCTCGTCGATGCGTGCACGCATCGCTGCCAGCTCCGACTCCCCGCTTGGCTCCTCGCTCGCCATCACCACAACCCCCTACCGAGCCGGTGGGCACCGAAAGACACCCGAGCTGTCATCACGCCAATTCTCCCGCACCATTCTCGCCATTATCTGCGGATCCATCCTCGCCTGTCAGGGTCTGCACGCGCGCGATCTGGACCAGCTGCTCCCCCTCGGCCAGGCGGATCAGGCGGACCCCCTGCGCATCACGCCCCATCACCGAGACATCGGCGGCCGGCGTGCGCACCAGGGTCCCCGCATTCGAGATCAGCATGAGCTCGTCGTCTTCGCCGACCTGGACCGCACCGACGACACGCCCATTGCGCGGGGTGGTCTGGATCGAGCGCACTCCCCTGCCGCCACGACCAATGCGTCGGTAGGCAGAGACCGGCGTGCGCTTGCCGTAACCGTGTTCGGTCGCGGTGAGGATCTCCCCGTCGCCGACAATGATCAGGGCGATGACATGTTCACCACTGCCGAGGTTCATACCGCGAACGCCCGTCGCCGTACGTCCCATCGGCCGCACCTCGCCCTCCTCGAACAGGATGGCCTTGCCCCCCGACGAGAACAGCATCACGTCGCGCTCGCCATCGGTGAGTGCGACATCAACCAACCAGTCATCGATGCGCAGGTCGAGCGCGATAATCCCGCTCGTGCGCGGTCTCGAGAAGTGCGACAGCGGTGTCTTCTTCACGATGCCGGAACGCGTCGCCATGAAGACATAGCGATCCTCGGGGAACTCGCGCACGGGTAGCACCGCGTTGACGCGCTCACCCTCGTCAAGCGGTAGCAGATTGTTCATCGGCCGGCCACGGGCGCCGCGTGAGGCGAGCGGGAGCTCCCAGACCTTCTTCCAGTAGACCTTGCCATGATTGGTGAAGCACAGCAGCGTGTCGTGCGTCGCGGCGACGAAGAGCTTGTCGACGAAGTCTTCGTCCTTCATCCGGGTCGCCGACTTGCCGCGACCGCCGCGGCGCTGCGTGCCGTAATCGCTGAGCGGCTGCGCCTTGGCATAGCCGGCATGCGAGATGGTCACGACCACCTCCTCGTCCGAGATCAGATCCTCAACGGTCAGCTCGTCCTGTCGGCTCTGGATCTCGGTGCGGCGTTCGTCACCGAACTGCTCACCTACGGCGACCAGCTCCTCGCGGATCACCGCCATGAGACGATCCGGATTCTCCAGGATCTCGATAAGCTCGGCGATGCGATCGAGGATGCCGCTGTACTCCTCGACGACCTTGTCCTGTTCGAGCCCTGTCAGCCGGTGCAGACGGAGATCGAGGATCGCCTGGGCCTGTTCCGCGGAGAGGCGATAACCATCCTCGTGTAGGCCATATTCGGCAGCGAGGCCCTCGGGACGAGACGCCTCGCTACCGGCACGGGCGAGCATGTCCGAAACCACGCCCGCGGCCCAGACCCGCTCAACCAAGCCCGCCTTCGCCGCGGCCGGACTGGGTGAGGCCTTGATCAGCTCGATCACGGGATCAATGTTCGCCAGCGCAACCGCCAACCCCTCCAGCACGTGGGCGCGCTCACGCGCCTTGCGCAACTCATAGATGCTGCGCCGCGTGACGACCTCCCGCCGGTGCCGGATAAAGGCCTGCAGGATCTGGCGCAAGTCCAACTGCCGCGGCTGGCCCTCCTCCAGGGCAACCATGTTGATACCGAAAACCAGCGCCATCTGCGTGTGCTTGAACAGGTTGTTCAGCACGACATCGGCCATCTCGCCGCGGCGTAGCTCAATCGCCACACGCAGGCCTTCCTTGTCAGACTCGTCGCGCAGTTCGGTGATGCCCTCGATCCGCTTGTTCTTGACCAACTCGGCGATCTTCTCAAGCAGGCGCGCCTTGTTGACCTGGTAGGGCAGTTCGGTGACGACGATACGCTCGCGACCACCACGCTCGTCGGTCTCGACATGGGTCCGGGCGCGGATCTCGATGCGGCCGCGCCCCGTGCGGTAGGCCTCGCGGATGCCGCGCGAGCCGTTGATCAGGCCCAGCGTCGGGAAGTCGGGACCTGGCACATAGCGCATGAGATCGTCCACGCCGAGATCCGGATCATCAATCAAGGCTACGGTCGCGGCGATGATCTCGCGTAGATTGTGTGGGGGGATGTTGGTCGCCATCCCCACCGCAATGCCTGCTGAACCGTTGACCAGCAGATGGGGCACCCGTGTCGGCAACACCGCCGGCTCGTGCTCGGTCTCGTCGTAGTTGAGGACGAAATCGACGGTCTCCTTGTCGATGTCAGCGAGCAGCTCGTGGGCGATGCGCGCCATGCGCACCTCCGTATACCGCATCGCCGCCGCAGCATCTCCATCGATCGAACCGAAGTTGCCCTGACCATCAACCAGCGGATAGCGCATGGAGAAGGGCTGGGCCATGCGCACGATGGTGTCGTAGACCGCGGAGTCACCGTGTGGGTGGTACTTACCGATGACGTCACCCACCACGCGGGCGGACTTCTTGTAGGGCTTGTTCCAGTCGTTGCCCAGCTCACGCATAGCGTGCAGCACACGTCGATGCACCGGTTTGAGACCGTCGCGTACGTCGGGCAACGCCCGTCCCACGATCACGCTCATGGCGTAATCGAGGTAGGACTGGCGCATCTCCTCTTCGAGATTGACCGGGAAGACTTCCTTTGCGAATTCCGTCATAACCGCCTACTTCCCGACAGGGATCGAATCCCCGTCACGCCACACCCTTTTGGTGGAGATGGATATCCTGTTGCGGGAACGGGATGGTGATGCCATTACGGTCCAGAGCCAGCTTTGCCTGCTTGCGCAATTCAAAGTTGGCCGGCCAGTAATCGTCGCCGCTCGTCCAGAACCGCATGCCGAGATTCACCGACGAATCGGCAAGCTCGCGGACCAGAATCTGTGGCGCGGGGTCCGAGTGGACCCGTTCATCCGTTGCGAGCACATCGCGAAGGACCCGCTGCGCCTGGTCGATGTCGTCAGCGTAATGGATACCAACGACGATATCGTGGCGCCGGTTCGGGTTGCGCGAGTAATTGATGATGCGCCCGCCCCAGAGTCCCGCATTGGGCACCGACTGATAGATCCCGTCGAACGTGGTCATCTCCGTGGTGAACAGGCCGACTTCCTCGACCGTCCCTTCGTGGCCATTCGCATTGACGTAATCGCCCACCCCGAACGGCCGCAGGAACAGCAGCATGACACCCGACGCGATGTTCGCCAGCGTGCCCTGCAGCGCCAATCCGATCGCCAGGCCGAGCGCACCGAGCGCGGCGAGGATGCTAGCCGTCTGCACGCCGAACTGCGCCAACACCATAATCAGCACAGTGATCAGTATGAAGTAGCGCACGACCGCCGCGATGATGCCCGTCAGCGTTGGGTCCATGCGCTCGATCCGCCCGAGACCGCGACGGACGCCGCGCTGGGCCCAGCCGGCCACCACCCAGCCAAGGACGACCAGAAACAATGCGCTGAGTACACTTCCCCCCAGGTCGACCGCGATCGGTGCGATCCGCTCGACCACTTCCCGTCCATCATGCTCCATTGCCGTCCCTCCAGCAGGAATTGGGTAATAGCGAGCGCCGCTTACACACTCTTCCACCGAACGGAGTAGAGGTCGAAGCGGCGATCCTTCAGGTTCTGGACCGTACCCGTGTTGCGCGCCGAGGTCAGGGTCTCGAGACGCAGGTCGGCGATGCCGACCATCTCCGTGTTCGGGGTCGTATCAGCGGCAATCCCGTCGCGAGCAAAGCCGAAGTCGCACGGGGTGAGGATGCAGCTCTGCGCGTACTGGATGTCCAGGTTCTCGACCTTGGGCAGGTTGCCACAGTTGCCGGAGAGCACGACGTAGCACTGATTCTCCACTGCCCGGGCCTGCGCACAGTAGCGCACCCGCAGGTAGCTCTGGCGCTCGTCGGTACAGAAGGGGACGAACAGCAACTGCGCACCCTGATTCACGAGATGTCGCGGCATCTCGGGGAACTCGGCGTCGTAGCAAATCATCACCCCGATCGGGCCACAGTCGGTCATGATGCTCTCGACCTCGGATCCCCCAACGATATTCCACCAGTACCGCTCGTTCGGCGTCGGGTGGATCTTCGCCTGTTCGTGGATCGAGCCATCACGCAGGAATACGTAGCAGATGTTCTGGACATCCCCGCCGGCGACCTTGGTCGGGTGCGAGCCACCGATGATATTGATGTTGTAGCGCACCGCGAGCTGCGTCATGAAATCCTTGAACCGGCTCGTAAAATCGGTCAGGAAATCAATCGACTCAGCGGGCGATAGCGGGTGCTCCTCCAGTGACAGCAACTGCAGGGTAAACAGCTCGGGGAAGGTGACGAAATCGGCACCGTAATCGGCCACGACGTCGACGAAGTACTCGACGTACTGCTCGAACTCCTCGAACGACTTCACCCGGCGCAGCTCGTACTGGACCGTGGCCACACGGATGGCGTCGGGCAGGCGATTGGTGTCCTCTCCCTGCTGGCTCGATTCCTCCTGAGCCCGCTGCGGATTGCGCCAAACCAGATGGGCGGCGTGGCCCTGCGAAGCCGTGTCCTCCGGGCTATAGTCATGGAGAATGCCGATCAGCTCGAAGCCATTGCGCAGCTGGAACGAGAGCACCGGGTCCCGGATCTTCTTGTTCTGCACCTGCTCGACGTACTCGGCGGGGTCGCTGATCTTGCGCCGGCGCGCCAACCCGGGCAGACGCCCACCGAAGACGATGCCCTTCAGGCGCAGGTACTGGCACAGCTTCTTGCGCTCGTTATAGAGTCGCTGACCGATGCGCAGATTGCGGTAATCCGGGTCAATGAAGACTTCCATGCCATAAAGCCAATCCCCGCGCGGGTTGTGCCGCGAGGCGAAGCCGTGGCCGGTGATCTCGCTCCAGTTGTGCGGGGCGAGTGCCAGATCCTCGCTGACAATGAAGGTCGCGCAGTAACCGACGATCCGGCCCTCGTACTCGGCGACGAACTGGCCGTCGGCGAAATTGTTGATCTGGCCGCGGATCATCTCCACGGGATAGGCCTGGCGCGCGCCATAAACCTTGCCCGACAGCTCCGCGATCTGGCGAGCATCAACGGGCCGCGCGTTGCGGATCACCAGCGAGGGCTGCTGCTCCTTCTTCGTCGTCATCGTCTTCGGGTCCAGCAAAAGGACGCAATTATACCGGATCGGAGCCCATCTGTCGGGGCCACGCCCCTCCGCCCTGTGATGCTCAACGGGCGTGCAGGCGCCGGGGCGAACCCCCTGGGCCTTGCCTAGCCTCGCCGGGGTCGCGATAATCGTGGTCCACTTCTCTGCCTGCCGGGCTCGCCATGCCGGAGCGCCCGAAGCGTTTCGATCTTCTTGAGCAAGTTGCCTCCCCTGCGGACCTGCGGGTGATGGATGGCGATGAGCTGCAGCGACTCAACGACGAGCTGCGCGCCTTCCACATCGAGTCCGTGGCCGCCACGGGCGGTCACCTCGCCGCCGGTCTCGGCGCGGTCGAACTCACCGTGGCCCTGCACACGGTCTTCGAGACCCCGCGCGACCGTATAGTCTGGGATGTCGGCCACCAGACCTACCCCCACAAGATCCTCACCGGCCGGCGCGAGCGCATGGGCACAATGCGCAAGTGGCAGGGGCTCGCGGGCTTCACCAAGCGCGGCGAGAGCGAGTATGACACCTTCGGCGTCGGCCACTCATCGACCTCGATCAGCGCTGCACTCGGCATGGCCGTGGCCGCGCGCCAGAAGGGCGAGAACCGCCAGGTCGTCGCCGTCATCGGCGACGGCGCCATGACCGCGGGCATGGCCTACGAGGCACTCAATAACGCGGGCGACCTCGGCGCCGACCTGCTCGTCATCCTCAACGACAATGACATGTCGATCTCGCCCAATGTCGGCGCGCTGAACAAGTACCTAACGCGACTGCTCTCCGGCCGACTCTACTCACAGGCGCGCGAAGGGGGCAAGAAGGTGCTGCGCGCGATGCCGCCGATGTGGGAGCTAGCCCGTCGCACCGAGGAGCATTTCAAGGGCATGGTCGTGCCCGGAACAATGTTTGAGGAGTTCGGCTTCAACTATTACGGCCCCGTGGACGGTCACGATCTGCCGAACCTCGTCAAGACTTTGCGTAATCTGCGGGAACTGGGCGGGCCCCGGCTGCTGCACATCGTGACGCAGAAGGGCAAGGGCTATGCGCTAGCCGAGGACAACCCCGTCAGCTACCACGGTGTTAAACCGTTCGATCCCCGCACAGGGAAGAAACTCGGCTCATCCTCGACCCCGGCGGCGGGCCCGACCTATACCGAGGTATTCGGGCGTTGGCTCTGCGACATCGCCGCCACGGACAGCCGCGTCGTGGGGATCACCCCGGCGATGCGCGAGGGCTCCGGCCTGGTCGAGTTCGAGCAGCAGTTCCCGGAACGCTATTTCGATACCGGCATTGCCGAACAACACGCGGTCACCTTCGCCGCCGGCCTCGCCTGCGAGGGCCAGCGCCCGGTGGTCGCCATCTACTCGACATTCCTGCAGCGCGCCTACGACCAGGTGGTGCATGACGTCGCCGTACAGGGGCTGCCCGTGCTGTTCGCGATCGACCGCGCGGGCCTGGTCGGCGAAGATGGCCCGACCCATGCGGGGAGCTTCGACTACAGCATGCTGCGCTGCCTGCCCGGTATGACCATCATGGCACCGGCCGACGAGAACGAATGCCGACAGATGCTCTACACCGGATTGCAGCTCGACGGCCCTGCGGCCGTGCGCTACCCGAAGGGCAACGGCCCCGGCGTCAGCGTCGACGAAGCCATGTCGGCACTACCCATCGGCCGCGCCGAGATCCGCCGCGAGGGCCGGCGTGTGGCGCTTCTCGCGTTCGGCAGCATGGTGGCCCCGGCCGCGGAGATCGGCGCCGAACTCGACGCCACAGTGGTCAACATGCGCTTCGTCAAACCGCTCGATGAGGCCACCGTCCTCGCTGCCGCCGGCTATCACGATCACCTCATCACGCTGGAGGAAAACGCCATCGCGGGCGGCGCGGGTGAGGCAGTCAACAGCTGCCTCGCCGCCCACGGCAGCCGGATACGCACCCACACGATCGGCCTGCCCGACCGCTTCATCGGCCAGGGCAGCCGCGGTGACCAACTCGCCGCCGCCCGACTCGATGCCGAGTCCTTGCTCGCCGACATCCGCGAGCTACTGACCGACGAACGGGCTCAGGGAGTCGGGAGCTGACGGGGTCGACCTCCAGGCCGGGCGACTGCGAGCAGGAGACCGTGGAAGTGGCATTGAGCGGTCCCCACAAACTCCCGTAGAATCCTAAGGTTTGATCCCGGTAAACGTCGATATGACCTCGACCTATATCATGCGCGTCGTTTGTGAGTTCGCCGCCGCACACCACTTACGTGGCTACGCGGGCGACTGCAATCGCCTGCATGGCCATAACTGGCGGGTAGAAGCGGAGATCGCCGCCCACGAACTCGATTCGGTCGGCATGGGCATGGACTTTCGCGAGATCCGCGGCCACCTGCGCGCGATCGCGGGGCGACTGGACCATCGCCACCTGAATGAGGTTGCGCCGTTCGATGTGTACAACCCGACTGCCGAGAACATTGCCAGGCACTTCTTCCGCGAGCTGGCCGAGCGCCTCGATACGCCCGGCATCCGCGTTCACGCCGTGAGCGTCTGGGAAAACGACCGCGCCAGCGTGCGCTACACGGAACAAAAGGAGGCTTGAAGCCAGAATGGTTGCCAAGATGAACGAAATCCCGGACATCCAGGGAACTCCTGATACCCGGCGAATCGCGATCGACCAGGTCGGAATCAAGGATATCCGTTACCCCATCACCGTGCGCGACCGCCACGGCGAGGCACTGCCGACCGTCGCGCATGCGACCATGACCGTGCACCTACCCCAGGAGTTCAAGGGCACGCACATGTCGCGATTCATCCAGCTCCTCCACGAACACAACGCCCCCCTGTCCGCGGACACCTTCGGCGCCCTGCTCGAGGACATGCTCGCGCGCCTCAACGCATCTGCGGGGCGAATCGCGCTCTCATTCCCCTTCTTCGCGCGCAAGAAGGCGCCGGTCAGCGGCGTCGAGAGCCTGATGGACTACGAGGTCACACTGACCGGTGACGTGGATACACACGGCGTGCGACGCTTCTATATCGGCGTGCTGATTCCGGTCACCAGCCTCTGCCCCTGCTCGAAGGAGATATCCGATTACGGCGCCCACAACCAGCGCGCCCACGTAACCGTGGACGCCCGGGTCGACGGCCCGATCTGGATTCAGGACATCGTGGACATGGTCGAAGAGTCCTCCTCGGCCGAACTCTACGCAGTGCTCAAGCGCCCGGATGAGAAGTACGTAACCGAGCAGGCCTACGACAACCCGAAGTTCGTCGAGGACATGATCCGCGACGTCGCCTCTCGATTAAACGGTGATGAGCGCATCCGGGCCTACACCCTGGAAGCAGAGAACTTCGAGGCGATCCACAATCACCAGGCATACGCTCGCATCCACAAGGACAAGGACGCCGCCTGACGCCACCAGCGGAGCGCGCGCGGCCCCGTACGTACATCCAGGTACGGGGCCTCCCCCCAAGCGCACGGCATGGCAGGGTTCAGTAACCGCGCCGCCCGGTCGCGCCGGTGCCGGGCGATTCAGCTTCGTCCCGCTCCACCTCGCGCGGCCCCCCGTCGTCCTCGACCCCGGCGACCACCGTACCCGGCAACACCACGCCGCTGAGGTGATCGGCGAGCTGCTGCAGCAGCGCCTTGTCGGCCGTGCGGCTCGAGGGGACGCCGCCGAAGCCGTATGCGGCCGTATCGAGGCCCGCCTCTGCGTCTGCCACTACGATGCGCAGCCCGGACTCATCCTCGTCCTCACGCAACTGGACCAGGAAATCACCGGGTTCCGGCGCCTCGTCATCCTCGAAAACCGCCATGATCCCGCCACTGCCCGCGTGCGCCGCGTCCGGCGGGACCCAGCGCACATGATAGAGCCCGGCGTCCGGATCCTGCTCTGCGATGCGGCCCCCGAGCTGTCCGAGGGAGTCGCCGAGTCGCCCCCAGGCACCGTCCCAATCGCGGGTATCGAGGAACACCGATCCGATCCCGTTGGATTCCTCGTAGTCGGCCTCGTAGCGGACGGCCTCGTCCCCTGTCTCGGCGGCGACGATGCGCACCGCCTCTGCCTCGCGCAGGCCGATATAGAGGAGCAGACGCTGCTGGATTTCCGCGACCACCGCAGGATCACCGGCCAGATGCTGCCATTCATAGCCGCGATGACGTTGTACGCCACCGTCGCCCCGAGCCTGATCCTCGGCCACCCAATGGCTGACGAACAAGCGCGTGCCGGCATCACCGCGCATGCGCTCAAGACGGAACTGGTAGCGGTCGCTGAAATCGGTCTGACCAATGCCAAAGAGACTATCGAGTATGCCCGCGATGCCGCTGCGCGGCGGTGAATCGTAGCGCCGCACCCAGTCGGTCTCGATGACGCCCATGGCGGGCTCGGCGTTACGTACCGTCAGCCCCTGTGAGCGCAGGAAGGCCTCGATCTCGGGCCAGACCTCTTCGGGCTGCGCCCCCTGCATCTCCAGCCAGCTGTTCGGCCCCGCACGGCGCAGTTCGATATTGCGGAACTGCGGGAGCAGCCGCTCTCCCGACTCATCCAGCGTCGGTACTTCGGCGGCTCCCTCGACTCGATTGCGCGTGAGATCGGGAGGGACCTCCAGCGGTTGCTCGATTTCCGCATCCTTGTACGCGACCTGTGGGCTGCCGCTTCCGGGTGTGCACGATGCAGCGACGAGCACACCCGCGATCAGTGAGACGACCGCGAACGTGCGGGTGTCAAAGCACATCGGCATTACGCAGGGCCTCGATCACGCGGGGTTGATTGGCTTCCGTGAGCGGGGTCAGCGGCAACCGGATGCCGCTGTCGATCAGGCCGAGATAGTACAGTGCCCACTTCACGGGTATGGGGCTGGGCTCGCAGAACAGGGCCGCGTGGAGATCAGACAAGCGGCGGTTGATCGCCTCCGCCTCGGCGCGGTCCCCAGCGATCGCATGCGCGCACAGCGCCTGCATCTGTCGCGGCGCAACATTGGCGGTCACCGAGATATCACCATGCCCACCGACGAGCATGAGCTCCATCGCAGTCGGGTCCTCGCCGCTGTAGACACGCATCCGTTCGCCGCAGCGATCCAGGATCTCCCTCGCTCGTGCCGGATCCCCCGTCGCCTCCTTGATGCCGACGATATTCTCCAAACGGGAGAGGCGCTCCACGGTCTCCGGGAGCAGATCGACGCCGGTCCGCCCAGGCACGTTGTACAGAATATGCGGACAGGGCACGGCCTCGGCCACGTGCCGGAAATGGAGATACATGCCCTCCTGCGTCGGCTTGTTGTAATAGGGAGTCACCTGCAGGGTAGCGTCGGCGCCCGCATCCATCGAAGCGCGCGCGAGATGAACCGCTTCGGTGGTGGAATTCGCGCCCGCGCCCGCTATGACGGGCAAGCGCCCGGCAGCGAAATCCACGGTTCGCTGCACTACCCGGATGTGCTCTTCCGGGTCCAGGGTCGGCGACTCCCCCGTGGTGCCCACCGAGATAATCGCATCGGTACCGTTGTCAACGTGAAATTCGACGAGGCGCCCGAGCGCTTCGTCATCAACGTCGCCGCCCGCCGTCATCGGCGTCACGAGCGCCACCATACTGCCTTGAAACATGGGAAATTCCTGCAGGGAATCAAGCCCGCAATGTTACGCACACGCCTGAATAGAGACAACCGCCTTACGCGCCCGTTCCCTGGCGCCCTTCCACACAGTACACTCGGCGCGCAACCGATGCGGAGCGGTAGGTCGACACAGCGGCCACTCACCCGTATCCACCCCGCGCACCGGCGAGGGCCGGCGGATACTCCATGCAGGAACTCCATTCATGAATGCCGGCGATCAACGCCTGTTTGTCCTCGATACCAACGTGCTGATGCACGACCCGGCCGCACTCTTCCGCTTCCAGGAACACGATGTCTATCTGCCGATGGTTGTGCTCGAAGAACTCGACGCGGGCAAGAAGGGCCTCTCCGAAACCGCGCGCAACGCGCGGCAATCGTCGCGGTTCATTGACGAGTTGATGCAGGCACACCGCTCAGCCCCGATCCACGAGGGCATCCCGCTCGCCGTCACTCGTTATCGCGCGCTGGGCAACGGCACCGACATCGGCGCACCCGAGCAGCCCCCTGCCGGTCGCCTGCTGTTCGAGATGCAGGATCACAGCGGGCACCTGCCGGAGTCGCTGCCGGGTAATCGCCCGGACAACTCCATCCTGGGCACCGTGCTAGCGCTGATGGCAGAGCGCCCGGAAGGCCAGGTCACGCTCGTATCCAAGGACATTAACCTGCGGATCAAGGCGAGCGTACTCGGCGTACACGCCGAAGATTACTCGAGCGACCAGGTCCTCGATGACGCCAATCTGCTCTACGCGGGCCAGCGGGCACTGCCAGCCGACTTCTGGGATCGAGACGACGCTGGCGTCGAGGCGTGGCACGCCGGCGACCGCAGTTACTATCGGCTAACGGGAGCGGACGCCGCGGAGTGGACGCCCAACGAGTGCCTCTATCTCGCTGGCGAGCGTCCGTTCGAGGCCCTTGTACGCCGTGTCGAGGGCAATACGGCCACGCTTGAGCTTGCGCGCTCGTTCTACTCGGAGCCACAGGCCATCTGGGGTATCCAGGCGCGCAACCGCGAGCAGAATTTCGCGCTGAACCTGCTCACCGATCCCGAAATCGAATTCGTCACCCTGATCGGCGTCGCCGGCACCGGCAAGACCTTGCTCACTCTGGCAGCGGGGCTGGAGCAGACGCTGGAGGATCGACGCTACAGCGAGATCATCATGACGCGGGTCACCGTGCCGGTCGGTGAGGACATCGGTTTCCTCCCCGGAACGGAGGAAGAGAAGATGACGCCGTGGATGGGCGCGCTGATGGACAACCTCGAGGTCCTGACCGCAACCAGCCACGACGGCATCTGGGAGCGCCAGGCCACGCACGACCTGCTACAGAGCCGCATCAAGGTGCGTTCGGTGAACTTCATGCGTGGCCGCACCTTCCTCAACCGGTATCTGATCATCGACGAGGCCCAGAACCTGACGGCGAAACAGATGAAGACCCTCATCACGCGCGCCGGGCCAGGCACGAAGATCGTTTGTCTAGGCAATATCGCCCAGATCGACACCCCCTATCTGAGCGCGACGACATCGGGCCTGACCTATGTGGTCGACCGTTTTCGTGGCTGGCCGCATTCCGGGCACATCATTCTCACACGCGGGGAGCGTTCACGCTTGGCCGACTACGCCTCGGAAGTTCTGTGAGATTGCCCTCCCCGGTGGCGGAATTGCAGCACGCGCTCGCCGACACTAGACTCTGCATGCATCCGCACACGTCGCCTTGCCGCTGGACAGCGGATCACCGGGGGAAGCCGCCATGACCGCAACAAGCCCACGCCTGCTCGGGCTGATGCTCGCCACCGGTATACTCGCTGCCGCGCCACCAGCCGCTGCCTTCCTCGACGACCTCCGTGACGAAGCGGAAGAGCGCGTTGACGAGGCGCGGGAAGACGCCGAGGGCGCGGTCGAGGAAGCCGAACACGAGCTACGAGCAGCGGAACGCCAGCAGGAAGAGGTCGAGGAAGAGGCGCGCGAACTCGAGCACGAAGCCGAGCGCAAGCGCCGCGAGGCCGAAGCCGAACTCGAGCGTGTCGAACGGGAGGCGACCCAGCTCGAACGAGAGGCGGAGGCGCGGGAGCGGGAGGCCGAAGCGGAGCTCGACAGCGCCGAACGCGAGCTCGAGGCAGCGCGGGCCGAGGCGGAGGCGCCGCTTGACGAGCCCGAACGCCGTGTCGAGGAAGCCAAGCGCGAGCTTGAGGAGGCCGAACGCGAAGCACGCGAGCTCGAGAGCGAGGCCGAGCGCAAGCGCCGCGAGGCCGAAGAGGAGCTCGAATTCGCCGATCGCGAGGCTGAGGCCCTGGAGGCGCGGGCCGAGGCGAAACGCCGCGAGGCCGAAATCGAAGTGAAAGAAGCGGAGGCCGAGCTGGAAGAGGCCCGGGAGCCTTGATGGCCGGGCCAGCAGGCCGATAATCGATTACAACAACGAAGGGAACCGCGCGATGACCATTGCACTGATTGTCTTCCTGATTCTGCTGCTGGCCGTGATCGCCTACGGCGTCATGATCTACAACCGCCTGGTTAGTCACCGTAACCGGGTCCGTAACGGCTTCGCCCAGATCGACGTCCAGCTCCAGCGCCGCTACGAGCTCATCCCCAATCTGGTCGAGACGGCGAAGAGCTACATGAAGCATGAGCGCGAGACGCTCACGCAAGTCATCGAGGCACGCAACCAGGCCAAGGCCGCTGAAGAGTCGGCTGCCCAGCAGCCGGAGAACGCCGCCCGGATGCGGGAACTCGCCCAAGCCGAAGGGGGGCTCGGCCAGGCGCTGGGCCGGCTGTTCGCCCTATCGGAGAACTATCCCGATCTCAAGGCGGACGGCACCATGCGTGATTTGATGGAAGAACTCTCATCGACCGAGAACAAGGTCTCGTTCGCCCGTCAGCATTTCAACGATGCGGTGATGCACTACAACACCTACCGCGAGCAATTCCCCAACATCATGGTCGCCCTCCCGACCGGCTTTCAGCCGGCGCAACAGCTCCAACTTGAGGAGCCGGAGGCGGCACGCCAGCCGGTGAGGGTCTCCTTCGAGTAACGACGCCTGCGGAGAGGGACTGGGGGAATGGCCAGGAAGGATTTCTTCGAGCGCCAGGACGAGGCCCGGCGCCAGACTGCGCTGCTGATCGGTGGCTTCATCCTCGCCGTCGCCGGGGTGATCGTCGCGGTCAATCTCGCGGTCTGGCTCGTCGCGATCTTGACGTTTGCTGACAACGGCCCGTGGACGCTGCGTGAATGGGTCACCTCGCCCGCCGCTGGCTGGACTGCGCTCATCACCTTCGGGGTGATTGCAGGCGGCTCGGTCGTGCGGGTCTCGCAACTGGCCCGCGGTGGTGGCGGCCGTGTGGCCATGTTGATGGGCGGCCGCATCGTCGACCCCGAAACCAGCGACCCTGCCGAACGCCGCCTTGTCAACGTAGTCGAGGAGATCGCCATCGCCTCGGGCATGCCGCCGCCGGATCTCTACATCCTCGATCACGAACAGGGCATCAACGCCTTCGCGGCCGGCATGCAGCCGGGCAACGCGGTAATCGGCATAACCCGAGGGGCGCTGGAGCAGCTCGATCGCGACGAACTGCAAGGCGTTGTTGCCCACGAGTTCAGTCACATCGCCAACGGCGACATGCGCATCAACGTGCACCTGCTCGCCCTGCTCGCCGGCATCACCCTGATCGGCGAGATGGGGGGGTCGGTCTGGCGCGCGATGTTCATGGGTGCGGGTCGAGGCGGAGGCATGCGCAGTCGTCGCCAAGGGCGCGGCGGCGGCGACGCCCGGGCGGCCATCGCCATGCTCCTCCTGGGGCTGCTATTGATCATCATCGGCTGGATCGGCGTCTTCATCGGACGCATCATCAAGGCAGCGGTCTCCCGGCACCGGGAATTCCTGGCCGATGCCGCCGCGGTACAATTCACCCGGAATCCGCGCGGGATAGCGGGTGCGCTGATGAAGATCGGCAACCAGCGCCACGGTGGCAAGCTCGCCGCCAGCCACGCCGAAGAGATCTCGCACATGGGCTTCAGCCGCACCGTCGGCGGGCTCAGCGGCCTCACGGCGACACACCCGCCGCTCAAGGAGCGCCTGCGCGCGATCGGGCCGCAATTTCTGGTTGAGTACCGTCAGCAGGAGCGCGCCAGCAAGCGCGAGCGCCGGCGTGAACGCGACCAACGCAAGCCGCAGGGCAGCGAGGCCCAAACCAGCCAGGGCGCTTCGTCAACGGGGTCATTGAGTCCGCTGACCGAGCATGTGCCGGACCCACTCGACGCGGACACGCCGGGACAGGTCGCCGCTCTACTCTCTATTGCCGCCATTGGCGCCCTGGCGGGCAATCCGGGCGCAAATCGCCTCACGGCAGCGCGCTCTCTGCTCGCCGAGATCCCCACGCCGCTGTACCAAGCCCTGCATCAGCCCGAGGACGCGCGGCGACTGATGTGGGCGCTGCTACTGCACCAGCCGGACTATGCCGACCAACTCCCGGCCGCGGAATCGGGGCCGACACTGGCGCTGCGCGAACGGCTCGAAAACACATGGGGAGACGGCAGCGGCGGGCTGCAGCCGCACATCCGACTTCCGCTACTCGAACTCGCCATGCCCGCGCTGCGACAACTCGAACAGGACGATCGGCGCACGCTCGTGGAATCACTCGACAACCTGATCCGCGCCGACGGCCGCCTGGCAATCCACGAATACACGCTGCGCACCCTGCTCCTGCACTACCTGTTCGAGCGTGATCGCCCGGGCATCGGCCCTGGCGGAGTGAAGAGGCATCTCGACGAGGCGCGTTGTGTGCTCTCGCTGCTCTGCCATGCAATGAAGACCGACGATGAAGCGCGCCGTGACGCCTGGGACAAGGCGATGCGTGAACTCGCTGGCGAACAGGCAGCCGCGAGCGAGCCCACCCCCCGCGAAGCCTGCTCGCTGCGCGAATTCTCCCAGGCCCTGGAGAAACTTTCCGGTCTGCAACCGCGCTCACGGAAGCGGTTCCTGGCCGCCTGTCTGGCCTGCGTCACCAGCGACGGCCACATCAGCGCACAGGAGGCGGAACTCTTGCGCACCATCGCCGCCGTCCTGGACACCCCGATCCCGCCCCCCGAGCGCGGCGAGACCACGCCGGAAGACCCGGGCACGCGAGCGCAGGACGCCACCGAAACACCCGGTGACGAGACGCAGGACGCTCCCCGCGAACCGTGACAGCGGCATCATCCGCAGGGTGCGCCACCTCCGCGCTTGTTTCTACCCTCCCGAGCCGGTGGCCGATTGCGCTATCCTAGGGATCAGTGGACAACGGGGAGAACGGTGTGAAACTCCAGGATCCGAATCTGCTGCGCTCGCACTGCCACATCGCCGGCGAATGGACCGGCAATGCGGCCGCTCTGCCCGTGACGAACCCATCGACAGGGGAGGAGCTCGCGCGCGTGGCGACGGTCGACGCCGCAGGCGCGCGTGAGGCGATCGAAGCCGCGGAACAGGCCCTGCTTGCCTGGCGCGAGCGAACCGCAGGGGAACGGGCCACCATCCTGCGGCGCTGGCACGATCTAATGCACGAGCATGTCGACGACCTGGCGCACCTGATGACCGCGGAGCAGGGCAAGCCGCTCGCCGAGTCGCGCGGTGAGGTCGCCTACGCCGCCTCCTTCCTGGAGTGGTTCGCCGAAGAGGGCAAACGGGTCTACGGCGATGTGATTCCCGCGCACCAGCCAGACAAGCGAATCGTGGTCGTCAAGGAGCCGATCGGGGTCTGTGCGGCGATCACACCCTGGAACTTCCCCCAGGCAATGATCACGCGCAAAGCCGGTGCGGCCCTGGCAGCCGGCTGCACGATGGTGGCCAAACCGGCAGCCGAGACGCCCTTGTCGGCATTGGCGCTGGCGGAGCTAGGCCAGCGTGCAGGCCTGCCCGCGGGCGTATTCAGTGTCGTGGTCGGTGACGCGGCGACCCTCGGCGAAGAGTTCACCCGCAACCCGAGTGTGCGCAAGGTCTCCTTTACCGGCTCCACCGCGGTCGGCAAGCTGCTGATGAAGCAGAGCGCCGACACAGTGAAGAAGATTTCACTGGAACTTGGCGGCAACGCCCCGTTCCTGGTCTTCGATGATGCCGACCTTGAGGCCGCGGTGGACGGCGCCATCGGCTCGAAGTATCGCAACATGGGCCAGACTTGTGTCTGCGCCAACCGCATCCTCGTCCAGGACGGGATCCACGACGCCTTCGCTGAACGCCTGGCCGAGCGCGTGCGGGAACTCAACGTCGGCGACGGCTTCGGCGAGGGCGTTCAGCAGGGTCCGCTCATTGACGAACGCGCGGTGGAGAAGGTCGAGCAGCACATCAGTAACGCCGTGGCGGGTGGCGCACGTCTACTGACCGGCGGCAGCCGCCACGCACTGGGCGGCACATTCTTCGAACCCACGGTGCTGACCGACGTAACCCATGACATGCTGGTCTGCCAGGAAGAGACCTTCGGTCCGGTCTCGCCACTGCTGCGCTTCACCACGGAGAGCGAAGCGATCCGGCTCGCCAACGACACCACGGCGGGCCTAGCCGCGTACTTCTATACCCGTGACTTCGGTCGCGCTTGGCGCATCGGCCGGCATCTCGACTACGGCATCGTCGGGATCAACACCGGCATCATCTCCACGGCCGTCGCGCCCTTCGGCGGGCTGAAGGAGTCCGGACTCGGCCGCGAAGGCTCGAAGTACGGCATCGAAGACTACCTCGAGATCAAGTATCTCTGCATGGGCGGCATCGACCCCGAGCTATCGTAGCCTCCGCCTAATGCCCACAGTGCCCCGGGCCGGCCGTTACGCCGGTCGGGGCAGTGCGGGCGGACTCGCGGTCACGGCCCGAACCGGTCGCGGCCATTGCTGAGCATCCGATACGGGTAATCCCTACCGTGACCGCAGCCCACGCTGACGATCGGCCGCCAAGCTACCGCTATGTCTGGGCGCTGGCGTGGCCGATCATCCTGTCGAACCTCTCAATTCCTCTGGTCGGTGCCGTCGATACCGCGGTGATGGGCCACATGTCGGGGGCCGCCTACATCGGTGCGGTCGCCATCGGCTCAAGCCTGTTCAGCGTCCTGTTCTGGACCTTCGGCTTCCTGCGCATGGGCACTACGGGCTTCGTCGCCCAGAGTTACGGCGCCGGACAGGGCGACAACGTGCGCGTCGCCATCGCGCGCGCGCTCCTGCTCGCCCTCGCATTGGCCCTGCTGATGCTGGCGCTGCAATGGCCGGTCGCGTACGTCGCCTTTACGATCATCGAGGCGAGCGAGTCGGTCAAGGCCTTCGCGCGCGCCTACTTCGACATCCGGATCTGGAGCGCACCGGCGACCTTCGCCAACTACGCCCTGCTCGGCGCCTTGATCGGGCTGCAGCGCACGCGGGCACTCCTCGTCCACCAGCTCGTGCTCAATGGCACCAACGTCGGCCTCGATCTGCTCTTCGTCCCCGTTCTGGGCATGGGCATCGAGGGAGTCGCCCTCGCCTCCGTGATCGCGGAATTCACCGCCGTGGGCCTCGGGCTCTGGCTCGTGCTCCATGCACTGCATAAGCTGCCAACAGCGGGGCGGCGCCCCGCCCTGCTCGCGGGGGACGGACTGCGAGCGCTGATCACCGTCAACGGCAATATCCTGCTCCGCACGCTCTGCCTTGTGGGCAGTTTCTTCTGGTTCACCGCAAGCGGTGGCCGGATCGGGGAGATCGAACTGGCAGCCAATGCGGTCCTGCTGCAGTTCTTCTTCTTCCTAGCCTACGGGCTGGACGGCTTCGCCCACGCCGCCGAAGGCCTGGCCGGCGCCGCCTGGGGACGGCGCAGCCACCGCCACTTCACAGCTTCGCTGCGCACGACTACGGTCTCGGCCGTCGCCGTGGCCGGGTTATTCAGCGTAACCTACGCCGGCCTCGGCCCGCTGTTTATCGGCTGGCTCACCGATCTCGATACCGTGCGGCAGGCCGCATCGACCTACCTCCCCTGGATGATCCTGATCCCACTGGTCGCGGTCTGGAGCTTCCAGCTCGATGGCATCTTCATCGGCACCACGCGCACGGTCGAGATGCGCAATGCCATGCTGGTCTCGACGGCGCTGTTCCTCGCTGCTACCGCGCTACTCGTGCCGCTGCTGGCCAATCATGGACTCTGGCTCGCCATGACAGTCTTCCTCGCCGTGCGCGCTCTGACGCTGCTTTACTACATGCCCCGCCTCTACCGCCACCTCGGGGACTCGCGGACAGCCGCCGATGCAGGGTAACCTGAGGCTCGGTCGAGTGGAGAGCCTGCAAATGCCCCGTACCCTGTCCCGTAGCATCGCGGTCGCGATCCTGCTCGCGTTCATCCCCGTCGCCCAGGCAACCGACGGAATCGACGAGGGGTTGTTGTGGCAGATCGATCACGCCGAGGCCGATGAGCCGAGTTATCTCTTCGGCACGATCCACAGCGCCGATGAGCGCGTACTTGATCTCCCCGATGCCGTAGAAACCGCATTCGACAACGCCCAGCGCTACCGCTTCGAGCTCGACTTCGCCGATTTGCTCGAGGACCCGGCCATGATGCGGATGTTCTACCTCGATGGTCGTACCCTGCCGGACAAGCTGGATGAGGCGCTCTGGGAGCGGACCCGGCAGGCCGCCGCCAAGGTCGGGCTCGCCGAGGAGACGCTGCCCCGCATGCGCCCGTGGGCCCTGGCTACCATCATGAGCGTGCCCGACGAGGACCCCACCGAGATCCTCGACTACCAACTCTTCGAGCGCGCCCAGGCGCGCGAGGCCTCCGTCGAGGGTCTGGAGACGCTCGATGAACAGCTCGGCATCTTCGACGATCTGCCCCTGGAACAGCAGATCGCCATGCTGGAACGCGCCGTCGAGTATGTCGAGGAGGACCGTGTCCAAGAGCTCTATGAGAAAATGGTGTCACTCTACCTCGATGGCGACCTCGCGGGCCTGGTGCGCGTGGCCGAGGAGCATCCGGCCCTGCCTGGGCTGGAGGATCAGGAAGCCTTCATGCGCCGCCTGGTCGTCGAGCGCAACCAGATCATGGTCACGCGCATGGATGCGGATCTGCGCACGGGCGGTACCTTCATCGCCATCGGCGCACTCCATCTACCCGGCGAGCAGGGAAGCATCCGGCTACTCGAGGGACGCGGCTACACGGTCTCGCGTGTCGACTAGGCGCGCACTAGCGGCGCTCTAGACGGGCGAGGCGATCGTCGATGCGGCGCATGAGGTCCAGCAACTCCTCGCGCTCGGCGTGCGCCTTCGCCTCGCTGGCCTCGCGCCGTGCCTCCTCCTCTTCGTAGTGCTGCTCCTGCATGGCGCTGACGATGATACCGATGAAGAGGTTCAGCACCGTGAAGGCGGTAACCAGAATAAAGGTGACGAAATAGAGCCAGGCAAGGGGGTAGCGCTCCATGATGGGGCGCGCGATCTCCTCCGACCAGCTCTCCAGCGTCATGACCTGGAACAGCGAATACATCGATAGACCCAGGTGGCCGAAATCACCGGGGAACGCCTCGCCGAAGAGCTTGGTCCCCATCACGGCGAAGATGTAGAACACCATCAACAGCAACACGGCGATCCACCCGATACTGGGGATCGCGCGCAGCAGCGACTCGACGATACGGCGCAACCGCTGCATCTTCGTTACCAGCCGTAGCAGCCTGAGGATGCGCAGTGCACGCAGGATCGCCAGCGGGCCCGCGTCCGGCACAAGCGATACGCCGACGATCACGAAGTCGAAGACGTTCCAGCCGCTACGGAAGAAGTACAGCCGGTGGGCATACAGCTTGATCAGGATCTCGACGACAAAGATCGTCAGCACGATCCGCTCGATCCACCAGAGCCAATCGCCGACATGGGCGCGGACCATCACCGACGTCTCGAGCCCGAGTGTGATGGCGTTGAACACGATCACCGCGATGATGAGATTCTGGATACGCGAGCTCTCGATCCAGTCCCTTACCCCCTTGCGGAAGGAGGGTCTTTCCTCATCTCGGGCTGTCGGGTCCATCGGGGTTCCAACGGTTGGTGGCTCAACGGCGGGCCATTATACGGATTCGCGCCACGGTGGCAGCGATGCGAATCAGTGCTCGGCCGAAGTGTCGCTACCTTCGTCCTCGAACCAGTCAAAGGCGCGGAAATTGAAGCCATCAACCACTCGTGGCTTGACGACGTCGAAAAAGGGCGAAACGTCGAAATCGCGCGGTGCATACATCGAATGGTGGCGGATCCGGTAGATCTCGCGCAGATAGCCCGGCGGGTGGTGCGCGGCCGGCTCCAGATAATCGATCGCGGGCAGTATCGGATAGCGGATCGATTGGAAGGCCTGCGCGATTAGCGATGAGCAGATCGCGCGTGTGGGATCCCCACTGCCGAAGGTTAGCATGCGGCGTTTGAGGTGGCCCGGAACAGGCGGGTTGCGGATGAGATAGCGCGCGAGGTCGAAGATATTGCGCAGGTCGTACTGATGCCCGAGACGCTCGATCGCGTAACGAATCACCTGCTCGTTTTCCGCTGGAGTCAGCCCGACTGGGCGGCAGATGCGGGTGTGATAATGCGCGTAGAGACCGAGCGGTACCGCCCGGACGCCGTCGTTCAAATCCGCCTCGACGAGCGAGCGCCGCTCACTGGAGAGACTGTCGCCATCGATCGCGTCCCCTACATAGAGCGCCGCATGGGACCAGGTCGACTGCGTCAGGTACTTGATCGCCCCACTGATCCGACTGGTGCCCTCGACGAGCAGCACATCCCCTGGCTCCAGCGCGTCAAAGAGGAGGTCGGGGCGTGTCGTCGCCGTCGATATTTCCTGCGGTCGCTCGCGCGAGAGGAATCGGGCCAGCGCGCGGCCCATCCACTGTACGGGGCTGAAGGCCATCATGCCATGCTCCGAACCATTCCGCGGGCATGGTAGCGCATCCAGCTCAGCACGGAACCCGCCCTCCGCCACCGCGACCCGTCGATGCGCCCGGGGGACGTTGCGCAGGGGGCGTGCTCGCCCGGGAATGGCCCCGCACGGCCCCCTGGCCGGAGCGACACGGCCACATCAAGCCTGCCCGGACAAGCCTCCCTGCTCGCGCGTGGCCCGCAAAGCGATATCGGGCCACCGCTCCTGCGTCATCTCCAGATTGACCCGCGTCGGCGCCAGATAGACCAGTTCACCGGCGTGATCCTCCGCCAGATTCTCCGTTACCCGCTCGCGAAACTCCCGTTCGCGCCGCTGGTCACCACAGTCCACCCAGCGCGCCGTCTGCACACCCACCGGCTCGAACCGGCAGTCAACGCCGTACTCGTCGCGCAGACGCTGTGCTACCACATCGAACTGCAACACCCCGACCGCCCCCAGGATGAGATCGTTATTGTTCAGCGGCCGAAAGAGCTGGGTGGCGCCCTCCTCGCACAACTGCTCCAGGCCTTTCTGCAGCGCCTTCATCTTCATCGGATCCTTGAGCTGCGCGCGTCGGAACAGCTCCGGCGCGAAGTTCGGGATCCCGGTGAAGGCAAAGCGCTCACCCTCGGTAAAGGTGTCTCCGATCCGGATTGTGCCGTGGTTGGGCACGCCGATGACGTCTCCGGGATAGGCCTCCTCGGTTCGCCCCCGTTCCGCCGCCATGAAGGTCAGTGCCTGGCTGATCTTCGTCTCCTTACCCACGCGCGTGTTGTACACCTTCATGCCCTTGGCGAAACGGCCCGAACAGATGCGCAAGAAAGCGACCCGGTCGCGATGCTGCGGGTCCATGTTCGCCTGGATCTTGAAGACAAAGCCGGAGAATTTCTCCTCCTCGGGGTGGACCGTGCGCCGCGTCGACGAACGCGGTTGCGGCGCCGGGGCATAGCGCACGAACTCATCGAGCAGCTCCTGAATGCCGAAGTTGTTGATTGCTGAACCGAAGAAGACCGGTGACAGCTCACCCCTGAGGAAGGCCGCTTCGTCGAACTCGTGACTCGCTCCCCGGACCAGCTCGATCTCCTCGCGCAACTCCCCGGCCTGACTCCCCAGCACCTCGTCGAGGCGCGGGTTGTCCAGCCCCGCGATCTTTTCGCCCTCGACGATGCCGCCATCGTGGCGCGCCGAAAAGAGATGGACCTGCTCCTTCCAGAGATGGAACACCCCCTGGAACCCCTTACCCATGCCGATCGGCCAGGTCACCGGCGCACAACGGATACCGAGGGTGCGTTCGACCTCGTCGAGCAGCTCCATCGGATCGCGGCCTTCCCGGTCGAGCTTGTTGATCAGCGTCATCACCGGCGTCGTACGCAGCCGGCAGACCTCCATCAGTTTCTCCGTTCTCTCCTCCACCCCCTTCGCAACATCGATGACCATCAGCGCCGAATCAACGGCCGTCAGTGTGCGGTAGGTATCCTCAGAGAAGTCCTCGTGGCCGGGCGTGTCCAGCAGGTTGACGATGCGCTCGCGGTAAGGGAACTGCATCACGGCCGAGGTAACCGAGATTCCGCGCTGCTGCTCCATCTGCATCCAGTCGGCGGTGGCATGGCGTGCCGCCTTGCGCCCCTTGACCGTACCGGCCTGCTGGATGGCGCCGCCAAACAGCAGCAGCTTCTCGGTGACGGTCGTCTTGCCGGCATCGGGATGGGAGATGATCGCCAGCGTCCGCCGACGGGCGGTTTCTTCAGCCTGTACTGCCATGAATATCGCCTGTACGCGCAGGGAGCGGTGAGTGTGGGCACATGCCCATCAGGGCGCGCGATTATAACGCGGCACCTGCGCGCGCGCAGGGATCAGTGGGTCGCGGCTGCCAAATCGCGCGCCATGACCAGGGCATCCTCGCGGCCGAAAGGCGCCGGATAGTAGTCGGGACGTTGCCCGATGACGTGGAATCCCGCCTCGTGATAGAGCGCGACTGCGCCGGTATTCGATGGCCGGACCTCGAGGAAGGCACTCTGGGCATTCATGCGCGCGGCGACATCGAGCAGCTCGGCGAGCAAGGCTCGAGCAATGCCGCGGCGGCGTGCAGCGGGCGCCACACAGAGATTGAGCACATGCGCCTCGCGCGCACGCACCATCATGATGCCGTGGGCACAGATCCCCTCGGCTGCGCCTTCAACGACCAGACAGCAGTAGCCCACGCGCAGGCAGTCCTCGAAGATCCCACGCGACCAGGGATAGGGGTAGCAGGCCTGTTCGACACCGACGACGCTGACCAGATCCTCAGCCACCATCGGTCGGAATTGCCAGGGACGCTCGACCACCGCAACCATGAAGAACCTCGTAACCCCGGTTGAACAACCGGCGCCATGCCGGGGTGGGTGAACCTCGCCGCATGACCAACCATCCAGCGGTACGAAGTCAAAGGTACGCCGGCGGCGGCGGTGCCTCAACCAGGCAAGCCCCGCCCTCGGCATCACGCTCGCGCTCGCGCTCGCCACGAGCCCGTATGGCCCCCCACCGCGCGAGTGGGTAGCAGCGGTTCCCTCTCACGCCGGATCCAGCGCCGCGCGTACCGCACACAGATCCGCCCAGGCCTTTGCCTTCTCCGGCGGCCGGCGCAGCAGATAGGCCGGGTGATACGTCACCCGCAACGGCGTATCGCGCGGTCCGTACCGGTGCCAGCGACCGCGCAGGCGGCCGATCGATGCGTCGGTCTCGAGCAGTTGCTGACAGGAGATTCGGCCGACGGCGAGGATCACGCGCGGCTCCAGCAGCTCGATCTGTCGCCGCAGATAGGGCGCACAGGCTTGCGCCTCCTCGGCTTGCGGATCGCGATTGCGCGGCGGCCGGCACTTGAGCACGTTGGTGATGTAGACCGACTGCCGATCGAGGCCGATGGCGGAGAGCATCCGATCGAGGAGTTGGCCTGCCGGGCCCACGAAGGGCTCGCCCTCGCGATCCTCTTCCTGGCCCGGCGCCTCCCCGATGACCAGCAGATCCGCCTCGCGGCTGCCGACACCAAAGACCGCCTGGGTACGCCCCGCACACAGCCCACAAAGGCGACAGCCGAGGACCGTCGTGTGCAGGGCCTCCCAGTCCATCCGGGCAACAGCCGCTCTTGCCCCGTCCCCAACCTCGTCCACCGGCTGCTCAACGGCGTCAGTACCGCTCGCCGCCCCAGCCGTGCCGTGCGCCGGCCGTGCGTCGCGGTCGGCGGCCTCGACGCGATCCGCCAACGATGGCACCGGCGGCGTCTGCCGCGGCACCCAGCAGGGGATGCCCATCGCTTCCAGCCACGCCCGCCGCGCTGCCTCGGGCAGCGGCGGCGGCGCGCGACCGCCCTGCCCGCTATTCACAGATCGGCGGCGAGCTGGGGATGCTCGCGAAACTCGCGCTGGGCCAGCTTGTTATGCCCGTTGACGAAAGCCTTCGCCGAGGCGATGACGATGTCGGTATCAGCGGCCTGGCCATTGACCACGCTGTTGCCCTCCTGCAGGCGCACCGTCACCTCGCCCTGCGCATCCGTGCCGCCCGTGATGCTGTTGACCGAATAGAGCCGGAGCTCGGCATCACTGCCCACGATCTTCTCGATCGCCTTGAACGCAGCATCCACAGGGCCATCGCCGCGAGCCGTGGCCGTCTGGGGCTCGCCGCGCACGAGCAGGGTCACCTCCGCCTCGGGAATGACGTCGTTTTCGCAGCAGACACGCATGTGCTGCAGCTGGTAGACCTCGTTAACCTCCTGCGCATAGACCTCGGTCACCAACGCCTGCAGGTCCTCGTCGAAGATCTCGTGCTTCTTGTCCGCCAGATCCTTGAAGCGGGCGAAGACCTCATCGAGTTCGGCGGCGGTCTCGAACTTGATGCCCATCTCCTCAAGCTTCGAGCGAAAGGCGTTGCGCCCGGAGTGCTTGCCCATGACCATGCGATTGTTGTTCCAGCCCACATCCTGGGCGCGCATGATTTCGTAGGTCTCGCGGGCCTTGAGCACGCCATCCTGGTGGATGCCCGACTCGTGGGCGAAGGCATTGGCGCCGACGATGGCCTTGTTCGGCTGAATGTGGAAACCGGTGACGTTGGCGACCAGCCGCGATGTCGGCAGGATCTCGGTGGTCTCGATGCCGGTATCGCAGGGGAAGTAGTCCTGGCGCGTGCGCACCGCCATCACCAGCTCCTCGAGCGACGCGTTGCCGGCACGCTCACCGAGGCCATTGATCGTGCACTCGACCTGGCGGGCTCCCGCCATGACACCGGCCAGCGAGTTCGCCACCGCCATGCCGAGGTCATCGTGGCAGTGCACCGACCAGACCGCCTTGTCTGAGTTCGGCACACGCTCGCGCAAGGTCCGGATCAGATCGCCATACTGAGCCGGCACGTTGTAGCCGACCGTATCCGGGATATTCACGGTGCGCGCGCCCGCGTCGATCGCCTGTTCAATGATGCGGCAGAGGAAGTCGACTTCGGAACGCCCCGCGTCCTCGCAAGAAAACTCAATATCGTCGGTCCAGCGCCCCGCCCGGCGAACCGCCGTCACCGCAGCCTCAATAACGTCATCGGGCTGCATGCGCAGCTTTGCCTCCATATGAATCGGCGAGGTCCCGATGAACGTATGCACCCGGCTCCGCGGAGCGGGTTGCACGGCTTCACCGGCGCGGTCGATGTCATTCGGGGTGGTGCGTGCGAGCCCTGCCACCGTGCTGTACTCCACGGTACGGGCGACAGCCTGTACGGCCTCGAAGTCACCCTTGCTCGCGGCGGGGAAACCCGCCTCGATAATATCCACCCGCAACCGATCAAGGGAGCGGGCGATGCGTACCTTCTCCTCACGCGTCATCGACGCTCCGGGGCTCTGTTCGCCGTCGCGCAGCGTCGTATCGAAAATATACAGTCTGTCAGTGCTCATGGCCTTCTCCATCGGGTCGCTTGTCCGCTGCCAGTGTGAGCGGCGGGGACATGTAGCGGCTCCAGCCCCTGGAAGGCTGGTCTGGATCTGCTGGATTGGGTGCGTTTGGCCTCGCCAGGTCATCTCTCCTGCCCTCAGGGCAGGAGGAGGAGCGCAAGCAGAAGCAGGAGGGCATGCGGCAGACGCACCACAGCCACGCCGGCCGGGCCCGGGCGGGCCGAATCGGCAGGAGCATGACTGTGCTCGGTTACATGCATCGCGTCGCCGCCATCAAGGTGGTAACTGCAATATAGCGCGTCAAAACCCCTCGTGCAAAGGGTCATGCACCGCAGGCAATGCCGTTCTTGGCGAAATAGCGCTGATGGTATTCCTCGGCTCGCCAGAAGGTCCTGACCGGGGCGATCTCCGTGACCACGGGATCGCGATAGCGGTCCGACCATTCCAGATCCCGCTTCGACGCCTCGGCGCGCGCAAGCTGATCCTCATCGTGCCAAAAGATGGCGGAGCGGTACTGGCTACCGATATCGGGCCCCTGGCGGTTGCGCTGTGTCGGATCATGGCACTGCCAGAAGACAGCCAGCAGCTCGTCGTAGGAGACGCGTTCCGTATCGAAGGTCACGCGTACGGCCTCGGCATGACCGGTATCGCCGCGGCACACGTCGCGGTAGGTAGGCTCATCCAGGTGCCCACCGGTATAACCGACTTCGGCATCGATCACACCCGGGACCTGACGAAAGGCGTGCTCAACGTGCCAGAAGCAGCCGGCGGCAAACGTAGCGGTCGCCATGGTATTCGGCCCTCCAAGTCTCTTCGTACGCCCGCCATCGTAGCGCGTTGCGCCCCGCTCGCAAGTACAATCTACGGCGTGGCGTTCTCCTCGTCGCGAATCCGGGCGATGGTATCAAGATAAGCCTGGATGAGGGCCGGTTCATGCACGACACCGGCCAGGCGCTCGCTGCTCCCAGGTGCGATGACGGGCACGGCGTGGCCATTGAAGCCGCGCACGCTGTCGAAGGCCCGCCATATACTGGTCCGGGTATCGAGGACAACCGCCGGGCGCCGCACGTGGCCCGCGAGCGGCCCACGGCCTTCGCCCCGATCCATGGCGACATCCAGGCTCGCGAGATCGACCACACCCAGGTAGCTGTCGTCGGCCGCCACAACCTGTGCCTCTTCGGCGCCGGCGGCGATGACGATCTCGCGGGCTCGGGCGCACGACAGGTCGGGCGTGACCCGCAGATAGTCGTCCGAAACCCACGGCGCAATCGGCGTGCGGTCGAGCACCACCTTGTCGCGGCCGAAACGCAGGTCGAAACCGGCCCGGTGGAGCTGGACATCGAACATGGAACGGCCGAACAGGCGATAGGCCACGAGGTTGGAGAAGACCACAGCGACCATCACCGCCGTGGTTAGTTCATAGTTGCGGGTGAGTTCGAACACGATGAGGATCGTCGACAGCGGCGCCCCCATTACCGGCCCCGTCACCGCGGCCATCCCCACGATGGCATAGACCGTCACGACGCCGGGCTCTCCCCCGGAGAGCAGGGTCAAGCCCTGTCCCAGCAAGGCACCGAACAGGGTGCCGATGACCAGCGCCGGCCCGGTCACGCCTCCAGCGAAGCCGAACCCGAGGCAGAGCGCGGTCGCCGCGATCTTGGCCAGCAGGATCACCCCGAGTTCACCGGCTCCGAAGCCCTCCGGATCGAGCGCGGTACGCAGGGTCTCAAATCCCATGCCCAGCACCTCGGGCGTACCCAGCGCCAGCAGCCCCAGTGCCATGCCCGCAACGGCCGGTTTGACGCAGTCGGGAATCGCGGTGCGCCCCGCGAGTCGGCCCATGTAGAGCACGGCGTTCATGTACAGGACTGCTACCCCCGCTCCCGCGATACCGAGCAGCACAAATAGTGTGAAGTCCGGTCCACCGAGTTCGGGGATGCCGGTAATGCGGAATAGCGGCTCGCGCAGGAAGACGTTCTCGGTCAGAAAGTAGCCGAGCGAGGAGGCGACCGTGATGGGTGCAAACGCCTTCAGCGAGTAATGGCGAAGAACAACCTCGTGGGCGAACAGGATCCCGGCGATCGGTGCACTGAAGGCCGTCGAGATGGCGGCGGCAACACCGCAGCCGATTCCGATCGTGCCCAGCCCCGTACCCGCCCGGCTCCAGCGCCCGATTGCGGAACCGAGCGTACTGCCGAGATGGACCAGCGGACCGTACTGTCCGACGGAAGCGCCACTGCCCAGCGAAAGCACGGCCGCCGTCGCACTCGCGAGTCCACCGCGCAAGCCGACCTGACCGGTCCCGGACTGGGCTTCACGGATCACGTGGGGCGGCCCCTGGGCACGGCCGCCACGCAACAGGAAGCGGTTGAACAGGCCGACGACGAGACCGCCGAGCGTCGGCACCGCTACGGTCGCGCCGGCCAGCAGTATCCAGTCGGCCACCTCGGCCCGTGCGTGTGGGGCCACGAGCAGGAGCGCATTCAACCACTGGTAGGCATCGATGAAGGCCAGTGAGGCGAGGGCCGCTAGGGCGCCAGTGGTGGCGCCGAAGCCGATGACGCCAAGCGCGCGCCGCATGACCTCGCCCACCGGGGCGAGCGCCTCGACGACTACATTCTCGGAGTCGCGATCCATTCGCGCCAGCGCCCCGCCGCACGCCGGCCGCCGGAGGCGGCCGGCCTTGCAGCGATCCCTTGCCTACGCGGCCTTCTCCATGTCGCTGGTATACCGCCCAAGCGCGGCCTGGCTGTTGAGCTTGGCGCGATGGTAGAGGGCATTCTGCGCCGCCTCGGCGTTCGCCGAGTTGCCGCGCCAACTCTGCATCACCGGCTCCTGCAGTGCCCGGGCATACGAAAAGCTGAGCCGCCACGGTTGTGGGCCGAGCTGATTCATCGCATTGAGGTTCTCGGTTGCCTGTACCGGCGTCTGGCCGCCGGAGAGGAAAACGATGCCGGGCAGCGCTGCCGGTACGTACTCGCGAGCAAGCGAAACGGTTTGCTCCGCGACTTCCTCCGCCGACGCCTGCTGGGGGCACGCCTTGCCAGCGATCACCATGCTGGCCTTGAGCACGGTCCCCTCCAGCATCACACCCTGGCGATGGAGCTGGGAGAAAAGGTGATACCAGGTTTCGGCGGTCACCGCCCGACACTGGTCAATCGTGTGATCGCCGTCGATCAGCACCTCGGGCTCGACCACGGGTACGATATCCGCTTCCTGGCAGAGAGCGGCATAACGCGCCAGCGCATGGGCGTTCGCTTCGAGGCAGGCCGCGGTCGGCTTGCCGGGCCCGATCGCGATCACCGCCCGCCACTTGGCGAAGCGCGCACCGAGCTTGTAGTATTCCTCCAGGCGCTCACGCAGGCCATCGAGCCCTTCGGTCACCTTCTCGCCCTCGTGGCCCGCGAGCGCCTTCGCCCCCTTATCGACTTTGATCCCGGGAATAATGCCCTTGCGGGTGAGCACTTCGGGCAATGGCGTGCCGCTGGCGTCGGCCTGGCGGATGGTCTCGTCGAACAGGATCACGCCACTGAGAAACTCCTCGATCGAAGGCGCCGTCAGGAGGATACGCCGATAGGCGAGCCGGTTCTCGGGCGTATTCTCCACGCCGATGCTGTCCAGGCGCTTTTCAATGGTTGGATTGCTCTCGTCAGCGGCCAACAGACCGCGTCCTGGTTCCACCAGGGTATTCGCGTTGGTGATCAAATCACTGGTAACCATGAAGATCCGTCCTCTCGTTCACTCGCGGTAATGGGCGGGGACCGCTCAACTCATCGTTTGGGAAAGCGGCCTGCACGAATACGGGAAGGGCCGGCACTGGCCCGTGCGCTGCCTCCAGCCCCGGATTATAACAGTGATGCCGAGCGGCCAAGGAGCCCACGCCACCCATCAGTCACCTAATGCTCCCAGGGCCGGGCCTCAGCGAGTCGCCGGACCAACTCGGGGTCATCGAGCGTGAGCAGCAGCGACTCGGCGGCGGCTAGCGATTCTGCCTCGAGCGGTAGACTGAACACATCGGAGCGACCCGCCGCCGAGAAGACAAGCAGAACCTCACCGTAGGAGCCGCACCAGAGCGCAGCGGTCCATTCGCCTCCCGCGTTGTCACGGAAACGCCTCATGGCTTCGGCGGCACCAGCAGCGGATGACTCTGCAGTCCCGCGAGTTCGTCGACCATCACGTCGGGTTGCCAATCCCAGCTCTCCACCGGGCGTCCGCGCGCAATCCAGACCGAGCGCAGGCCGGCCGCACTTGCCCCCAGCGCATCCCAATAGTTTGCCGAGACCAGCCACACCCGGCCCGCATCGATGCCCAACGATCGCGTCAGCTGCCGATACACGACCGGCGCGGGCTTGTACGTGCCTGCAGCCGCAACCCCGTGCACGGCGGAAAGGGGCGCACGCAGGCCCGCTGTCCGCAGCAGTTCATCGACGCGTTCGCTCTCCCCATTGGAGAAGGCGACCACGGAATAGCCGGCCGCAGCAACGGCCTGCAGGGTGACTCCGGCGTCGGGGAACGCCGGCAGCCGCCACCATTGGTCCAGCAGCGCCTCCCGCTCCGAAGGTTCCAGGGCAATGCCGGCCCGCGCAAGGCAGTCGATGAGGGCCGCAGCCGTGACGGCACTGAAGGGTCGATGCGTCCCCATCGCCGCGTGGCGGAGCAGGTATTCGACCTGCGTGCGACGCCACTCGGCCGCAAACCCGGCCGCGGCCTCACCGAGCTGCAGCTCCAGCGCCTGCGTCAGCCCGCCCGGATCCACCAGCGTGCCGAACACATCAAAGGCGATCGCGCTGGGTTCGTCCGTCGGCGACATCATGGCACCCCATCGTCGTCGGGCGGGCTGCCGGGGCGCCGTTGCCATCTGCGCCCGCGGCGCCAGAGCCACCAGGCGGGGCCAGACAAGACATAGAGGGCGAAACCGGTGAAAATCACCTTGGGCGGATCCAGCGTCGCCAGCACGAGGGCGCCGACAACGGCCAGGATACTGAACAAAGGCACGCGACGGGCCGAGCCGATATCCTTGAAACTGTAATAGGGCAGATTGCTCACCATGAGCAGCCCGGCGACGAGCGTGATGACCAGGGAAAAGATCACGGCATCCTCCCCGGTAATGCCGAGATCGCGGGAGAACCAGACATACCAGGCCAACAGCATGGCGGCCGAGGGGCTCGCCAGGCCCTGGAAGAAGCGCTTGTCGGTCGTGCCGACATTGGTGTTAAAGCGAGCCAGACGCAATGCGGCGCAGGCCGCGTAGACAAAAGCCACCAGCCAGCCCAGGTGCCCCCATGCCAGGGTAATATCGGAGAAGTGCTGTAGGGACCAGAGGTAGACGATCAACGCGGGCGCGACGCCAAAGGAGACCATGTCGGAAAGGCTATCGTACTCGGCACCGAACTCGCTCTGGGTGTTGGTCAATCGCGCCACACGGCCATCGAGGCCATCGAGGATGAGTGCAACCAGGATCGCGATCGCCGCGAGCGCGAAATCCCCTTGCAGGGCCGCGACCATTGCATAGAAACCGGCAAACAGCGCCCCTGTGGTAAAGAGGCTGGGCAGGAGATAGATGCCGCGTCGCCGCTTGCGGCCGAAGCGACCGCGCCAGCCCTCCCCGGGGGGCATCGTGGTATCATCGCGACGCTCGTTCTCGGTCACATCACGCTCCCTACGCGCCTTTGCACGTATGTCTGCCCGTCATCGCAACGCGGCAGGGGTGCGCGCCCCGCACAGCGGCCCACCCGACGTGGAGGCCCTCAATCGCGTGACGGGAATCGTCCCACGACATCGGCACCGGCGTGGACGACCGCTCCCGATTCTACCGTAGGACGGGTGCCCACCGGCAGATAGAGGACAACACGCCGTCCCCAACCGGCCAGGCCGCGCCGCAATCCCTGCCCTACCCGTTCACCAGGCTGCACCGTCCAGCGCAACGGCCCGGGCAGACAGGCCGGCCCGAGGGCAAATACCACGTCATCACGCTCGTCGGTCCGGATGTGGATGCCGACCACACTGCCCTCAGCGCCATCGGGTATCGAGGCTCCGCACCAGATCTGCTCAACACGGCCTTGGACCGGGCTGTGCAGCACCGCGGGCGAGAGGATGCCCTGGCGCAAACGCACAACGACCGCTTTGCGTTCCAGGAACGGATCTTCCACCTCGCCGGTGTCGATGGCGTGTCCATCGACTGGACTGACTACGCCCAGTGGTCGGGAAGGCACATGCCGGTCGGGATCGCGGCCGAGAACGAAGAGAGCGGCAGCCACGATGAACGCCGCGATCCCGAGGACCCAGGCACTCGCCACCATCGCTGCCAACGCGATCAGCACGGCCGCGAAGAACGGCAGGCGAAACAGCGTCAGCAGCTTCATCGCGACCGGAGCCTGCTAGCAGGGACCAAATCGCGTTAGTTCTTTGAACGATCGACGATCTTCGACGCAGCGATCCAGGGCATCATCGAACGCAGCCGCTCGCCCACCTGCTCGATCTCGTGTTCGGCACCCAGGCGACGCATCGATTTGAGCGTGACGGCGTTGCACTGATTCTCCTGGATGAACTCACGAGCGAACTCGCCCGACTGGATCTCGCCAAGGATCCGTCGCATCTCGGCGCGCGTCTCCTCGGTGACGATCCGGGGCCCGCGCGTGAAATCGCCGTATTCCGCGGTATTCGAGATCGAGTAGCGCATGTTCGCGATCCCACCCTCGTAGAGCAGATCGACGATCAGTTTGAGCTCATGGAGGCACTCGAAATAGGCCATCTCGGGCGCGTACCCGGCCTCGACCAGCGTATCGAAGCCGGCCTGCACCAGCGCGGTTGTCCCGCCGCAGAGCACGGCCTGTTCGCCGAAAAGATCGGTCTCGGTCTCCTCGCGGAAGGTCGTCTCGATGATGCCAGCCCGACCACCGCCGTTGGCGGACGCATACGCGAGCGCGACATCGCGCGCCTGACCGCTGGCATCCTGCTCCACGGCGATCAGGCTGGGCACCCCGCCGCCCTGGGTGTAGGTCGAGCGCACGAGATGGCCCGGTCCCTTCGGCGCGATCATGATGACATCGAGATCGGCGCGCGGCTCGACCTGCCCGAAGTGGATATTGAAACCGTGGGCGAACGCCAGCGCCGCCCCCTTCTTCATGTTCGCCGCCAGTTGCCCATCGTAGATGGCCCGCTGATGCTCGTCCGGGGCGAGCAGCATGACGACATCGGCCTCACCCGCTGCCTCCTCGACCGAGGCGACCCGCAGACCTGCGTCGCGCGCCTTCGGCTCGGAACTCGACCCCGGGCGCAGGCCGACGACGACATCGACGCCGGACTCACGCAGGTTGTTCGCATGGGCATGGCCCTGCGAGCCGTAGCCGATAACGGCAACGGTACGGCGAGTGATCAGGGAAAGATCCGCATCTTTATCGTAATAGACGTTCATGGCGGACAATGACTCCGGTTGCAGTGACTGTTGAACGGCCGGAGCCGCCCGCAGGCGGCTCCGGCCGAAACCATCGATGTCGGGCCTCTTGCCCCGACGATTCAGTAACGCAGGATCTTCTCACCACGGGCGATGCCGGTCGTGCCCGAGCGCACGACCTCGAGCACCGCGTGCTCACCGAGCGCGCCCATGAAGGCGTCGATCTTCGCGCCGTCGCCGGTCATCTCGACGATGTAGCTCTTGTCCGTCACATCGACAATGCGGCCGCGGAAGATGTCAACGAGGCTGCGTACCTCCTCGCGCTGAGCACCTTCTGCCCGGACCTTGATCAACAGCATCTCGCGCTCGACATGGGGCGATTCCGTCAGGTCGCTCAGCCGCACGACATCGACGAGCTTGTTGAGCTGCTTCTTGATCTGTTCGATTACCTCTTCGGTACCCGTCGTGACGATGGTCATGCGTGACAGGGACCGGTCAGCGGTGGGCGCGACCGTGAGCGATTCGATGTTGTAGCCGCGTGCCGAAAAAAGCCCGGCGACACGGGAGAGTGCGCCGGACTCGTTCTCCAGCAGGACCGAGATGATATGCCGCATGCAGTATCCTTTACGCGAGTTCACGCTCGGAGGCGAGGTGCATCTCGTGGTGGCCCTTGCCCTGGGCGATCATCGGGTAGACGTTCTCCGACTGGTCAGTGATGAAGTCCAGGAACGTCAAGCGATCGCGGTTGGCCAGCGCCTCGCGAATGGCGCCGTCGACCTCGCCCTTGTGCTCGATACGCACGCCGATATGGCCGTAGCTCTCGGCCAAGGCCTTGAAGTCCGGCAGGGCGTCGACATAGGAGTGCGAGTAGCGCTTCGAGTAGAAAAACTCCTGCCACTGCCGAACCATGCCCATGTAGCGATTGTTCAGGTTGACGACAATGCAGGGCAGATCGTACTGCTTCATCGTCGACAGCTCCTGGATACACATCTGGATGCTCGCCTCGCCCGTGACACAGACCACGTCCGCATCCCGATGCGCCAGCTTCACGCCCATCGCGGCCGGCAGGCCGAAGCCCATGGTGCCGAGCCCACCGGAGTTGATCCAACGCCGCGGCTTGTCGAACTGGTAGAACTGCGCCGCCCACATCTGGTGCTGGCCCACGTCCGAGGTCACGAACGTGTCACGTCCGGTCTCCCGGGTCAGCTCGTTGAGCCGCTCCAGCACGTACTGCGGCTTGATCAGCTCGCTGTCCCGGTCGTAGGCGAGGCAGTCGGTCGCCGCCCAGCGCCCAATCTGCTCCCACCAGGTCGCGATCGCCTGGGCATCGGCGCGGCGCTCGCTGGCACGCAAGACACCGAGCATGTCGCGCAGGACGTGCTTGACATCCCCGACGATCGGGACATCGACGTTCACGGTCTTGGAGATCGACGAGGGATCGACATCGACGTGGATGATGCGCGCATGTGGACAGAAGTGCTCGATCTCGCCTGTGACCCGGTCGTCGAAACGCGCACCAATGGCGAGCAGGACATCGCACTCATGCATGGCCATGTTGGCCTCGTACGTGCCGTGCATGCCGAGCATGCCGAGGAATTGTGGGTCGGTCGCCGGGTAGGCGCCGAGCCCCATCAGCGTATTCGTGATCGGATAGCCCAGCTCCCGGGTCAGCTCGGTCAGTTCCGCCGAGGCGTTACTCAGTACGACGCCGCCGCCGGTGTAGATCATCGGCCGCTGCGCGGAGATCAGCAGGTCAACCGCCTTGCGGATCTGTCCGGGGTGCCCCTTGATCGTCGGATTGTACGAGCGCATCCGCAGATCCTCGGGGTACTCGAACGGGATCTTCACGTTCGGCGCCGTCACATCCTTCGGGATATCGACCACCACGGGGCCGGGCCGCCCACTGGTCGCCACGTAGAAGGCCTTGCGCATGGTCTCAGCCAGGTCCTCCAGCCGCGTCACCATGAAATTGTGCTTGACGCAGGGCCGGGTGATGCCCGTCGCATCGCACTCCTGGAAGGCGTCCGAGCCGATCGCTCGGGTGGGCACCTGGCCCGAGAGCACGACCATCGGGATCGAGTCCATGTGCGCGGTCGCGATACCGGTCACGCAGTTGGTGATCCCGGGACCCGAGGTCACCAGCACCACGCCGGGCTTGCCGGTGGAGCGGGCATAGCCGTCCGCCGCGTGAACCGCACCCTGCTCGTGGCGTACGAGGATGTGCTCTACCGCATCCTGCTGATACAGCGCATCATAGATATGAAGCGCCGCACCCCCGGGGTAACCGAAAATGTGCTCAACACCCTCGCGACGGAGGGCTTCCATCACGATTTCGCCACCGGACAATTCCACGGCTTGCACTCCTCAGAGTTGTGTGTAAACAATCCACGCCCGAGTCACCCATACCTCGTCAGGCGCGCTATGTCGCGCTTGGGCGCCATCCGCCAGTGTAATACGGCGATCGCCGGATTTCACGGGGTCCCGATCAAATCGACGTGGCTTCCAAGCCCGCGGAAGCAACAGCACGGTCCATCGAAACGACCACCCGCCCCCATCCCATTCGCCGCCCGCAATTCCACGGATGCCACCGAGACCGGTACCGCGGCATAATGGGCGTGCGTGGCGCCGGTTGAAACGACGGAACCACGCCGGACAGCCATCAGTCGGAGAGTAACTTGTATCGTGCGCCACCGCATCCCGGACCTGCATGAACCAGGCGCCGCTGACAGTCCTACTCCTCGGCCTGCTCTTGTGGATAACGCCACTACCATCGGCGAGCCCGCATGCCGACGTGCGCCTGCCGCAGATGGGCGAGCCCGCCGATCAGGCGCTGTCGCCGCGTGACGAGGCGCGCGTCGGGCGCAACCTGATGATCCACGCCCGACGCACCCTCGACATCGATCGCGACCACCAAATCAGTGCCTATCTCGACAGTCTGGGTCAGCAGCTCGCCACGCATGCGGGCCACGAGCCCATCGATGGCTATACCTTCTTCGTCATCCACGCGCCGGAGATCAACGCCCTAGCCGCGCCCGGGGGCTACATCGGCATGAACACGGGCCTGATTGCGGAAGCAGAGAACGAGGCCCAGCTCGCGGGGGTGCTAGCCCACGAGATCGCACACGTCAGTCAGCGCCATATCGCGCGCCGCATCGTGGACCAGCAGGCCGCTGCACCGGCCTCACTGGCGCAGATCGTCGCCGGCATCCTCATCGGCACCGTCAATCCGCAGGCCGGGCAGGCCGCCATCATCACCGGCATTGGGCGGGACGCTCAACGCCAGCTCGACTTCACTCGATCGATCGAAGCGGAAGCGGACCGTGTCGGTATCGGCATCATGGCCCGCGCCGGATTCCATCCCGAAGGCATGGCCGAGTTCTTCGAGATCCTCCTGCGCCAGGAGCTGGGGGCCGTCGATGCCGCCCCCGAATACTTGCGGACGCACCCACTCTCATCGCGACGCGTCGCCGAAGCACGCGACCGTGCCCGCGAGATGGCGGACACGGACATGCGGCGGGATACGCCGACGTTTCAACTGATGCGCCACCGACTGCTCGCCCTGGAGGGCCAGTCACCGCGCGAGCGGCTGGCACGCTGGTCGGCGCAGGGCGCGCACGAAGACCCTGCGCGCGAAACCGCGCGCCAGTACGGTATGGCGCTGATCGAACTCGAGATCAATGAGCCCGGCGCCGCCGCGGAGCGAATCGCCCGCTTGCGCGCCGACGACCGCGACAATCTGCACCTGCTGCTGGCCGCCGCGCAGGCGGACCGCGCGATGGGGGACTTCGAACAGGCGGACGAGCGCTATCGCCAGGCGCGCGACCTGCACCCTTCATCCTGGCCCGCGGCCCTCGACCACGCAGACCTGCTCCGTCAGCAGGGGCGCCCCGAACAGGCAGCGGGGACCCTGCGGCGGTTTCTCCGTGAGCATGAGCGGATACCGGCAGTGGTGTGGCGGGAGAAAGCGCGCGCCCACGATGAGGCCGGAAACAGGACCGCCAGCCGGGAGGCGCTGGCCGAGTGGTACACTCGTTCGCACCGATACGACGAGGCGGTCCGGCAGCTCGAGCTGGCGCTGGAGGAAGTCGACAGCGACTCGAATGCCGCCCACCGGCTGCGATCCCGCCTCGACGATGCGCGCACGCAACAACGTGGCCGACTCGCCAGAGACCCGCTGGCCGATGGCCTGCGGGGGCTGGATGTCGACTTTGGACCCGAGCGCGTGCTGCCCGACAGCGAGGCCCCTTCACCGATTCCCGTGAGCCCGTCGTCGGAATCGACCGAAACAGAAGCCCGATAAGGAGACTCAACCATGAACAAACGCTCACTAGCGATCACGGCCGGAGTTGTCGCCAGCGTCACGGCCCCCCTGGCCATGGCGGACGAACCCTATGTATTCGACGAGAACCACACCGAGATCCGTTTCAGTTGGGACCACCTCGGTTTCTCGACCACCAGCGCCTATTTCCGCGAGGTCAGCGGCACGCTGCACTTCGACGAAGACAACCCCACCGCGAGCGAACTGGAGATGACGCTCCCGATCAATGGCCTGGATACGGGGCGACCCGAGTTTACGGAGCACCTGCTGAGCGAGGACTTCTTCGAAGCCGATACCTACCCGGAAGGGCATTTTCGCAGTACGGCGATCCACAGTGACGGGGATAACCGCTACCGCGTCGAGGGCGAGCTGACGCTGCGCGAAATCACCCAAGACGTGACGCTGGATGTCACAATCAACAATATCGGCGAGAATCCCATTTCCGGGGACCGAACGATCGGATTCGACGCCGCCACGGACGTGCTCCGCAGCGATTTCGACATGGGCATGTACACCCCCATGGTCGGCGACGAAGTCACCATCGAGGTCTCCTCTGAGATGATCCACGAGGCCGATCTCGACTGAGTCCGAACAGGCCGGACCGGGCTGCTCGTGGTGTTGTCACCGGGGCGCGGTTTCGCTCCACCCGTATCCCTGCAGCCCGGCGATGACTCGACCGCAGTGCGGAAGACGGTCGCCGGGCGCTGCGGAGATGGGCCGTACCGTCGTGAGCAGGCGTTGCCTGCGTGACACCGCTGCTGGATCCGCCGGGTCCACGCAGGCGGGGAAAGGGAGAGAACATGCGCTGGCGCAACACCTCGGCCAACTGGGGGGCAATCGCCAAGCTCCTGCACTGGGTGATCGCGATCGCGATCCTCGGCAATATCGCGCTGGGTATCTACGCGGCGGGTTTACCGCTGTCACCCGCGCAGGCGGATGCCTTTTATTGGCACAAGACCGTGGGCCTCACGGTCCTGGGACTGGTCGTATTGCGGATTCTGTGGCGCGTCGCCACCCCCGTGCCCCGCCCGCCACCGGGCATGCCGCGCTGGCAGCGAATCGCCTCGGGCCTGAGCCACTTCGGCCTGTATATCCTGATGGTTGCCCTTCCCCTGTCGGGCTGGGTGATCCACTCGGCGTCGGGATTCTATCTGGAACTCTACGGTCTGTTCGAGGTACCCAACATCGTCCCGGAATCCGCGGATGAATCCGCCGTCCAGGATGGTGCAGCAGTGGTGCACTACTGGCTCTTTGTCGCCATCAGCGCGCTAGTGGTGTTGCACGTCCTGGCGGCGCTCAAACACCACATGATCGATGGCGACACTGTCCTCGTGCGCATGCTGCCGTTTACCCGCGCCAGTGATCCCATCCGGGGAGAGTAAATGAGGTCCGCACCCAGTATCGCCGCTGTCATCGTCGCCCTGCTGCCGCTCGCCGCTGCGGCGCACGAGTGGCAGGTCATCCACGACGAGAGCGTGCTCGGTTTCACCACAACGCAACAGGGCCGCCCGTTCGACGGCAGCTTCGACTTCGAGGCCGAGATGCGCTTCAACGCCGACGACCTCGACAATGCCGCCTTCGATGTCACCATCGACGTCACCAGCGTCGAGACCGGTGTGCGCGACCGCGACCGCGCGCTGGCCGAACCGGAATTCTTCCATTTCGATGAGTTCCCCAGGGCCTACTTCCGCACGACCTCGATCGAAGCAGGCGACAGCGACACCTACAAGGCCCACGGCGAGCTCACCATCCGCGACATCACGCATGAGGTGACGCTGCCGTTCACCTGGGAAGAGGACGGCAATACCGCGCAGGTCAACGGTGCCGTGACCGCCGTCATGGAGGGTGGTCTGACGATGGAACCGCTCGACTGGGACGTCGGCGAGGAAGAGTGGGTCAAGGATGGCGACATCGGCCGCGAGACCGAGGTCTACGTCGACCTGCTGCTTGAGCGCGACGAGGACTGAGCCGAGACTGCGCGATCGCTGGACTAAGCCCAACGCTGCGGTCAACCGGACGAGGCCCGCGCCGAAGTCGCGCCCGAACCGACCAGCCAGCGGTGCATCGCCTCCCCGGCGCGGCTCACGATCAGGTAGAGACCGGGCACCACGAACAGCGTCAGCACCATCGCGACCAGCAGGCCACCCGCAACGCTCAGGGCCAGCGGCCGCATGATCTCCGTACCCTCCCCCAGGCCCAGCGCGAGTGGCGTCATCCCCAGCACCGTGGTCAGCGTGGTCATCAGGATCGGCCGCAGACGGATGGTGCCGGCGGCCACGATCGCGCGTACGGTGCCCAGCCCGCGCTCGCGCCGGCCGAGCTCGATGTATTCGACGAGCAGGATGGCGTTGTTCACGACGATGCCGATCAGCAGGATGGTGCCGACCATCACGGGGGTCGACAGCGGCGTCGCCGTCAGCGCCAGCATGCCGACGACACCGATCAGCGCCAGCGGCGCGGCGGCCAGGATCACCAACGGATTGCTCAGGCGCTCGTACTGTACCGCCAGCACAACGAAGACCAGGAAGATCGCAAGCGTGATCACCAGCCCGAGTTCCTCGCGCGTCTCCTGGATGGTCTCCCACTCGCCGCCGATCAACAGAGTGTAGTCGTCGGGCAAATCGAAGCCGGCGATGCGCTCGTCGACCGCCGACATCACCGTACCTGTGTCCGTCACGCGGGTGTTGATTGTGCCGTTCACGCGCACGATCCGGCTCTGGTTCTCGCGCTCGATATGCGCCGGCCCCTCCCCCAGGTGGAACTCGGCGACATCGCCCAACTGCACAGGCCGGCCCTCTTCGCGAAAGAGCAGCAGGCTCGACAGCGTATCCTGGTCGCGCACCTGGTCACGCGGCAGGCGTACGCGGACATCGTATTCGCGGTTGCGACTGCGGAACTGCGTGACGACCTCGCCGTCGACGGCCGCGCGCAGGGATTCGCCCACCTCGGTGACATCGAGACCGAGATCGGCGGCGCGCTCGCGGTCGACCCGTACCCGCATCAACGGGCTCTCGTCCTCACGCGCCAGCTCCACCCCCTCCAGGCCTTCGATGCCCTGCAACTGCCCCGCGAGTTCGCGGGCATGGCGGCGCATCTCGCGGATGTCCTCACCGACGACGCCGATCGACAGGTCATCGCCAGTCAGTGTGAACTGGAGACCATCGATGCTCGGCGGACGCACGGTGATCGTCGCACCGGGCAGATCGAGTGCCGCAAGTCGTTGCTGCAGCTCGTCCACCCACTCGCCGGCCGACATCTGCGGCCGCTCGCTCGCCGACGTGAGCTGGACCGTGCTGCGTGCCGTACCTGGCCGTTCGTTGATGATGCCGCCACCGAGGTGGCCGCCGACCATCGTGAACACGCTCTCGACATGCGACATCTCGTCGATGACGGCCTCTGCCTGGCGCTTGGCCTCATCCGTGGCCTGCGGCGGCGTACCCGGCGCCAACGAGATGTGGACAAAGACGTTGCCGTCATCGACCTGGGGCAGGAACTCCTGGCCCAGATCGCCGGTGACCTGCACGGCACCGAAGAACGCGAGTACCGCGGCAGCGATCACGCCCCAACGCCAGCGCAGCACGCGCGGCAGCAACCGCCGGTAGCGTCCGCGGAGCCAGCCCAGTCCCCGGTTGAAGGCGCGCAGCGGCATGCTGCGATCGAGACCGGAAGCAAAGCGCACACGCGCGAGCTGTGCCGCGAGCATGGGCACCAGTGTCAGCGCCACGGCCAGTGTGGCGAGCATGGCAAAGGCGATGGTCAGGATCATCTCCCGGAAGATGAGCGCAGCGATGCCGGTGACCAGCAGGAAAGGCAGGACCGCGGCGAGGTTGGTCATTGTCCCCGCGGTAATCGCCGAGACGACCTCGCGCGCCCCCTCGCGCGCCGCATCATCGGGCGGCCGCCGCAACGCCTCGCGGTGGCGGTAGATGTTCTCGAGCATGACGATGGCATTGTCGAGCAGCAGCCCGACGCCGAGCGCGAGCCCGCCGAGGCTGATCACGTTCAGCGTCAGTCCGCCCATACCCATCATGGCGAACGTCGCCAGAATCGCGATGGGGATCGACAGGCCGATGACGAAGCTCTTGCGCAGACTCCCGAGGAAGACGAACACGACGGCCATGGCGAGCAGTCCACCGATCGCCGCCGCCGTGCCGACCGCCTGGATCGCGCCGCGAATGAAGTAGGCGGGGTCGCGCACCGCCTCGTACTCGATGTCTTCCGGAATAAAGCCGGATCGCTCCAGGCTCGCCATGGTTGACTGGACATCGTCGACCACATCGACGGTATTGGCCTCCGGGAGTTTGAACACCGACACCTGCGAGGCCGGTGTGCCATTGAGGCGTGTCCACAGACGCTGCTCGCGATGGCCATCGCGGACGTTGGCGACCTCGGACAGCGGGATCCGGCGACCGTCGCTGCCGGGCAGGGAGAGGCGTGTCTCGCCGATCTCCTCTGCAGAGCCGAACAGCGCGTCCGTCTTCGCCATCACGTCGAAGGTCTCGGAAGTGAGCCAGCCGGCCGCCATATCGACGTTGCCGGCGGCCACACGGTCGAGGACATCACGCAACACCAGGTCGTACGAGGCCAGGCGCTGTTGGTCGAGAATCACCTCCATCTCGCGGACCATGCCGCCCGCCGCCTCGACCCCGGACGCTCCTTCCAGCGCCAGCAACTGCGGCGTGAGCTCGTGCTCGACCCAGTCGCGGACCTCGACCTCGGAGCGCACGGGCGAGGAGAAGCCGGCCTGCCAGACCGGATCCTGCGATGGATCGAACTTGTACAGCCGCGGCGGCTCGATATCGCTCGGCAACTGCGTCCGGGCCAGCTCCAGATGGCGCGAGGCATCCTGCAGGGCGAGGTCGAGGTTCGTGCCGTAATTGAACAGCAGATTGACGTTGGTCCGGCCCTCCGAGGCGCGGCTGTAGATGCGCTCGAGGTTCTCCGTCGCCGCCAGGTTCTGCTCGAGCACGCGCGTGACCTGGTCCTCCATGACCTCGGGCGCCGTACCGGGGTAGTTCACCGTCACCCGCAGGTGCGGGTACTCGATGTTCGGCAGCAGATCGACCGGCAGGCGCTCGACGAAGAACAGACCGAGGACGACAACCACGGAGGCGATGGCGAGGGTGCCGACGGGTCGCCGGATGGCGAGCCCGGCAGGACCGCCGCGCTGGCGCGAGCCCCGCTGCATCACCGCAATCAGCCCCGCCAGCCGACGATGCGTACGCGCTCGCCCGCCACCCTGTCGAGCGGATTGCTGGCGAGCACCACCTCGCCGACCTCGAGCCCCGCACGGATCTCGGTCCAACCGCCGCGCGCGACGCCGCGTTCGACGGTTCGCCGCACCAACTCCTCGTCATCAATGACGTAGACGTAGGGCTCACCCTCCTCGTCCTCGCCGATCGATTCGGCCGGCACCGCGAGCGCATCGGGGCGGTGATCGACAGGCATGCGGATACGGGCGAGATAACCCGGACGGATGCCGTTGTCCGCCGCATCGGGGGGCAGGTCGATCTCCACCGTCACCTGGCGGCTATCGCGCTCTGCGGTCGGGAAGATGCGGGCGACGCGTCCCTCGATGACGTCGTCGGGCAGCGCATCGATGCGGATCGGCACCGTCTGGCCCCGCTCCAGATCACCCACGTCGCGCTCCGAGATCCCGGGCCGAATCACCAGATGGTCCATCGACACGAGTTCGAGCAGTGTATCCTCCGAAGCGACGGCCTCGCCCGGCTCGACAGCGCGCGCGCTGACAACGCCATCACGCGGGGCGCGCACACGCCCGTACTCCACCCGGGTGGCATGCAGTAGCTGTTCGCTGCGCGCGATGGCGAGGTCGATGCGCGTACGCTCATACTCGGCCGCACTGATCGACTCGCGCTCACGCAGCTCGCGGGAGCGTTCATACGCCAGTTCGGCGTCCTCGACGCGGGAGCGCGCGCGTTGCAGCTCGGCGCGCTGCTCGTCGCGGTTCACCCGAGCAAGCACGTCATCGGCGGCGACGCGGTCACCGATCTCCGGGCCCACCGCGTCGAGCGTCCCCGTGGCCCGACTTGCCACCCGGATGGTCCGTCGCGGCTCCACCGTCGCCGAGACGGCGAGCTCGCGTGACAGATCCCGCGGCTGGATCTCGACCGCCGCCACCGCCGTCGCCTCCTCCTGCGCCGCCGCCCCGTCGGTTTCATCGGCGCCGGTGCAGGCGGTCAGCAGGAGTAACGCAGCGAGGGTCGCCACGCAGCGGGGAAGGGTTCGTCGGCGGCCGACGCATGGAACCAGGCGGAGCGGGGACGAGGGCATCGCGGGCGTCACGGAGAGGGTGCAGAGCGGCCAATGGCCGGCGGTAACCGACCCACTTCGGCCGCGGATCGGATTGTCTGGCGACAGGCTATCAACTTTCGTACCCTAATGTGCAAACGATCGACCGTCCTTAGCAGGCGAACGCAATGAGCTATCGGCCACCCGAAATCACCGAACTCAATGGGGCCCTGCGACGCAACAGCCGCGGCTGGTACTGGCGTGACGGCGAGCACGAACCTCGCGCCCGCGATCTGCTGCTCGAGGAGATCGCCCCGGAATGGCGCCGCGTGCGGCGTGGACGCCTCGAGTGGATCGAGATCCCGACCGACTGGCGCACCACGGTGGAGCACGACGAGTTGATCCGTGCGGTCACCGAGATGGTGCGCGATTACGCATCGATCGGCCCGATCGACGATGTCGGTGCCGCCACCGCCGTGGGTCGGCGCGGGCATCGCCGCTCCGGATACCGGGTCCCGCTACAGATCTGGCAGATGATCATGACGCAGCCCATCGGGGCGACGTGGGAAGCGCTCGACCACGAGGCCATCCTGCTGCGCGCACGCGAACTCGGCTACGCCGACCCCGGGGTCGACCGCTGAGCGCAGCCGCCACGCTGCGCTGGGCGGGCACGGCGCTGGCGGTGCTCGGCATGGCCGTCGCCGGCGCGTCGGCCGCACAAGCCACTACGGCCGCCGACGAGCCACCAGCCGATCGACCGACCGTCGGACTTGTGCTCAGCGGTGGCGGGGCGAAGGGCTTCGCCCACATCGGCGTCCTGCAGGCCCTGGAGGCGCAGGGGGTGCCGATCGATCTCGTGGTCGGCACCAGCATGGGTGCCGTGGTCGGCGGCCTCTACGCCGCCGGAAACAGCCCGGCCGAGCTCGAGACCGCCGCGCACGAAATCGACTGGGCCGCGGCCTTCCGCGACCAGAGCCCACGGGCACTGCGCAGCATGCGCCGCAAGCGCGACGACCGCGAACTCGCCGGTCAGATCGGTCTCGGCATCGGCTTCGACGGCTTCGAACTCCCCCGCGGTGCAATCCAGGGGCAGCGCCTCACCCAACTACTGCGGGAGCACCTCGGCCCGGCGGGCCTGGTCGAGGATTTTGACGATCTCGCCATCCCCTTCCGCGCCGTAGCGGCCGACCTGCGCACCGGCGAGCCGGTAACCCCCCGAACGGGCGACCTCGCCCTTGCCATCCGCGCGAGCATGGCCATCCCGGGCGTCGTCGCGCCGGTGGACTGGGATGGACACCTGCTCGTTGATGGCGCCCTGCGCGCCAACCTGCCCGTCGAGGCGGCGCGGGCGCTCGGCGCCGACGTCATCATCGCCGTCGACGTCGGCCGCAGCCGACCGCGAGAGGCCGACCTCACCGGCCCCTTTGGGGTGATGGATCAAGCCATCAACGTCCTGGTGCGACGCAACGTACTTGCCTCCGTGAGCACGCTCGACGCCGGCGATGCCTATATCCGCGTCGATGTCGACGATATCAGCGCTACCGATTTCGGCGCGGCCGAGCGGGCCATCGCAATGGGCGCGCAGCGCGCCCGGCGAGCGGCGCCCGAACTCGCCGACCTCGCCCTGCCCGCGCAGGCGCATGCCCGCCACCTGGCGCGTCTGCGCCCCGAGACCCGGCCTGCCGAGCCCGTGATAGCGGAGATCCGGCTCGACAACCGCTCCACGCTCGACGACCGCGTTCTGCTGCGCCATCTGGCCATCGAACCGGGGGAACCGCTCGACCGCGAAGCGCTCAACCGATCGATCGACCGGATCCACGGGCTGGGCTATTTCGAGCGGGTGGATTATCGCCTGCACTCGCTGGACGATGGCAGGGCTCGCCTCGACCTCGTCGCCGTGCCCCAGTCCTGGGGGCCGGCCTACCTGCGCTTCGGTCTCGCGATCGAGGACGACTTCGACACCCGCTCCAGCTTCCGCGCCGGCGCCAGCTATCTGCTCACCGAGGTCAACCCGTGGGGCGCGGAACTCCAGGGCGATCTCGAACTGGGCAGCAATCCACGCATCGCCGGCGAGTTCTGGCAGCCACTCGGTGCCGGCTCGCCCTGGTTCGGCGCATCACGGCTGACGTTCTCGCGACGCGACCTTGACCTCTTTGCCGAAGGCGAGCGAATCGGCGCTGTCCGGTTCACCCGGGGTGAATTCGGCCTCCACGTGGGCCGTGAACTGGGGCCCAACGCCGAACTCCGCGCGGGCATCGAGGGCGGTCGGGCCGAGACCGAGCGCCTCGTTGGCCCCGCGGCGATCCCCGACCGGCGCTTCAGCACCGGGCGTGCCATCTCGCATCTACGCTGGGACAGCCTGGATCACGCCGGTTTTCCGGGGCGCGGCAGCAGCGCCGCCGTCGAATGGCGGCGCAGCAGTCCCCGGCTCGGCGCCGACGACCGCTTCGAGCGCATCACGGTCGACGCCACCACTGCCCTGTCCCACCGACGCAGTCGCTGGATCTTCGGGGTCCGCGCCGGCACCACGCGGGGGACCGAGGAGCCGCCCGTGGAGGCCCTCCAGACCCTGGGCGGGTTCCTCAATCTGGGCGGCTTCCAGCGCGACGAGCTGACGGGCAGCGAGGTGGTGCTCGGCCAGGTGGTCTACCTGCGTGAGTTCGCCGGCTATCGCACCGTGGGCGGCCTGCCCGTCTTTCTCGGCGGTGCCATCGAAGCCGGCAATACTTGGGACGATCGCGACGAGCGCGATACCTCCGACCTGATCGCCAGTGGCACCCTCATCGCGGCCACGGATACCCTGCTGGGCCCGCTGTTTCTCGCCTGGGGGCGCACCGATCAGGGTAACGACAGCGGCTACCTGGTCCTGGGACACCAGTTCTAGCCTAGTCCCCCGAAAAGGGTCGGTGGCGACTCTTCCACGATCTCCCGGGCGTGACAGCGGCGCCCGAAGGGCGCCGCGAGCAACCCATCATGATGCCGGGTGCTCGATGCTGTTCGCGATCTCCTGCGTTCGCCGCCCAAAGCCGTACCTTGCCAGGAAATTCTCCAACAGCGAGTAGGCCGCTGGCACGACAACCAGAGTCAGCAGAAATGAGGTGACCATCCCCCCGATGATCGCCGCAGCCATGGGGGCGTTGGTCTCCGCCCCGGCACCGAGACCCGCGACTGCAGGTGTCAGCGCAAGGATCAGGGTCAATGAGGTCATCATCACGGGCCGTAGCCGCACCGGACAGGCCGCGCGCAGGGCCTCGTCGACGTCCATGCCCTGGAAGCGGCGATACTGGTTGGTCAGGTCAACCAGCAGGATGCCGTTCTTGGTTACCAGTCCCATCAGCAGGACCATCCCGATCATCGAGAAGATGTTCATGGTGAACCCCCCGAGCCACAGCCCGACGATCCCGCCGATCAGCGCAATGGGCTGCGCCGCCATGATGATCAGCGGCTGGATGAAGGAGTTGAACTGGCTCGCGAGGACGATGTAGACGAGCGTCACCGCAAGGAAGAGCACGAAGAGCATGGCGCCGATCGCGCGCTCCATCTCCTCGGCCTGCCCCTGCAGCTGCACCTGGTAACCGAGCGGTAGCACCTCGTCGGCCACCTCGTCGATGACCTCGACCGCTTCGGCGAGCGGCAGATCGGGATCGCCGAAGAAGTTCGCCGAATAGGCGAGGTTGTACCGGTTGATGATCGCGGGACCGACGCCCGGTCGGAGCTCGGCCACCGTGTCGAGACGCACCAGCTCGCCCGAGGCCGACGGCAGGTAGACCTTCTGCAGGTCCTCCATCGCGGTGAAGGCGGACTCATCGCCCTTGAGGCGGATATCGTAGCGCTCGCCGCCGCCCACATCGTCGCTGTAGCGCGCGATGTCGACACCACTGACCATCGCCTCGATGGTCTCGGCCACCATCCGCGTGGACATCCCAAGATCGCGCACGCGCTCGCGGTCGACGGCGAGATTGAGCTGCGGCAGCTCCAGATCGAGATCGAGATCGAGCCGGCCCATGCCCTCCTCGGCCTCCAGGCGTCGTTGCATCTCCTGGGCGAGTTCGCCCACCTCGAAGACATCGGGGCCGGTCACAGCGAACTGCAGCGGCTCACCCCGCTGGCCCGGCACGAAGGGCACATCGGAAGCGAAGGCGCGGATCCCCGCGAGTTCGCCCAGCTCGGGCTGCATTCGCGCCATCATGTCCTGCTGACTCGCCTCACGCTCGTCACGGTCGACGAGGCGGACGAAGCCGATGCCCTGGTACACCTGACCCGCATCGCCCAGGCCGATCGCGGTGAACGCGCGATCCACCTCGGGCTGATCGAAGATGACCTCCTCGACCTCGCGCAGCTTCTCGTCCGTATAACCGATACTTGAGCCCAGCGGGGTCTGGAAGCTGACCAGGAACTGCCCCGTATCCTCGGCGGGGGCGAATTCGCCTCCGACGCGCGGGAAGACCAGCGCGATGGTGACCCCGAGCGCCGCCAGCGTGACGACGAGCACACTCCAGCGCCAGCGCAGTGCCCCGCCGAGCAGGGCCCGATAAGCGCGCTCGATACCGCGGAAGCCGGCCTCGAGCGCGTTGTACACACGACCATGCTCGGTACGCACGACCAGGAAACGCGAACAGAGCATGGGGATCAGTGTGAGCGCAACCAGGCTCGAGGCGAGCACCCCGAAGGCGACCACCACCGCAAAGGATTCGAAGAAACGCCCGATGACCGCCTCCATGAAGAGCACGGAGGCGAAGATCGACACCAGGGCAAGGGTCGAGGCCACAACCGCGAAGAAGACCTCACGCGAGCCCGAGATCGCGCCCTGCACCCGGCCTTCCCTGTACTGCTCGCGATGGCGGTAGATGTTCTCCAGCACCACGATGGCGTCATCGACGACCACACCAATGAGCAGCAGCATCGCCAGCATCGTGATCGAGTTCAGGGTATAACCGAAGAAATAGACGACGGCCACCGCGGCGAGCAGCGACACCGGGATCGCGGTGGCAATGATCAGCGTCGATCGCAGGTTCTTGAGAAAGAGCCACATCACCAGCGCCGCGAATACGACACCCAGGGCCAACGTCAGATAGAGTGAGTCGATCTGCTCGAGGATGAAGATCGATTCATCCGAAGAGATATGGATCTCCATGCCCGGCGGCAGCTGCGGGCGGATGGTCTCATCGAGCTCATTGCGTACCTCGTCGATGATGGCCACCGTGTTGGCGCCGGAGACTTTCACCACACCGAGGCCGATGGTCGGCTCGCGGTTGAAGCGCGCTAGCGAGCGTTCATCTTCAAGACCATCGACCACCTCGGCGACATCCTCGAGCCGGACCTGCGAGCCGTTCTCCTCACCGACGACCATGCGCGCGAGCTCGTCGGGATCCGAGTATTCCAGATCGAGCTGGAGCTGCTCCTCGCGCTCCCCGCCGACGAGGAATCCGCCTGCGAGCTGGAAGTGCTCCTCGTCGAAGGCCGCGCGCAGCTCGGGGACGGTGATGTTGTGCGCGTTGAGCCGCTCGGGATCGATCTCGATGCGGATCGTGCGCTCGCGACCGCCGCCGATGCGGACCTCGCCCACGCCCGTGATGTTCTCGATCTCGGGCCGGATCTGCTCCCGGGCATAGGTATCGAGCTGCTGGCGCGTACGATCGCCCTGCAGCGACATCCACATCACCGGCTGGGCATCGAACTCCACCTTCTCGACCACGGGCTGCTCGGCGTCCCGCGGCAGCTCGGCGACGATCTGGGTGACTTCGGACTGGACCTCGTTGAACGCGACATCGACATCGCGGTCGAGATCGAACGTGATGTTGATGATCGCTGCACCGGGGACCGACGTCGAAGTGATGTTGTCGATCCCTGGCACCGTGTTGACCGCGCGCTCGACCTCGTTGGTGATCGAGGCATCGATGATTTCCGGGTCGGCACCGGGCTGGATGACTGTGACACTGATGACCGGGAAGTCGATGTTCGGAATGCGGTCGGTGCCGACGTCCTGCAGCGAGATCAGCCCGAAGAGCACGATCACGGCACTGATCATCACCGCCAGGACATGGCGGCGAATTGAGAGCTCGGACAGCGTCATCGTGCGTCAGTCCTCGTCGTCGGTCACCGAAACCGATGCGCCATCGGTGAGAAAGCCCGCGCCATCGACCGCTACGCGCTCGCCGGCCTCCAGGCCCTCGCGAATCTCGACCCACTCGCTGGTACGGCGCCCGGGCTCGACCTGGCGGGCCTCTACCACCTCTTCGTCGGCGTCGAGCACATACACGGTCTCGCCATCGGGGCGGCGTACCAGGGCTTGGTTCGGCACCGTGACATTCTCGCGCACATCGGTGACCACTTCGGCATTGACGCTGGCACCCGATCGCCACCCACCGGGATTATCGATCGCCGCGATCACCCGGACCGCGCGTGCACCCTCGCTGATAACAGGGCGGATCTCCGTGATCTGCGTGGACAGCTCCCGCTGCGGCGCCGAGCGATTGTGCACATGGAGCGTCATGCCCGGTTCCAGTTCGCGGGCCAGGGTTTCGGGAAAGCTGACGCGGACCTTCAGGGCCGTGTCCGTCGCCAGGTGATAGAGTTCGCGCCCCGCCTGGGCGTAGTCGCCTTCGCTGGCCAGGCGTTCTTCTACGGCCGCGTCGAAGGGGGCCCGGATCTCCGTGCGCGCCAGATCGCGCTCGGCCGAGCGCCGCATGAGCCGCGCCGCGACCAGCTCCTCGCGCAGCGTGTCGAGTTCCGCCTCGGCCTCGTCCAGCTCCTGCGCGGAAACGTAGTCGCTCGCCTGCAGTGCCTGGTTGCGTGCGACCGTCGCCTCCTGCAGCCGGATACGCGCCTGCAGGCGGTCGATCTCTGCATCGGCCTGCTCGAGCCCGATCTCATAATCCGTCGGATCGAGTCGCGCAATGACGTCACCCGCGGCGACGCGATCTCCCTCGTCGACCGTCAGCTCTTCAATGCGCCCGCCCACCTCGGCCGCCACGCGCGGATCGGTCTTCGTCGCAACCGTGCCGAGGGCGGTGTGGAGCGTCTCGATCTCCCGGCTATCGACTTCGACGGCGGTAACCGATACGGCCTGACCACCACCGCCATTATCGGCGTTATCACCGTTGTCATCATCGGCGCCACAGCCCGCGAGCGCGAGCGCTGCTGCGACAGCAACCGCGGGCGATCGGCCGCGGCGGCCCGAATGGTTGGATGGCTTCATGCAGGATCTCCGGCGATACCCGAACGCAACGGTCAGCCCTACCTGGACTGACCGGCCGGTCAGTGTACCACCCAAAGCCGTCAAGGCGAAGACCGGTCCCTGACCGCCGGCCGGAACGGTTACCTGCGACGTCGCTTCTTCTTGCGCTGCTTCAGGCGTCGGCGCAATCGCTTCTCGAACCACCAGACGGCCGCAACCGCCACGCCGAGGAACACGATCAGCCAGAAGACGAACCAAAACACATCCATTACCCCAAACCTCCCCGATTGGACCAGCGCTGGCTTGCCGCGTCGCTCAAGCAGGATCAGTGGCGCGGCGGATGCCACGGTCGACATCGACACCCAGGCAGATCGCGATCGCTGTACCGAAGAGCAGCAGACAGAACAGGATAGCCGGCTGCAGGCCGAAAACGGCCTGCAGGGCCCCGAGGCCGACCAGCCCGAGCACCGCCGCGAGCTTCGCCGCCACACCCCAGAAGCCAAAGAACTCGCCCGCCTTGTCCCGCGGTGCCAACATCCCGACGAGCGCCCGGCCAGCCGACTGCGCCGAGCCCAGACTGAGGCCGGCGAGGCAGCCCGCCCCGAGGAACAGATACTGGGCCTCGACATCGATCCCCGCCAGCACGTGCAGCACCGCCGTCACCTGTGGGGTCGCGTAGATCGCGAGAATCGCGATCAACCACAGACTCAGTGTCAGCAGGTAGGTCCGGCGGGCACCGATGCGGTGCTGCAACAGCCCGAAGAAGAGCGCGCCGGCAGCGGCGGTGATCTGGACCACGATGAACATCAGGGTCCGAACGTGCTCGTCCCAGTCGATCACCTGCGCGCCATAGATGAACGAAAAGCTGATGATGATGTAGATACCCGCCATAGTGAAGAATATGGACGCGAGCAGCAGTGCGAGATCGCGGTAACTGCGCAGATCGCGCAGCGTACCGAGCATCCGCTCGACGCCGACCTGAAAGTGCGAGCGACCGAGGGGCAACAGCTGACCCTGACGGCGCTCATGCACCCAAAGGAAGGTCGGGATCGCCGCGAACAGGAAGAATGCGCCCGCAAAGGGGCCGACCCAGCGGATTGTGTCGTAGTTCTCGCGACTAACCTCGCCGAGGAAGACCAGTGTAAAACTCGCCGCTACCAGCCCACCGATATAGCCCAGCGCCCAGCCGAGCCCGGAGACGCGGCCCAGCTTCTCCCGTGGCGCGAGATCGGGCAGGAAGCTGGCGATGAAGGATTCCCCGACCGAATAGCTGTAGTTGGAGACGATCACGAGCAGGCAGGCGAGCAGTATCCAGCCCGGCTCGACGAAGTAGAGCATCGCCGTGGCGGCCACCGTGACGACGTAGCTCGCGAAAAGGAAGTGCTTACGCGCGGCAGAGTAGTCCATGATCGCGCCGAGCACAGGGGCGCTGAGCACGACCATGAGATAGCTCGTCGCCAGCGACAGGCTCCACAGCAGATTACCGAGGCGGTAGTCATCGCCGCGATCGCCGACGATCACGGTGGTAAAGAGATCACCGAAGACGACGGTGATGATCAGCAGGGTATAGGCCTGATTGGCGAAATCGAACATCGCCCAGCCGAAGATCTCGCGCCGGGTGACGGGGATCGACCGGTGCGCTCGGCGGGCTTCACTCACGGATCGAGCCGAGCGTGGCGGGCCATCGGCGAGCCGCAGCCGACGCACCGCCGGACAGCAGTACGCCGGCGGGCACGACCCATCTGCGATGCCGGGGAATCACGCAACCCCTCAGCCCCCCATGAAAGCGGGCAGCAGGGCAAGCCAGAAGAGCACTGTAATGGCGGAGACGAGCCACATCATGGCCATGTAGCTCGGGCGTTCCGTATACCGCATGAGGAACATGTTCTTGGCGTTGTACACCTTCAGCTCATTGTGGCTGCGGTCGTACCGCTCCTGCATCTCGGCCCGTGAACGATGGGTAAGGTCATTAATGACGTCGGCGAGCATGCTCAGCGACACGCCCTTGAAGGCCGGCTGGCGCAGATACAGGCTCGCGGGCTCCCCCTCATCAGCCAGATCGATGCGCAAGTCCCCATTGGCCTCGATCACGGCCGTGTCGACATCTCGCGACGCCTTGTCCGAGACCGTGGCATTGGCGAAACGCCCAGCGATCCGCGCGCCCGCCTCATCATCGAAGGTCTCCACCCGCATTTCGCAGGGCCCGAAACGTGCCTTCAGCAGCGCCAGTCCCACTAACAGGGCGACAATGAGCACCACCGTCAGCCAGCCGGGAAGCCCGAGGTTGAGGATCACCACACCGAGAACGAGTGCAGCCGACATACCGGCCGCCACCCCACCGATATGGGGTGCTGCCCGGTCGAAGGTGGCTTCCGCTACGAGCAGGATCTTGTTCACCGCGGGACTCCCGGTTTGCGCGCGCAGCGGCAAATGGTAGCGCACCGCGTTGACGGGGCGAAGACCGACAACCGCGCAGCGCCCCTGCCCCGCTTGGACCGGCGTGACCGGCAATTTCCCCACCCCCCTTGCACTCTGCGGAAAAAGTCCCAACATGTGGACTGAGCGTTGCAATGGAGACCCAACCATATGACTGCTGAAGGCGAACAGGTCACCGTGCGGATCCACGTACGCGACGACGTGGTGGTTATCTCCGATCACGACCACGAAGGCCCGTCGGCGCGGGAGTCGATCGAATCCGTGCTCGACCAGCTCTATGCCCGCAATCCGGACGCCCCCCGCGTCGTACTCTTCCGCGACCACGCCGGCGAATACGAGGGGGTCGCGGTCGACGAAGACGGCGAGTTCGCCGGCTTCTACCCCTTGGAGACCAACGATACCGAACATGCGGTCGCGGTCGCCCGGGCGTGGATCCTCGAAGCGCCGCCGCGCTTCCACTGAGAGCGGACGGAACAGCGAATCACACCATGACCGCCCCCCCGTGTGCCCACCGGCAGGGGGATAGCGAGCGGGCGCCGGCCTCTGAGCGCCGCCCGCACGCAGCCCCTTGGCACGGCCGAAGCGCGGGGGGCAAGCATTGACCCAAACCATCGAGCTGCCCATCTGGCTGCTGGTCATCGTCGGCCTGCTCGCCGCCTGGGTCGTGCTCGAGCGCCTGCTCGTCCCCGGTGTGCGCTGGTTCTTCCGCCGCCGGGTCAATGCGGTGATCAGCGAAATCAACCGCCGTACCCACCTGCGCATCCCGACCTTCTCTCTGACCAAACGCCGCGTCCTGATCGACCGACTGGTCTACGATCCCGAACTCCTGGAGACCGTCCGCCACCACTGCGAGGAGACGGGCAAGCCCTGGGAGGTCGCGCTCGACGAGATCGAGCGCTACGCCCGCGAGATCATCCCCGCATTCAACGCCTGGATCTATTTCCGCTGGGGTACGGAATTCTCCCGCCGACTGGTGCAGCGCCTCTACCGGGTACGCCTGGCGCGCGGGACGCAGCGCGCCCTGCAGCAGGACCTACCCGCGAACACCTCGATCGTGTTCGTGATCAACCACCGCAGCAACATGGACTATGTGCTCATCGCCTATCTCGCCCAGCGTTTCACGGCCTTGTCGTATGCCGTGGGCGAATGGGCCCGCGTATGGCCGCTGCGCCCGCTCGTGCGGGCCATGGGCGGGTACTTCGTGCGCCGCCATTCGAGTTCACCACTCTACCGCCGGGTCCTTGAGCGTTACGTGCAGATGGCGGTGGCGAACGGCGTCGTCCAGGCGGTCTTCCCCGAGGGCGGGCTCACCCGCGACGGTGCGTTCCGCGACCCCCGCTACGGGCTGATCGACTACATGGTGCGTGCCCACGATCCGAACGGCCCGCGCGATATCCTGTTCGTACCCGTTGCCATCAACTACGACCGCGTGATCGAGGATCGCAGCCTGCTGGCCGACCCCGCACGCAGGCGCCGCCGGCGCTCGGCGCTGTCGGCAGCCCTGGGCACGCTCATTATTCTCGGACGCAGCCTGCGCCGCCGCTGGCGGGGTCGTTTCTACCGCATGGGATATGCCGCGGCGAGCTTCGGCCAGCCGGTATCGCTGAACGAGTGGTGCCGCGAGCAGGACCTCGATCCGCGTCACCTCAGGCGCTCACGGCGCCTGGTGTACACGCGGCGCTTCACCCGCTTTCTGATGGACGAAGTCGGCCAGGTCATGCCGGTGCTGCCCGTGCCCGTACTGGCCACCATCCTGCTATCGGAGCCGGGCCGTGCCTGGGATCGGGAGGAACTCCAACGGCGCTACGCCGAGATCATCGACCGCCTCGACGAACGCGCCCCGCTGGCCTTCATCCCGCGGCGCCGCCCCGTGTACGCAGTGCAGGCGGGCCTGCGCATGCTGCGCGTGCGCCAGCTCATCCAGGCCGAAGCCAACGGCTTCCGGATCACCCCTGGCGAGGAGCCCGTGCTCGGCTTCTACGCCAACAGCTTGCGCCACCTGCTGCTCGCGGACGGTGCGGAAAACGGCGTCGAAGCCCCCTGTCGCACGGCAGCGACCGCGTTGGCTGCGGGCGAAACGCAGGACACCCGGCGGCGCTGACCGGCCGCGGGGCGACGCGCCGCGCGCGGGCTGTGGCCGAACAGGTCGCAGTAGCGGTGGCTGACTCCGGCCGTCGCGCGCACTCCGCAGCGTGCGGCGATCGCGGAGGCTGCAAACCATACGTGACGGTGCAGTTCGACGCGGGCCTGATACACTGGCTGACCGGTAGTCCGGCCGCCGCGGCCACCCGCCGCCCAACGCGGCCCTGCATCCATTGTCGGCCGGGATAGACTATGGCTCGCATGCTGCGCTTCGCGATAATCGTCGCCGTTCTCCTCGCCGTCGCTGCAGCGTTGGCCTGGACATTCCGTCTACCCTTGGCGGAACGCGCTCTGGAGCGCGAACTGGCCGCGCGTGGCTACCCCGAGGCAAGCCTGGAAGTCACCGCCCTGTCGCTACACCAGGCAACGCTCGAGCGGGTCGAATTGGAGCCCGACACCGGCCCCTCCGCCCGCCAGATCGATCTGCTCTATCCGCTGTTCGAAGTCCTGCAAGGGGACATCCACGGTGTGGAGGCACGGATCGACGGCCTCCGTGCCCACCTTGACCGCATCCCGCTCGATCGCGAGGCGGAGGAGGTAGTCCCCGACGACCCTACGCACGACGGGCTCGTGGCCACGCTCGTCGGGCTTGCTCGCATCGAGATCTCCGACGGACTTGTTCGCCTGCCCAGTCCGCCCGGACAGGACTGGCGCCTCGAATTCAATGGATTCATCAGTGGTAGCGCCGACGGTCTCCAGAGCGCCGAGATCAATGGCCAGATCGACGACCGCGAGCAGGATCTCGCGGTGACCCTCGCGGTACGCCATACCGGCGAGAAGATCCGGGGCAGCCTCGGACTGCTACCGATGGGCAGCGGGCTCGAAGGGCAGATGGATTTGCGGCTCGACCCACCCTGGGACGATGCCCATGCGCAGGTCTACTACCGGGTCCGGCTCGACGGCACCGTGGGCCCCGCCCCCGATTGGTGGCCGCTGCCCTGGCCCACGGCGGGTGAGGTGGAACTCCGCGGCGAACTCGAGGGCATGGCGGGCGAACCGACCGTGCCCAGCAGCCTCGGCGGGCTCATTGACCGCCTGATTGCGGGCGACTGGTCGGGCCCGTGGCGCGTCGTCGGCGACGACCTGAGCGTCAACGACCAAGTCACCGGCGTCGATATCGCCGCACGCGGTGGCTTCACGATCGCCGACCACTCGCTCGTGCTCACAACCGATGGCAGTGGCGAAATCGACATCGCCACGATCAACCCGCAACAGGCTCGACGCCTGCCCCTGCCCGATGATCTCGCCCGACTGCTGCTTGCCAGTCCGGTGCGCATGGAGTGGCCGGCACGCCCCGTCGCGCGCCTGCAGAGCGGCCCGCCCGTGCGCATCGCGGCCCACCCCGAGTTCGACATCACCTACCGCGACGAGCCCACGCGGCTGCGCCTCAGCGCGGATGGCTTCTGGGAGCGCGACAGCGGACTCGTCCCCCGCGCTTTCCAACTCGGGCTCACCGACGCCGTCACCGATGCCGTCGAGATCGCTCAACTCGAGGTCAGCGGCGATCTGCCGGCCGATGGCGGCCGTATCACCTTCGCGGGAGAGCTGCCGCACCTGCACCTCAAGCCGTTGACAGCAGAGGCGGTCACGTTCGCAGCCGGTTTCGATCTCGTGACCACGGAGGATGCCCTGCGACTGGAAGCCGGCGATGATGGCCGGTTCACGGCCGATGTCGTGGCATGGGGAGAGAGGCTGGTCAGCACAGCCCCGCTGCGCGCGTCGCTGCAATCGGGCGCGATCGATCCGGGCGCCTCGCCGGAATGGTCGTTCGACTTCGATGCCGAAGCGGGTGCATGGCAAGGCCGAATCGGGGCAGAAGACACGATCGATCTCACCAGCAGTGCTCACCGGCTGCGTCTCTCGGGCCCCAGTCCGCTGTTCCCTCTGGCCCGTGCCCGCCTCGATGGCCTCGACCTACGCGCCGACGAGCCCGCGCTCGTTGCGCAGGGGGTCGACCTGGACCTTCGGCCCGGGCGGATTCAGCGCTGGGCGCAATTTACCGCCGAACGCGTTCTCGTCGACGCGGACCCATTGCCGCTCAGCCCCATCCGCCTGAGCGGGCAGATCGACGATTGGGCCGATGAGGGCCACAGGCTGCACGGCAGCGGCACGATGGCCGATGGTGCAGCCGACCTGGAATTCAGCAGCCACCTCGCGGGCGCTGACGGCGCTCCGCCCGAGTTCGAACTCGACTGGCCTGCTCTGGTCTTCGAACCGAACGGCCTGCAACCGAGTGACCTGTTGCCACGACTGCGCGGTCCCGACAACGTCACGGGCGAAGTCTCGGCCAGCGCCGACCTCGTCCTCGCTGGCGATGGCCTCGACGGGCGGGGACAAGCACGCAGCGCGGGTGTCGACCTCGATCTCGGGCGCGCCCGGATCGAAGGCCTTCGGGGCACCATCGACCTTGCGGGCTTCCGGCCCTGGCGCAGCGACGGGACACAGCGCCTCGACGCCGACCACCTCGAACTGGGCCTCGGTATCGACGACCCGCGCGCCCGCTTCACCATTGACCCGCGCCCGGGCCGCGGCGGGGTCGTCGAAATCGCCGAAGCGGCCGGCGACTTCGGTGGTGACCGGCTCTACATGCCTAGCTGGACGTTCGATCCCGCCGCAACCACCCACTCCTTTGCTATTGAGGCGGGCCCAATCGCGCTCGACGCCCTCGTCGACGACCTGGCAATCGCAGATCTCGACGCCAGCGGCCGGATCGCGGGGCGGCTGCCCGTCAATCTCATCGAGGACCGCATCGTCATCCGCGATGCGCAACTGCGCGGCCAGGACGGGCGGGTTGCCTTCCGTGGCGGAGCCGGTGAGTGGGCCGACACAACGACCGACACCACGGCACACGCGTTCACCGACCTCGATTACGACCATCTGTTCATTGCGATCGATCAGGACCTTGAACGCAACGACGAGCTGCGCATCCAGGCGCGCGGGCGCAACCCCGCGGTCGCCGACGGCGAGACGGCAGACCACGGGGTGCGGCTGACGGGCGATCTGGCTCCCCTGATCGACGCCATCCTCGCCGGCGAGACGATCCGCACCGAGGACCTCCAGCGCCACCTCCAGGCCGTGCCCGAGGCGCCGTAATGGCACCGCTCAGCGGAAGAGCACCAGCCCCAGCGCCAAGATGCCAACCATCAGCACCGGCATGAACTGGCGGCCGAATCGGTCCATCTTCTGGTAGCTCTCTTCCGAGTAGTGCACGAGGGCGTAGTGCTCCGCCACTGTCAGTGCAATCCCCACCAGGAAGTAGGCGTAGACCGCGTAGTACATGTAGTCCATCGCGACCAGATAGCCGATATCGGGCAACTCGTCGGCCGCGCGCTGACTCTGGAAGACCGTGGTCAGCAGCGCCGTCACGCCGAGACTGAGCCGGCCGACGAAGGCGGGCCCGGTCGGATGGATGAACATCATGCAGTAGCCAAGCAGGACGAACAGGGCGAGGGGCACCATGTTCTTCAGCATGTAGCTGGTCGGGTCGCGGTCGATATCCGCCTGCACGTTGAACTGCGAAAAGCTCAGCGTCTCCGCATTCTCCGCAGCGATCAGCAGCGGGTTGCCCAGCGTCGAAGCGGTCTCGCGCACATCGGAGAAGACGACCAGCCGGTCGAGCTCCCACTCGCTATCCTGGACCTCGGTCCGGCGTGCCGCTCCGCCCCCGTCATCGCTCGCATGCGCCCCCCGCATGCCGTGATCGTCGGCGACAAAGACCAGGCGCTCGAGCGTATTCGCCGGATGGCGCAGGCGGATCGGCAAGGCCTGGCTATCGACCGGGTAGGCCCGGAAATCGAACTGATGGCTGAATGTGCCCGTGACCCGATAAGCCGTGTAATAGCCCTCCTCGGTCTCCTGCGTAATCAGCCTGCCCGCCTCAAGGTCGATCTCGCTGACGGCATTGGTGAACTCGATGCGGTCGTGATCGAGCGGCCGGCTGTGGCGCAGCCAGAGGTAGAAATCCGCATCGAACGTCCCCCCCTCCTGGTCGATGGCATCAATCGCATTGAGGTCGAATCCGGTATAGACGACATCGGTGGCGTAGAGGTGCTGGTCGCCGAGTTCGACCACGTTGCCCGCAGCGAGCTGGGCATCGAGGTCGATCATGGTTTCGGGATTGGGCACCGGCGTGAGCTGGCCCGGCGCCGAAATCAGCTCGGTATTGCGATAGACGCCAAAGGGCGCCGACATCACGGCATTGCCGAGCGCATCGAAGTGGATCCGCCCCGTGATGCCCGGATAGTGCGAAGCGGGTCCATCGAAGCCCTGCAGTCCCTCGAGAATGGCCTGACGCTGTTCCGTGGTGGTAGCCGCGGACGCGCCCTCTCCCGCTTCGTAGGCGGCGAGCGCGATGGCCGCGGCCTCGTAGTAGGTTGCCGCCAGCGCGTCCGGGCGGCGCTCGAAGCGCTCTTCGAAAGCGGTGACGAAACGGCGTGCGGCGCGGTTGCCGACGTCGGGGATGAAATAGGTGGTGGCATGGATGCCGTCGATGTAGTCGCGCAAGCGATCACCACCGACGCGCTCCTCCAGTGCCTGCGGAAAGGCGCCGAGTCCGACCGAATCGCCTCCCAGGATCGGCAGGTCGACGCCGGTATCGCGCAGCCGCGCAACCAGCCCCGCCGATTCACCGGCCAGGGTCCCGAGGAACAACACGGCGTCATCGTCCGCGGTAAGTAGATCGAGCACGATATCGTCGAGCTGCTCATCGAGTCCGTCGCTACCCGACGCCACCGCCCACTGCCGCCTGACCTCGACACCGACCTCAGGTGCGGCTTCGGCGAGCGATGCCATCAGCGTGCGACCGTAGGCGTCATCCTCGTAGGCGATGTGCACGCGCTCGCGCTCAAGAAAACTGGCAATGTACTGCGCCGCCAGCCGCCCCTTGATGTCGTTGTCGGCGATGACGCGGAAGTAGGTGTCGTGGTCAGCGGTCAGCGCAGGCGCGGTCGCGCTGCCGGTAATCGCGGGGATGCCGTGCTCACTGTAGATCGGTGCCGCCGCGAGTGCGATGAAGCTGTAGTAGTGCCCGAGCACGGCGGCGAAATCGCCGTCACCGATCTCACGGGCGTTGGCCCGCGCGCGCTCCTCGCTACGCTGGTTGTCGAAGGTGACCACTTCCACGGGCCGGCCATTGATCCCACCCGCGGCGTTGACCTGTTCGGCTAGCAACCGGGCCGCATCGGCCATGGCTCGCCCGCTGGTCGCATCCTCACCGCTCATGGGCCCGCTCACGGCGAGTCGCACGGGCTCATCCGCCAGTGCCATGGCGGGTGCGAGCCACAGCATAAGCGCCAGCAAAACCCCTTTACGCAAGCATCGATCCATCATCCCCCCTTGCGGCTGAACGCGACCACCCGGCTGCTACCACTCAGGGGCCACCACCCAACGATGGCGTGAGGGTAACAGCTTGTGCCGTTGAGCTCGCGTGCAACGCCGAACGGGCATCCGCAACGCCGCCAACGGATTGCACTCAAGTCCCGCACTCGTTTAGCGTTTGGAGAAGAAATGGGGCGCGTCGGTTCGCGCCCGAAGAAGATCCCGACTTCGGCCAGGCCGGCCGGCGCAGCCCCACGGAGTGGGCCGCACCCATTCAGCGGAGGCCCGGTCGATGAGGCGCACCCTCGCGCGCAAGCTGCCCGAACCCGGCGTCACTGCCACCACGGCCTGGAGCGTATGGGCCCTGTTGCTCGGCATGGGCCTGCTCATGATGGGCAACGGCATGCAGGGTACGCTGCTGGGCCTGCGTGCCTCCGACGAAGGATTCTCCGGGACGATCACCGGACTGGTGATGTCGGGCTATTTTGTCGGCTTCCTCGGCGGTGCCGCCCTGGCGCCCGCGATCATCCGCAAAGCCGGCCATGTCCGCGTTTTCGCTGCCATGGCGTCACTCGCATCGGTCGCCATCCTGGTGCACGCCATGCTCGTGACGCCATCGGTCTGGGCAGCCATGCGCATCCTGACCGGATTCGCCTACTGCGGCCTCTACATCGTCACCGAGAGCTGGCTCAACGACCGCGCCACCAACGAATCGCGCGGACGGCTGCTGTCGGTCTATCTGATCATTACCTATGTCGGCATGGGTGGGGGACAGCTGACGATGAACATCGCCTCGCCGAGCGAGTACGAGCTGTTCCTGATCAACGCCATCATCCTGTCCGTGGCCCTGGTACCGATCCTGCTGAGCGCCAACAACGAGCCAACCCAGACCGCCCCCGAAGGCCTCAAGCTGCGTGAGCTGTTTCGCATCTCGCCGGTGGGCACGGTCGGCGCCTTCGCCACCGGCATGGCCCACGGCGCCCTGTTCAGCATGGGCGCCGTGTTCGCCCGCGGTTACGATTTTTCGGTCTTTCAGGTCTCGATCTTCATGGCGGCGCTGATCGCCGGCGGCGCGCTGCTGCAATGGCCGATCGGGCGTCTCTCCGACGGCATGGATCGCCGGCGCGTCATCGTGGGCGTCAGCCTGGGGGTCGCCCTGCTCGCCGGCATCGCCATCCCGGTCGCTCAGGCCTCCCATACCGCGCTCATCGTGCTCGGCATCCTCTTCGGTGGCGCCGTGCTGCCGATGTACTCGCTCTACGCCGCCTATACCAACGACCACCTCCGGCCGAGTCAGATGGTGGCGGCAAACAGCGGACTCTACACCGCCGTGGCCTCGGGTGCGGTGCTCGGCCCCGCCCTCACCGGCTGGCTGATGGACTGGTTCGGCCCGAGCGGCTTCCTCGTCTTCTTCATCGCCACACACCTGGCGATGGTCGCCTTCACCCTGTACCGGATGACGCGCACAGAGTCACCGCAACCGGACGAACAGGTCCACTACGCCCCGCTGCCCGGCCGCACCGGCGAGCTCAGTGAATCCTGGGTCGAGGAGGTGACCGACCATAGCGAAACCGATGACGGAGATAGCGAAATTGAAGACAACGACGACGGAGAAGGCACCGCCGGCACGCCTCAGAAGCGGTAGTGCATACCGACACTCAACGCCTCGGCCTCGGCGTCCGACTTGTCGAGATAGCGCATGTACTCGACGTTCAGCGCGAGATAACGCGTAATACCGATGTCGGCGCCGAAACCGTAGGAGAGCCCGCTCTCACTGTCCGTCTCCTCGAAATCCGTACCGGTGAACGTGGCCTTCAGATCGGTGTAGCCCAGTATCCCGTAGAGCGACGAACGCCCCCCCACCGGTATATGGCCACTGCCGTAGACGCCTACCAAGCGGTCGATATCGACCTCGACGCCATCCACGGTGTCGTCGCCGGCACCCAGTCCGAAACGCCCCTCGATCGCGAGCTGATTACCCACAAACGTCCCGACCCGGCCAATCACGGCGGTGGGCTGGGCGTCGGAGCCATTGTCCTGGTCGATCGAGAACGCCGCGACCTGACCACCACCGAAGCTGCGCCCCTCGCGCAGGAAATCCTTTGCCGCCGCCGGCGATGCCACCGCTAGCAACACCGCACCAAGCAGAGCCTTTTTCACCATAACCCTCTCCAACACTCGTCATGAATGACCGCGGCACCAGCCTGTCCGGGCCGCTACACTAGTAGCTCGATTGTATTACGCCCGACACCGTCGCGCTCGATAACGTGCACCCAGCCACGGATCAATGCCTCCACGACTGCACGAGGAGGCCAGCCACAGTGCACGCGAGCCCCTCCAGACGCGGCCATGGCATGGTTGCGCGGACGGCCCCTAGGGACCCTCTGAACAAAGGCCATCCTGGCCTTGTTCAGATACGGGCCATGAAAATGCGATTTTCATGGCCCTTCAGATCAACGACTTGCAGTCGTTGATCTGCCGGCACATCCCTGTG
>SLKC01000061.1 GCA_007134775.1 Ectothiorhodospiraceae bacterium | reverse complement strand
TCTGCAGGCGGGCGAGATTCCGCGGTGTCGAGAGCACGAGGAAGTCACCGTTGTCGAGCTCTTCGACCTGGAGGATGCCGGGTCCGTTGAATGCGGGCACGCGCCAGCGCTCGCCGCCGGTCTGGGCGTCGAGCAGGACCAGGCTGGCGAAGGTCTTGAACAGCACAGCACCGCCGTCATCGACCGAGACCGCCAGATGCTGGGCGAAGTGGCGCTGACGCCGGCGCCGATCATCGATGGCCTCGCCGTGCGCCTCGCCCCCGAGAGCGTCGGCGATCGCGCCACCGGCTTGCGCGGCGGCCCGGCGGATGGTCTCTTCGTACTGCTGCACGCTGTAGCGGTAGTCGGTGCGGTGCCAGGCCTTGTCGCCGGAGGCGAGATCGATGGCGGTGATCCGCTCGCGCGTGCCCTCGTAGTCGAGCACCAGGGCGAGTTCGGCGTCCGCCAGAGTGAGGACATTGCTGCTGTCGGGGCGCAGCCGGTAGGCGGCCGTATCGCCGACGGCGATCGTCACCTGCAGCCGCCCCCCCTCGCCGAGCACGCCCAGTGTCTCGCCGTTGGCGCCATCGACGACGGCGAACTGTCGCGGATTGCCGATGACCAGTCGCGTGCCGTCGTCGAGTGCGCCCGTGTCGGCGAGTGGGCGGGTCTCGAAATGCGATTGCCAGTCCGGCTCGCGCTCCGAATCGAGGCTCGCGCAACCCGCCATCACGACGCCAGCCAGCGCGCCCAGCACGGGCGCGACCCCCCTCCGTGTGCCCATGATCTTTCCCCTTGACTCGCGGCAATCAGAGTCATGAAACGTTGTTGTGGCTTCACACTACCGCCGATGCGGCCGCTTGACCAGTAAGGGCCTTTCGCGAACGCATCTCCGGTGCACTTCTGGTCCCCCCCTGCCGCGTCTTCTACCGAGAAGATGGCGGGAGCGTGTTCCTACTCTGCGTGATGCGGGAAGAGCGACAGCTTCGGGCTTTCATGCTGGGCGCGGAGGGAGTGCAGGAATCTTCTCCCCTTGGCGCCTTGGAGAGCGCTCATCTCGGCCGGCGAACGGCGGGCCGAGGCCGTGTCGCGGTGCAGCGAAGCGGCGGGTCCTTCTCCGGGGGGCGGCCCCGCAAGAGCGGCCTTGGCCGCGAACGCCCGAAGAAGGCCCCACAGCCACGCTATACTGGTAGCCGGGGTGTGACTCACCACCGGAGGTGCGCGCTTGGTCACTGGCTGTAACAAACGGGTCGTCGAGGGTGACGCCTTCACACCGGAGTGTCCGGAAGGTGCAGCGGATGATGCCCGTGGAGTCGACGCCGCGGTCGAGCGCCTGTGCGCGTTTGCCGCGGCGGCGCCCCGGCTGGCCGTGCTGACCGGTGCCGGGGTCAGCACCGACTCGGGGATCCCCGACTACCGTGGGGCCGATGGCCACTGGAAGCACCGCCAGCCGGTGATGTATCAGGATTTCATCGCGTCAGTGCACACGCGCCGCCGCTACTGGGGGCGCAGCGTGGTCGGCTGGCGCCGTATCGAGGCGGCGCGACCGGGGACGGCCCATCGTGCGCTGGCGGCGCTGGAGGGGAGCGGTCGGGTGCAGGATCTGATCACGCAGAACGTCGACGGTCTGCACCAGCGGGCGGGTAGCCGCGCCGTGACCGATCTGCACGGGCGGCTCGATGCGGTCGAGTGCCTTGGCTGCGGCAGTCGCATCGACCGCGACGTGTTCCAGGCCCGCCTGGAGGCGCTCAATCCCGACTGGAACCCGGCCAGCGAGACCGTGCGCCCGGATGGCGATGCCGAGCTCAGCGATGCCGACTACGACGATTTCGCCGTGCCCGCGTGCACGCAGTGTGGGGGCATCCTCAAGCCCGCGGTGGTGTTCTTCGGGGAGAATGTGCCGCGCTCGCGTGTGGCCGTGGCGATGGCGGGCCTGGAGCGCGCCGATGCGCTGCTGGTGGTCGGGTCGTCGCTGATGGTGTTTTCCGGCTACCGCTTCATCCGCGAGGCGCGGCGTCTGGGTAAGCCCGTCGCCGTGGTCAATCGCGGGCGCACGCGGGCCGACGGCGAACTCGATCTGAAGATCGACGCCGCCTGCGGCAGGGTTCTCGAGCGCCTGACGGAGCGTCTCGCCTGACACGGCGCCGGCACCAGGCGATGGCCGATCACGTCAGCGAGTGCGGGTGTCGTGCCTTGCGCGTCGGTGATGGTTGTCCCGTCTTGAAAGGGGATGTGGCTGAGCCCGGTGACGAAGGACGCAAGTGAGTGCGCAGGTGCCAACCGCGGCACACCCCCTGTGCGGGTGTTGGCAACGCCGGTCGTGGCCCTGAAACTGGGGCGATCGATTCGCGAGGAGGTAGTGATGGAGATACAGCGCAACGGTTCCCGCCCAACGCGGGTCGCGCCGGATCAGTACTTCAGCGGTCAGGTCCGCATGGATCCACTGTTCGTCGCCCAGGAGCCTGCCCGGACGAACGCCTTGAGCGTCACCTTCGAGCCCGGTGCCCGCACGCACTGGCACACCCACCCGCTGGGCCAGGTGCTGATCGTCACGGCTGGGGTGGGCCGTGTGCAGCGCTGGCACGGGCCGGTCGAGGAGATCCATCCGGGCGATGTCGTCTGGATCCCGCCCGGCGAGAAGCATTGGCACGGTGCCGCCGAGGCGGTGGCGATGACCCACATCGCGATCCACGAGACGCTCGACGGCAGCACCGTTGAATGGCTGGAGCCGGTCGCGGACTGACACGGAGCGCGTCCCGGCGCCGCTGCGTGTTGCGCGATCCTCGTTGGGCGATTGGGTCCGGGCCAGCAGCGCCGAAGGAGTGGGCTGGCTGTGAGACGCGCCTGTGCCACCCGCGGCAGCTCGCGGCGCGCGGAGTGGACCGCGAATCCGGCCCGGACGGGCCTCGCGCTCGCCTTCTGACCGGTAGCGCTGCCGACCCCGGTGCTCGTTACGACTCGCGCCGCCAGATCAGGATGCGGTTGTTCGCCGGCAGTGCCTCATCGGCGATCCAGGTCAGGCCGTGACCGCCGGCGAGCGCCGCCACGACTGCGTCGTCGCGGATGCCCATGTCGGGGTCGCGTGCCCGCAACGAGGTGTCGAAATCGCGATTCGACGCGCTCGTCGGTGTGCCGTCGCGGTGGAATGGGCCGTAGACGAGGAACAGGCCGCCGACAGGGAGTCGCGCGGCGAGCCCGGCGAACATTGCCGCGACCGCGGGCCAGGGCATGATGTGGCAGGTGTTCGCCGTGAATGCGTGGTCGCAGGCGATCTGCGGCCAGTGCGGCCAGAGCACATCGAGCTCGAGCGGGGGTGGCAGGTTCGCGCGATCGCAGCGGCGGATGCGCGCCTGCAGACCCGAAAGGTATTCGGTGCGGTCCGTCGCCTGCCACTGGAGCCAGGGGAGCTCGGCGGCGAAGTGTTCGGCGTGCTGGCCGGTGCCGGCGCCGATCTCGAGTACGCGGGCGGGCGCATTGAGCCGTTCGGCGAGGACACCCCGGATCGGCTCGCGGTTGCGCTCGCTCGCGGGCGAAAAGGGCAGGTTGTCGCGGTTGCCTTCGAGGTCCATGTGCATGGCGTTGAGGCTAGCAGTTCGACGTTGACCGGTCAGCCGTGTCGGTGCCGGCTCATCGACAGCGATGGGGCGCACCGAGCGCGGTACTCACACGTCGATGGCGCGTTCGTATTCGTGGCGGAACGTGGCCAATGAGCTCGCCAGCACCGTGGCGGCGCCATCGACGAGGCCGCAGCGTCCGCTGCCGGGCAGCACCGCCACCAGGTTTTCCAGTGCCTCCAGGTCACCCGGCTGGCCGGCGCCCTCCTCGATGCGCTCAAGGATGCGTGCGGCCTGGTGGGTGCCGATCTTGCAGGGCGGACACTGGCCGCAGGAGCCATTGGCGAAGAAGGCGATGTACTCCGCCGTGCGGCGCACAATGCTCGTCCCCTCGCCGATGACGATCATCGCCCCGGTGCCGAGCCGCGAGCCGTGCGCGCGCAGGCTGTCGAAATCGAGGGCGACATCGCGGTCAGCCGCCGTCAGTAGCGTATTCGACGGCCCGCCGGTGAACACGGCCTTGAAGGGGCGCCCGCCCAGCATGCCGCCGCCGTGGTCGTCGATCAGCTCGGCGAGGGGCGTGCCCATGGGCAACTCGTGCAGCCCCGGGCGCAGGATGTCGCCGGAGAGCGAGTAGAGTTTGGTTCCGGGCGCGGTGCGGCCGAGCGCGCGGAAGTGCTCGGCACCGAGGCGCAGGGCGTGCGTGGCCAGGGCGAGGGTCTCGATGTTGTTGATCAGCGTGGGTGCACCGTGGACGCCGTCGTGGGCCGGCCAGGGCGGCTTGTGCCGGGGGAAGGGGAAGCCGCCCGTGACGGCGGCGATGGCGCCGGTCTCCTCGCCGCCGACGTAGAGCCCCGAGGTCGCGTGAACCCGCAGTTCCGGCGGCTGGGGCAGCACCTGCGCCAGTCGCTGGAACCGGGCATGGCCGCGCCACTGCGCCACGGCGGCCTCCAGGCGCGGGATGGTGTGCTCGTCGTGCGGGTTGGCGTAGAGCACGACGTGCGTGGCGCCGGTCGCCACCGCCGCGATCAGCGCGCCCTCGATGACCTGGTGGGGTGTGTGCGCCAGCAGATAGCGGTCCTTGAACGTGCCTGGTTCGTCCTCGTTGCCGTTGCAGATGATCCACTTCTGTGGCGCGCGCTGCTCCGCGACGGCCTGCCACTTGCGGTGGGCCGGGAAACCGGCGCCGCCCATGCCGCGCAGGCCGGCCGCCTCGATCTCGGGGATGACGCCAGTGGGATCCGACACTGCCCGTTCCAGGGCCGCGCCGCCGCCCGCGGCGAGCCAGTCGGGCAGCTCGGTCACCTCCATGGCAGCGGCACTGAGCAGTTTCATTGCCGCGACGCCCGCAGTTGCTCGACACGGCCGGCGATATCAGTGTGGCCGTAGGGTGGGAAGAGACGGGGAGAACGCATGTCGAGCGGGAGTTCGGCGTTGATCAATTGGCGTTGCCAGTCGCCCAGATGGCCGAGGCCGACATGGTGCAGTGGGCCGCTGCGCGCTGTCGCCACCGCCGCCGCGCCAGCGCGGCGGCCGAACACCACCGTCTCCAGCAGGGCGTTGCCCATCAGCCGGTTGCGGCCGTGGATGCCGCCGGCGACCTCGCCGGCGCAGAGCAGGCCCGGCACCGCCGTGTGCCCATCCGCGTCGACCGCGACGCCGCCGTTCTGGTAGTGCAGTGTCGGTGCGATCAGCAGCGGTTCGCGGCTCGGATCGATCCCCGCGCGCCGGGCCAGGCGATCGACCGTGACCAGGCGGGTGGCGAGGATGCGCGGTTGTTCTTGTACCAGGGTCGGCGTGTCCAGGAAAACACCGTGCTGGCCATCGCGTTCGATGCCGCGCCCGGCGCTCAGTTCGCGCAGGATGGCGGCGGCGACCACATCGCGCGTCTCGAGCTCGTCGACGAAGCGTTCGCCGGTCCCGTTCACGAGCCGCGCGCCCAGCGCACGCACCGCCTCGGTGATCAGCATGCCATCGAGATGGTGCGGCCAGGCGAGGCCGGTCGGGTGGTATTGGAAGCTGTCGAGCTCGCGCAGCCGCGCACCGCCCCGGTAGGCCAACACGAGGCCGTCCGCGGTCGCGCCATAGTGGTTCGAGGTCGCGCTGTTGCCCAGATGGAGGCGCCCGGCGCCCCCGGTCGCCAGTACCGTGGCGCCGGCGCGCACGAGGATCAGGCGGTCGCGCAGCAGGTCGTAGAAGACCGCCCCGGCGCAGCGGCCGTGGGCATCGGTGAGCAGCTCCAGGGCGACGTGGCGCTCGCAGCGCTCGATCTCGGGCTGGAGCAGTACCGCCTCGCGCAGGGCGCGCATCATCTCCAGGCCGGTGAAATCTCGATACGACAGCAGGCGCGCAGCGCTGGTGCCGCCGACCCGCAGCCGCGCCAGGGTGTCTTCAGCGTCCGCGTCGTCCGCCATGCGATCGAAGGCCATGCCTTCGCCCATCAGCCAGTGGATCGCTGCAGGGCCGTCGCCGGCGAGGGCCGATACCAGTTCGGGATCCGCGGCCGCGTGGCCGCCCTGGAGGGTGTCGTCGAAATGGCGCTGCAGGCTGTCGTCGCCGCCCACGGCGGCCTGGATGCCGCCCTCGGCCATGACGGTGTTGCCGTCCCCGATGCGCAGCTTGTTGGCGAGGATCACCCGCGCACCCTGGCGCGCCGCACTCAGCGCGGCGACACAGCCGGCCGCGCCCGCGCCCACGACAAGCACGTCGGCCCTGCGAACGGGTGCGCCCGCGATGTCGATATCCTCGACCAGGGCGTTGGCCTGCAGCAGCTCGGCCAGCCCCGCCGGGCAGGCGAGCCCCGCCGAGGCGCCGACACGCAGGGTCGTGCGCGCCTCGGGCCGGTGGTCGGGATGGAAGCCGCCAAGCAGTTCCTCCGTGGACAGCGGCGTGGCCACCGGTTCGGCCGGGGCGCGTCCGGCCCAGCGGCGCAGCGCCAAGGCGTGCTCGACGCCTGCTGCCGTCACGGTGTTTCCGGCTCGGTGGGCTGCGGCCAGCGAATCGTCTGTCCCCCGGCCTCGATATCGCGTAGGCGGGCGTCGAGGTCGCCCGGTATCGGGCTTTGCGCGGCCTGCAGGCGCCGCACGAACTGACCCAGGTGGGCGGGATCGATGTCCTCGGGGCAGGCCGCGACACAGAGGTTGCACATCACGCAGTGGTCGAAGCGTTCGGCGGCTGCGGCGATG
>SLKC01000172.1 GCA_007134775.1 Ectothiorhodospiraceae bacterium | reverse complement strand
GCATTACTCACCCGTCCGCCACTCGTCGGCACCCCGAAGGGCCCGTTACCGTTCGACTTGCATGTCTTAAGCATGCCGCCAGCGTTCAATCTGAGCCAGGATCAAACTCTTCAGTTTAAAGCGGTTGCAGTCACGGATGACTGCGAAACTGCTGGGTGAAGAGGCTGACCCGGCTTGCTCAAAGCAAGTTCCGGGACGCTTCCACCGAATCGTTTACGTACTGCAAACGTCCGACATGAGCGCCCACACAAGTCACTCGATCCGAATTGTCAAAGAGCGCCAGGTGCCCCTGGCTGAGCCTTCACATTTTACTGAGCCGAATCCCCAAGGTCAACCCCCTGTTCATCCGACTCGGCTCAGTCGGCTCGCCGTAGCGAGGAGCGCGTATTATACATCCGCGACTCCGACCGTCAACCAGTGCAACTCACCAAGTTAGGAAGAGCGCCGAGGTTTCGGGCGGCCGGCCCGGCCGGCGAGGCGCGCATTATACAAGCGGTTTGGCGGAGGTCAACAACCCCGAGGGCACTGCAACGTCAGTCGATTCGCACGCGTGCATATCGCCGTTTCCCGACACGGATGACGTGCTCCTGCCCGGCGAACAGTTGATGGTCGCGATCCCCCACCCGCTCGCCGTCGAGCCGGACGGCGCCCTGATCGATCATCCGCATCGCTTCCGAGGTTGAACTCACCAGGCCGGCATCGCGCAACACGCGCGGCAGTGGCAGCCTTTGCGCCTCCCCCGCGGCGAGGCGGTGCTCGGGCATCTCCTCCGGCGCCTGGCCATGACGGAACTGCTCGACGAATGCCTCGCGCGCGCGGTGCGCCGCCTCGAGACCATGGAAACGCCGGACGACCTCCTCGGCCAGCTCGTATTTGATGTCGCGCGGATTCCGCCCTTGCTCCGCGGCCGCGCGCAGGCTGCGCAGTTCCGCCTCTGGGCGCAGGCTGAGCAGCTCGAAATATCGCCACATCAAATGGTCCGAGATCGACATGATCTTGCCGAATATCGTGTTCGGCGGCTCTTCGATCCCAACGTAGTTGTCCAGCGACTTCGACATCTTCTGGATACCATCGAGACCCTCTAGCAGGGGAAGCGTCATCACGACTTGCGGCGCCTGCCCCTCCTGCTTCTGCAGCTCCCGCCCCATCAGCAGATTGAAACGCTGATCCGTCCCGCCGATCTCCACGTCGGCCTCCAGGACGACCGAATCCCACCCCTGAATCAGGGGATAAAGGAATTCGTGAATCGCGATCGGCTGCCCCGCTGTGTACCGCTTATGGAAATCGTCACGCTCAAGCATCCGTGCAACGGTCTGTCGCCCTGCCAAGCGGATCAGCCCGCTTGCGTCCATCGCCCCCATCCATTCGGAATTGAACACGATGCGCGTGCGCTCCACGTCCAGGATTCGGAATATCTGCTGCTGGTAGGTCTGGGCGTTGGCACGCACCTCCTCGGCACTCAAGGGCTTGCGGGTGGCGCTCTTCCCCGAAGGATCCCCGATCATCCCGGTATAGTCCCCGATCAGGAAGAGCACGTCATGGCCCAGATCCTGGAACTGCCGCAACTTGTTGATCAACACCGTATGACCAAGATGCAGATCGGGCGCTGTCGGATCGAATCCGGCCTTGACCCGAAGAGGGCGACCGGAGGCGAGACGCTCGACCAGCTCATCGGCCTGCAGGATGTCTTCGCAACCGCGGCGAATCCATGCAACTTCATCTCGATCGGGCGCGGCCATGGTTCATCTGTCTCCGGCTGAAGCCACAAGGCGGGCTAAGCGAACGCGAGCCGGGCCGTGGGTCACGAGGCCGCAGGCATGCGCGTAAGCAGGCCATTGTAGCGACTCGCCGGAATCCCTTCATCCGCTTCACGGCCGGACCGCCACACCTCGACATCGAGCTATTGACCCCCTCAATCCAGTTCGGCAAGGTAGCGCTACCTCCCGAGAGATTCTGATCGTGACTCCAACATCCTGGCAGCATCCCGGTACAAGGATGACTAGGCAGGCAGACGGTTTGTGCCTGTCCAGCGGCCCATTCCGCAAGCTTGGTTCGGCCGGCACGTCGATTGCGGGGGCACTTCTCATTCTTTTCGCGATCTCCGGCCCGGGCTGGGCGGATACCGTGCCGTCCGGCGAGGCGCCCATTGACGACTTGCTGTCAAGCAATGGCGTCGCTTCTTCTGCGTCCACGGCAACGAAGCAATCGGGCGAATCATCGGACACGGACCGGCAGCTCACCTGGCACACGGTGACCGTCGATTCCGGTGACACGCTATCCAGGCTGTTGGCCAACGAGGGTATCTCGCCGGCAACCGTACACCAACTGACGCAAACCACGGAGCACGGCGGACGCCTTGCAACGTTGCGCCCGGGTGAGGTCATCCACCTTGGGCTGGACGCCGACGAGGCATTGAGGCAGCTCGTCCATGAGCCATCGGCATCAAGCCGACTCCGGTTCGAACGCCACGACGAGGGCTTCAGTAGCCGCGAGACCGAAATCCCCCTTGAGCGACGCGTCCACCACGCCTCGGGGACCATTCGGCACTCGCTGATGCAGGCCGGCAACGCGGCCGGCCTCGGCGACGGCACCACACTCGACCTTGCCCATATCTTCGCCTGGGATATCGATTTTGCGCTGGACCTGCGCAAGGGCGACCGTTTCCATGTCATCTACGAATCCTTCTACCTCGACGGCGATCATGTCCGCGATGGCGCAGTGCTTGCTGCAAAATTCGTGAACCGGGGAGATACGTATCGCGCGGTGCGCTACACCGATCCCGACGGCGACACCGACTACTTCACCCCCGAGGGCACCTCGGTTCGACGGGCTTTCCTGCGGGCCCCGGTGGAATACACGCGTATCACCTCCGGCTTCGGACCACGACGCCATCCGGAGTTGCACGAGATCCGCGATCACACGGGGGTCGATTATGCAGCAGCGCCGGGCACACCGATTCGGGCGACTGGCGATGGCCGCCTCGTCCAACGCGGCTGGAACGGGGGCTATGGCCGCACGGTCGTGATCCAGCATGGCGAGCGCTATCGAACGCTCTACGCACACCTGTCACGATTCCGCGCGGGCGTTGATCACGGGAGCCGTGTCAGCCAGGGCGATATCATCGGCTATGTCGGTGAGAGTGGGTTGGCGACCGGCCCCCACGTCCACTACGAGTTCCTGATCGACGGCATCCATCGCGATCCGGAGACCGTCGAACTACCCAGCGGCGACCCGGTTCCCCACGAATACCGGGATCATTTCGCGGCAACAGCATCACCGCTCATGGCCCAGTTGGAAGCGCTCGAACGCACCCATGCCGCCGCCGAGCAGTGAAGCCGACGGCCTCTTTATTGGCTTGATGTCGGGGACCAGCGCCGATGGTATCGACGGCTGCCTCGTTGCCCTGGGCGACGACACGCCCACGCAGGTCATCGCACATCGCTACTACCCTTTTGACCCGACGCTGCGCGAGCGGATCCTGGCTGCGATGCGGAGCACAAGCCTGGTCGACGCCGCCGAGCTGGACGCGCGGCTCGCCGACGAGGCCGCCGCCGTGACGCACTCGCTTGTCGAAGGCCGAAACATCGACGCAAACCCGATCCGCGCGATCGGCTGCCACGGCCCCACATTGCTCCACCAGCCGAAGGCGGACTACCCGACGAGTGTCCAGATCACGGACCCGAATCGCCTCGCCGTACTCAGCGGCGTCGACATCGTCACCGACTTCCGCCGTGCCGATATCGCCGCTGGTGGCGAGGGGGCTCCGCTGACTCCGGCCTTCCATGCCGCAATGTTTACTGCCCAGGACGAGGCACGCGCGGTCCTCAACCTCGGCGGGATCGCCAATCTGACCCTACTGCCGGCTGCCGGCAACGCCCCAATACGCGGTTTCGACACCGGGCCCGCCAACGTCCTGCTCGACCTCTGGTGCACGCGCACGACCGGCGCCACTTACGACCATGACGGCGCGCAAGCCGCACGCGGCCAGATCGATGAACGCTTGCTCGCGCACCTGCTCGATGACCCCTATTTTTCGCGGTCACCGCCGAAGAGCACGGGACGCGAGCACTTCAATGCGGCTTGGCTCGACGCCAGACGCGCGAAAGTACCAGCCACCGTCGCCGCTGCCGACGTGCAAGCGACGCTGGCCGAGCTGACCGCGCGCACGGTCGCCGATGCGCTGGCGGCGGAAATGCCACAGGCCCAGCGCTTACTGGTGTGTGGGGGTGGGGCCTACAATCGGCATCTGATGGGACGTCTCGCACACCTGCTGCCCGGCGCCGTCGTCGAATCAACGGCCCCGTATGGCCTCCCCCCGCAACAGGTGGAGGCGGCCGCGTTCGCCTGGCTGGCCCGTCAGCGGCTGCTCTGTCGCGCCGGCAACCTCCCTGCCGTTACGGGAGCACGTCAGAGCCTAGTACTGGGGGCCCACACCCGGGCTCCACAGTAGGGCGCGCCTGCGACCCAATTCAGGCCGGCTCAGGCCGAAAAGGACTGGCCGCACCCGCATGTGGTTACGGCGTTGGGATTGCGGATCACGAACTGGGCCCCCTCGAGCCCCTCCGTGTAATCGATCTCCGCGCCCTGCAGGTAGAGAAAGCTCATCGGATCGATGAGCAGCTTGACACCGCCATTCTCGACCTCGGTGTCGCCGTCCTGGACCTCATCGTCGAAGGTAAAGCCGTACTGGAAGCCGCTACAGCCTCCGCCCGCGACGAAGACGCGCAGCATCAGGTTCGGATCACCCTCTTCCTCGATCAGGCCCTTGACCTTATGGGCCGCGCTCTCGGTAAAAATGAGCGGGGATTCCTCGGCCATCGCCGCTTCGTGCGCCATCAGCTGGACTCTCTAAGATGTCGGCAAAATGCCTCAATTAGCTCCACAATAGCGGGACGCAACAAGCCGGTCAAGATTCACGCTCGCCAGCCGCCTCGCCATCACCACCCGCGGCGCCAGTCGATCCCGCCGCCGGCTCCTGGTGCTCGAGGAAACGCTGGCTATCCTCGTCGAGACGCACCAGCTTCCCGTTGATTTCCGCCCCCCCGGCCATCTCGAGCGTAGCGTAGTAGACGTCTCCCTTGATACGGGCCTCCTTGGCCAGATCGAGGCGCTCGGACGCATAGACATCACCCGCGACGTGGCCGTTGATCAGCAGGCTCGGCACGCGCAGCTCCCCCTCGATACGCCCCCGCTCGCTGACGATAGCGACAGCTTCCGTATCGGCATCCGCATAGACGTTACCACGGATGACCCCGTCGATATGGAGGCCGCCGGTGAAACGGACATCACCGTTGATCTCCGTCTGGTGGCCTATCACGGTATCCACCTTGGCGCCGGTGGTCTTGGATTTCTTCGAGTTGCTACCCAGCATTCAAGAGCCTCCAGAGGTCAGGGAGTCCCAGGCGAACTCCTCGTCAACCTCATCAATGTCATTGTCGTCGGGTCGGACACGGACATGAACCGTCTCCGGATCAACGCCGTCGGGCAGGCGGACGCGACCGGACAAAGCCTGAAAATACTTGAAGTCAAAGTCGTTCGAGGCACTCTCATCGACGATGACGTCGGCCCACGCGATGCGTACCGACGCACCGTCTTTCGCCCCCTCTATTTCCAAGTCTACGTGACCCGTGGCTTCGGTGTCATCGTGATCGAGCCGGGTCAATACAAGTTCGTAGCGGTATTCGCCATCGCCCTGGTCGAAAAGCGAGAAGCGCTCCACGTTCATGCCCGTCTGCGTCTCCGCATCCGCGGATGACACCAGGCTACGATAGAACGCGAGTTCCTCTTCAAGGTGGCCGATATGTTGTTCGCGCCTCTCCAGCTGTCCTTCCAGCCGATCGAAGGCGCTCTCATCGATACTGCGGGAGCGCTCCAGCAACGCCCGTTCGTGCACCAACTCGGACACGCGCTCGCGCAGGTCCTCGATCTGGATACGCAGACGCGCCTCGGTGGCCTGCGACATCCGCTGATCGGCCCCCCCGTGGGTGCGCCCAAGCTCGTAGAGCGACCAACCGCCGAAAATTGCCCCTACGGCAAGAACGCCCATCAGGGCGATGGTTCGCCCGGGCCGATACGGCCGCACACGGAACGATCCCGATTCACTATAGGGGTAATCGGCCATGATTTTCAGTCGACGTGTCCCGGACGAGCCATCAGGGCAATAGCCCCGGCACGACCAGTCCCGCTTGTTCTTCGAAACCGCACATCAGATTGAGATTCTGGATCGCCTGCCCCGCAGCCCCCTTGACCAGATTATCGATCACTGCAAGGACGACGACGCGGGGGCTCCCCGGGTCCGGCCGATGCACGGCGAGGCGGCACACGTTCGCACCGCGCACGCTGCGGGTCTGCGGGTGGCTGCCGGCAGGCATGACATCGACAAACGCCTCATCCCTGAAGCGGTTCTCAAACAGATATTGGGCATCCACGTCCGGTGCCAGTTCCGCATACAGCGTCGCATGGATGCCCCGCACCTGCGGCACCAGGTGCGGCACGAAGGTCAGATCGATCGCCTCGCCGGCCCCGTCCGTGAGGGCCTGCCGGATTTCGGGCAGATGGCGATGCCCGCTGGCGGCGTAGGCCCGCAGATTGTCACCTTGCTCTGCCAGCAGGGTATCCACGCGCGCATTGCGCCCGGCCCCCGTCGCCCCCGACTTCGCGTCGGCAATCAGCGGACCACTCCCCGCGCCACGGGCCTCAAGCAGCGGCAGGAAGCCCAGCGTCACCGCTGTCGGGTAGCATCCCGGATTCGCCACCAGCCGCGCATCACGTATTGCGCCCCGATGCAGCTCGGGCAGGCCATAGACCGCCTCGTCCAGGTACTCCGCACAGGCATGTGCCTGCCCGTACCAGCGCGCCCACAGCGCGGCATCGCGCAGCCGAAAATCCGCGGAGACATCGATGACGCGGACCCCGGCGTTGAGCAACTCCGGCACCTGTTGCATCGCCGTACCGTTCGGCGTGGCAAAGAAAACGACGTCGCACGTCCGATAGGGCGCCCGCCCGGGGTCGACAAACTCCAGGTCGCAGAAGCCGCGGAGATTGGGGAAGGCCGCGTCAACGCGCGTGCCCGCGGCACCGCGGGAGGTCACGAACCCAACCTCGACACGGGTATGGTTGCTCAGAAGGCGCAGCAGCTCGACACCGGTGTAGCCGGTGCCGCCGACGATCCCGATACGGACCATGGTGCTCACAATCCGGTTTGGCTGGCAGAAGCAGGCATCATACCGGCGCCCCGTCACCGGTAAAAGGCGCAGCGTGGTATCGTAATGTAACGAGTATACCGGAGCCCCGCGCCAACATGGCCCAATTCCAGGCACGCCGCGACATCGCCATCGGCATGGTCTTTGCCGGCCTGCTCGCCGGGCTTGCATGGGCATGGCTGGGCGACAGTGCCCAGCGCGCCCCCGAGGCCCGCTTCCAGACCCTGGCCGGGGACGAGGTATTGCTGTCCGACCTGCGCGGCAGCCCCGTCATCGTCTACTTCTGGGCAACGGACTGCGTGACCTGCATCCGTGAGCTGCCCGACCTGGTGGCGATGTACGAGGATCTCGCCGACCGCGGACTCGAACTCATCGCCGTCGCCATGTCGCATGACGACCCCAACGATGTCCGCCGCGTGCAACAGGAGCGCGACCTCCCGTTCAGGGTCGTCGTTGATGAGGGGGGGGGACTCGCCCGCACCTTCGACCAGATACGGGTAACCCCGACGAAACTCCTCGTCGACCCCGAGGGGCGCATGCGCATGCGCCATATCGGCAGCACCGACCATTCGCAATTGCGCGAGCGCATCGTGCCCATGCTCTAAACCGACGGGCGCCTCCCCTATGCTCTGGATCAAGGCCCTGCACGTCATCGCCATGGTGACCTGGTTCGCCGGGCTCTTCTACCTGCCGCGGCTGTTCGTCTACCACGCCATGCTGGAAAACGATCCGGCGGGCCACGAGCGCTTCTGCACCATGGAGCGCAAGCTCTACCGTGCGATCACCACGCCCGGCGGCGTCGTCACCGTTGCGAGCGGCATCGCGCTGATGGTGGGCTACGGCGAGGCCGCGCTGACCTGGGGGTGGCTCCACGTCAAGCTGGTCCTGGTCGGCGTCCTCATCGGCTACCACGTCTGGTGTGGACTGCTCGTCGGTGTGTTCGCACGCGGCGAGAACCGGCGCGGGCATGTCTGGTATCGCCTGTTCAACGAAGCCCCGACCGTGCTGTTGATCGCCATCGTCGTGCTCGCTGTGGTACGCCCCTTCTGATACGGGGCCCTGTACACGCTCAGCCCTCTACGCTTCTGCTCCGGTCACTTGCCGGCGCGGATCAGCCCGCCAATCCCCGCCCGTTCGAGTTCATCGACGAGCATCTGACGAACCGAGCGCCCGTCCTCCATGCCGAGCGCACGCTCGAGTACCTCGCGCGCGTGGGCGTACGAGAACGAGCGGACCACCCACCGGATGCGCAGCAGGCTGCCCGCGCTCATCGACAGGCTGTCGATTCCCATCCCCAGTAACAGCAGGGCACCCAGCGGATCGCCGGCGAACTCTCCACAGATACTGACCGATTTGCCGTGACGTTCGGCACCCCGCTTGATCTGGACCAGCGAGGCGATCACGGCAGGGTGGAGACTATCGTAGATACGGGCGACGCGTTCGTTATTCCGATCGACGGCGAGCATGTACTGGGTGAGGTCGTTCGTACCCACCGAAATGAAATCCACTCGCTTGGCGATCGCCTCGATCTGGTAGACGGCCGCGGGCGTCTCGATCATCACCCCAACCGGCGGCAGCGGCGTATCCAGCCCTTCATCAAGGATCTCCCGATGGGCGCGCTGGATCAGCGCCATCGACTGCTGCAGCTCTTCCAGGCGCGTCACCATGGGCAGGAGTATGCTGAGATTGCCCAACCCCTCGTTCGCCCGCAGCATGGCCCGCACCTGCGTCAGGAAGATCTCCGGGTGGTCGAGGGTTACCCGGATGCCGCGCCAGCCGAGGAAGGGGTTATCCTCCTCGAACGGGAAGTAGCTCAGCATCTTGTCGCCGCCGATATCGAGCGTGCGCAGCACGCACGGCATCGGTGCAAAGGCCGCGAGCGGCCGCCGGTAGATGCCGAGCTGTTCCTCCTCGCCCGGGAAACGATCCCGCACCTGGAAGGGCATCTCGGTGCGGTAGAGGCCAAGACCATCGGAGACCTCGATCAGCGCCGGGCTAATCTCCGTCTGCAGCCCCGTGTTGGCCATCAATGAGATCCGAACCCCGTCGGTGGTCTCCGTGGTCAGGTCCTTGAGCGCCTGGAGCTGATCGGAGAGTTCGCGTTCCTCTGCGGCCAGGCGGACGAATTCCGCCTTGATGTCGTCATCGGGCTGGACGAACACCCAGCCGAGGTAACCATCGACGACGAGTTCCTTGCCTTCCAGTCGCGCCAGCGGCAAATCGCTGGCGCCCATGACCGTCGGCACACCGAGTGCACGCGCGAGGATGGCCACATGCGAAGACCCCGACCCGCGCATCGAGACAATGCCGGCGAGGCGCTCCGTGGGCACTTCCGCGATCTGCGCGGCACTGATCTGGTGGCCGGCGAGGACGGTCCGCTCGGGGTATTCGCGCGGTCCATCGTCTTCTGCCGTGAGCTTCATCAGAATGCGGCGGCCCAGGTCACGGATGTCGTCCGCCCGCTCCGCAAGATAGGGGTCATCCATCTCCTGGAACTGGCGAACATGCGCACGGATCGACTCACGCAGCGCGTAGGGCGCCCAATGGCCGCGCTCCAGCACCCGGTCGGCGTCCGCCCAGAGTGAGTCCCCATCGAGCATCATCACGTAGACGTCGAACAGGGCGCGCTCCTCGTCGGGCAGCATGCTCCGCATCTCTTCGGAGAGCGCCTTGAGTTCGTCGCGCGTGGCATCCATCGCCTGGCGCAGGCGCCGACGCTCCGCCTCCACGCCCATACCTCGGCGCTGCGGCACATCGTCGAGCGCTTCCGGAGAATAAGCCACGACGCACTCGCCGATCCCGACCCCGAGGGCACCGGATAGCCCCTTGACAATACCGGCGCTGCCAGCTTGGCCATGCTGCACCTGGAAGGCATCTTCGCCGACCACGGCCTGCATGATGCTCGCGGCAAGCTGCGCCGCCAGTGTGACCAGAAACGTGACGACGTCCTCGTCAAAACGGCGCCCCTCGTGCTGGGCGACGACGAGGACCCCGAGCACGCGACTCTGGTGGATGATGGGAACCCCGAGGAAGGCATCGAACTGCTCATCGCCGTAGGTAATCGTCTGCAGGTAGCGCGGATGGCTTGTAGCGCGCTCCAGGTTGAGCGGTTCCGCACGCTGGGCGACGAGCCCCACAAGGCCTTCGCCGAAGCCCACGGACACTTTGCCGATCGCCTCGGGATTGACGCCCTGGCCCGCGCGCAGCACGAGGCGCTGTGGCCCGTCCTCAAGGTGCGTGAGGTAGGCGGAGCAGGCGTCTGCTTCAAGCGCGGTACGGACCCGGCGCACAATGATATCCAGCGCCGCCTCGAGATCGGGCGCTACGCTGACTTCCTGGACGATTCGTCGGAGCGTCGACAGCATTGGGGATCGTCCGGAGGAATGGGTGGAAGTGTTCGGGGGAGGCCGCGGTTGCGCTTCGCCATTCAGCCGCGGGCAGCCGCGGCCGCCTGCTTGGCCGCGTGCGCAGACAACAGGAGTGGTTCCAGCTCACGCAGCGCGCGGCGGTACACCGCCCGCTTGAAGAAGATCACCTCCTGCGGCGGCTGCCAGTAGTCGACCCAGCACCAGTCATCGAACTCGGGCTGGTCCGTGGCGGCCACGTCCACATGGCGATCGTCCGCGATCAGCCGCAGCATGAACCAGCACTGTTTCTGGCCGATGCACACGGGGTACGAACGGCGCCGAATGTAGCGCGCTGGCAACTGATAATACAGCCACTCCCGCGTCTGCCCCATCAGCTCAACCTGGTGCGGCTGCAGGCCCGTCTCCTCGGCCAACTCGCGATACATCGCCTCGACGGGCTGCTCGTTGCGCCGGATCCCCCCTTGCGGAAACTGCCACGCCTGCTGACCGGCCCGTCTGGCCCAGAACACGCGGCCGGCATCATTCGCCAAAATGATCCCGACGTTCAGCCTGTAGCCTTTCGAATCAATCACTTGCGTCATCGCAGTTCGCAACACGGTCCACGGTGATTGTTCCACAAGTGGTCCGCCCAAGCCAAATGGCGCCTATGGTATACTCGCGTAGCACCCTGAGAGATCCCACCCGCCGTATGTCGCTCGCGCTATTCGATCTAGACAACACGCTCCTCGCCGGGGACTCCGATCATCTCTGGGGCGAATTCCTGGCCGTGCGGGGCATCGTCGATGGCGCGCACTATCGCCGCGAGAACGACCGCTTCCTGCGCGAATACGAGGCGGGCTCTCTCGACATCCATGCCTTCCTCCGCTTCTCTCTCGACGTACTCGCACGCCACGACCCGGCAGACCTGCGCGCCTGGCGCCGCGAGTTCATCGACGCATGGATTCGGCCACGGATCGCCCGGGGGGCGCCCGATCTCGTCGCCAGACACCGCGAGGCCGGGGATCGGCTGGTGCTCATCACCGCCACCAACCGCTTTGTCACGGAACCGATCGCGGAACTGCTCGGCGTCGACACCCTGATCGCAACCGAGCCGGAGTGGCAGGCGGGGCGCTATACGGGCGAGGTCACCGGTACGCCCTGCTTCCGTGAAGGGAAGATTACGCGGCTCGAGCAGTGGCTGGCGAGCACGTCCTTCAACGCTTCCGATCCGCTGTCAGCCAGTACATTCTACAGCGATTCACACAACGACGTGCCGCTGCTCGAGCGCGTCGCGCATCCGGTGGCCGTCGACCCCGATCCGAAACTCACGGCCACCGCTCAGCAACGGGGCTGGCCGGTCATCAGCCTGCACGACTCCCACGCCCCGGCCTGAGCTAGCCCCTCGCAGGGATTCGTCGTCACTCGGCCCTGGCCCCCTGACTACCTGCTTCCAGAGCAGCCCGCGCAGCATCCAGGCTCTGATGCCGGATATCCTGGCCCTCGGCCACGTAGACGACATATTCGCACAGATTGCGGGCATGGTCAGCGATCCGCTCGAGAGCCCGCCCCGACCACATCATCCCGAGCACGCGCTGGATCGTGCGGGGATCCTCCATGATGTAGGTGACGAACTGGCGTGTCAGCGCATCGTACTCTTCGTCCACGCGGGACTCCTCGCGCGCAATCCGTAGCGCCGCCTCGGTGTCGAGCCGGGCGAAGGCGTCGAGCGCATCATGTAGCATCTGCTGCACATGACGTCCCAATCGCTGAACCCCCTGGGCGATGGCGCGGTCCAGGGGCGGCTCCACCGAGGGCTCAATCACGGCCTTGCCAAGCTTGCACGCCTCATCGCCGACCCGTTCAAGATCGGTAATCGACTTGAGCATGCCCAGGATGATGCGCAGATCCCCCGCCGCCGGCTGACGCCGGGCGATGATCCGCGTGCACTGCTCGTCGATATCCACTTCCATCGCATTGACATCGACGTCGCGCCGGACCATCGCCTCGCCGAGATCACTATCGCCGCGCAGCAACGCCTGCAGTCCTTCGTCCAGCTGCCTCTCAACCAAACCGCCCATTGCCAGCAGCTTCTGACGGATCGCTTCGAGCTCCTCGTCATACTGGGTCGAGATATGGCGCCCGAAAGGCGATTGTCTCTCTGTCATGGATCTTGCTCCCGCCGGCGGTTCGAGCCGGACTCTTGATTACCGAGTTCTTGGGCACGCCCGCCCGCGTCCGCGCCTTGCTCTGCGCTAGCACCTCGCAGACGGCACTGATCCGCCACCGCACCATCCCCTGCCGGTGCGGATTCCGCATCGAAATCGCCGAAATCGATGACCCGCTCCGACGGAAAATGGCAGGCGAACACCGCCCCCTCGCCCGGCTCCGAGTCGATCTCCAGGCGGCCGCCATTGCGCGCCACCGCATGCTTGACCAGTGCCAAGCCCAGGCCGGTGCCGCCGCTCGCACGGGAGCGTCCCGGGTCGGCGCGATAGAAACGTTCGGTGATCCGCGGCAAATGCTCGGGCGCAATGCCCTCGCCATCGTCCTCCACTCGCAGCACCGCGCCGCCGCGCTCTCGGGCCCAAACGACCCGAATCGCCGTACCGGCGGGCGTATGCTGGACCGCATTGTTGATCAAATTGCCAAATGCGCTGTTCAACTCCGTGGCCGTGGCCCGCAGGCCGATTGCCGCATCGGCTTCCAGGGTCAACTCATGGCCGCGCTCGACGGACAGGCTCTGCGCGTCACGCACCATGCCCGGTAGCAGGTCTGCCACCGCCACCCACTCCGCGGCATCCGGATCGACGGGGTCGAGCTCGAGCCGCGACAGCGTCAACAGATCTTCCACGATCGCCTGCATGCGAGCCGCCTGGCGACTGATTGCGGCGATGCCGTCCTGGACCGACTCGGGCAGTTCTTCGTCGGTGCACGACTCGGCATAGCCACGGATGACGGTCAGCGGCGTGCGCAGCTCGTGACTCACATTGGCGACGAAGTCGCGGCGAACCGTCTCCAGGCGCCGCAGATTGCTCACATCGCGCGCCATAAGCAGGTGCTGGCCCTCACCATAAGGAATCACGCGCACGTTGAGTTCGATGCGCGGATTCATCGGTGACGGGATGTCTACCGAGTCATCGTCCCCGCGGTCCTCCGTATGCAGGTAGGAAAAGACACGCGGGTCGCGCAATAGATTCTGGATACGGGTGCCTTGATCGCCGGTGCTGTCGATACCGAGCAGTCTGCGCGCGGCGCGATTGGCCCATTCGATCTCGTGGTTCGGGCCGAGCACGACCGCGCCGTCCGGGAGCGCCTCGGCCGTGCGTTGGAATCTTTCCAGCATCCCCTCAAGTCGATCGCGGCGTTGCCGGCTCCATTCCTGGCGGCGCTCGATGTCTTCCACGTATTCACCCCATAGTCCGCCCAGCAGGGGCGCCCTGTTACTTTTCGCGCCGACGCGCAACCACTGCAACAGTCGCGCGGCCTGCCGAGCATGCCAACCCAGCAAGAGCAACAGCGCCGCAGCCAACAGCCACCCGGGCGCTCCTACGGCGAAACCGAGCAAACCCGCCGGCAGCGTCACACCGAGCAGCCGCCAAAGTTCGACCCACCACGCGCGGCTACTCATCCTGTGTCCACAGAGAACCGGTAACCGACACCGCGCACGGTCTGGATGTAGTTGTCGCAGCCCCAGGGCTTCAGTAGCTTGCGCAGGCGCAGCACATGGACATCGACCGTTCGCTCCTCGACATACACGTCGCGACTCCAGACATGATCGAGTAGCTGGGCACGGCTGTAGACGCGCTCGGGATGGGCCATGAAGAACCGCAGCAGGCGGAACTCAGTCGGGCCGATGTCCACGGCTTCACCATCAATGTACAGGCGGTGGGAAATGGCGTTGAGCTCCATCCTGCCGGCAGTGAAGATGCCCTCGCTGTCCTGCCCGGTCGTGCGACGCAGCACCGCGCGGATCCGAGCGGCGAGTTCTCGCGGTGAGAACGGTTTGGTCACGTAATCGTCGGCACCCGTCTCGAACCCCTGGAGGCGATCGGTCTCCTCTGCGCGTGCAGTGAGCATGATGACCGGCACATCGCGCGTGAACTCGTCTCTTTTGCAGCGCTTAACGAAGTCGAGACCGCTCGAACTCGGCAGCATCCAGTCCACCAGCATCAGGTCGGGTACCTTTTCCGACAGCCTCTGATAACCTTCAGCCGCATCAGCGGCCGTCACCATATCGAACCCCTCGCGCGACAGCGTTCGGCTGACCATCTCGCGGACTTCCGGCTCATCTTCGACCAGCAGAATCGTCGCCTGCATCATCGTCACCTGGTTGCAACACGAAACGCGATTAGATCGCGCCGGGATGACCCCAATCTGTCACGGCAATGACAATACCATGACCATACGGCGTGCCCCGTCAGATCAGCCATGTCGTTCCCAGCCGCACCGCTGGCGCCGCCCCCGGAATCAGGCTGACCGCCTGCCAGGCGAAGGCAAAGGTAATCAAGAGTGCGCCGGCCAGTGTCGGCAGAAAATGCGCGATCCGCTGTCCCTTGCGAATCTCCAGGATGACCGCGAAGGCCGCGAACAGCAGCACCAGACTGTACACAATGCCGGCGAGCGCGAGGTGCGCGCCGTAGGGCCAGGGCAGCGCCGCCAGGACATTGCCGACCCACGCAGGCACCAGTGCCACGGATACGGCGGCCAGGCCACGACGAAAATCCGATCGCCCCTGGAACAGATCGCACAGGAAGTGTGCGCAGGCAGCAAGGGCCAGCAACCCCACCATCTGCGTCAGGCCACTGTAAATCCCGAAGGCGATCGGGTCGGGCCGGGTTTCCGGCGGGAATCCGGTGGGGATGGCTTCATTGGCCCAGCCGGCCAGCATGACGCTGGCAATCACCATCGGGAGGGTGAACCAGACGAGCAGCTGCCGCGGCTCCGGGTCACGCGCATGCCACTCGCGCAAGGTCGCGCGCGGGCATGTGAACACACCCCGCACCGCGCGCCAGCACCAAGTTGGCGCGGCACCCCCGGCGTGCGTCGTGTGATTGTGGAGACGCTCAGCCATGACGCCCCGTGATGTAGTCTTCCGTTTCCTTGCGCGCGGCATTGGTGAACAGGGTATCGGTATCGTTGAACTCAATCATTTCACCAAGGTACATGTACGCCGTGTAGTCGGATACGCGCGCGGCCTGCTGCATGTTGTGGGTGACAATCACGATGGTGTAGTACTCCTTGAGCTCGAACATCAGCTCCTCGATCTTCAGCGTCGCCAGCGGGTCGAGCGCCGAAGCCGGTTCATCAAGCAGCAGCACTTCCGGCTCGATCGCGATCGCGCGCGCAATCACCAGGCGCTGCTGCTGGCCACCGGAGAGCCCGAAGGCGTTCGTGTTCAGACGATCCTTGACCTCGTCCCAGAGCGCCGCGCGCCGGAGTGACTTCTCGACCACCTCATCCAGGATCGAGCGCTTCCTGACACCCTGCAAACGCAGACCATAGGCGACATTCTCGTAAATCGACTTGGGGAACGGATTCGGTTTCTGGAAGACCATGCCCACGCGTCGGCGCAGTTCCGGCACATCCATCGCCGGATCGTCGATGTCATTGCCATCCAGGCGGATCTGACCGCTGATGCGACAGGTATCGATCAGCTCGTTCATCCGATTCATGCACCGCAGAAGCGTCGACTTGCCACAGCCGGAGGGCCCGATGAACGCCGTGACACGCTTGCGCGGAATCTGCATCGAGACTTCCTTTAGCGCCTGATCATTGCCATACCAGAGGCTGAGTTTATCGACCTCGATCGCGATATCCTCCGACCGGATATCACGACGAGCGTGCGGCCCCTGCTTGCGCGCACCGGCATTGAAGCCGTGCGATGCGCCCTGATTCTGTTGTTGCTCCGTCATGTCGCTCCCAACCCAGTCGTCATCGGTCCATTGGATGTCTGCATCAATTCGCTCGGCACAGCTGTCCGCGATTGTTCAATCACTCTCCGCGCGATATTTTTCGCGCAGGCGGTTGCGAATGGCCACCGCGGTCAGGTTGAGCACAATGATCACCATCACCAGGATCAGTGCCGTCGCATATACCAGCGGTCGTCCGGCCTCCACATTCGGGCTCTGGAAGCCCACGTCGTAGATATGGAACCCCAGATGCATGAAACTGCGATCCACATGGATGAAGGGGAAATTGCCGTCAATCGGCAGCTGCGGCGCTAGCTTGACCACCCCCACCAGCATCAGTGGTGCCACCTCACCAGCCGCGCGCGCGACGGCGAGAATCAGCCCGGTGATCATCGCCGGCGTGGCCAGTGGCAACACCGTGCGCCAGAGCATTTCCGCCTTGGTCGCACCCAGGGCGAGCGAGCCGTGGCGAATCGAGCCGGGGATGCGTGACAGTCCCTCCTCGGTCGACACGATGACCACCGGTAGCGTCAACAGCGCCAGCGTGAGCGAAGCCCACAACACGGCACCCTTGCCCAGCGTGGGCGCGGGCAGGCGTTCGGCGAAGAAGAGCTCATCGATCGCTCCGCCCAGCAAGTAGACGAAGAAGCCGAGGCCGAAGACGCCGAAGACAATCGATGGCACCCCCGCCAGATTATTCACCGAGATCCGGATCATCCGCACGAGCGGCCCCTGCTTCGCATATTCACTCAAATAGATGGCCGCAAGCACGCCGAACGGCGTGACAAAAACGGCCATGATCAGGGTCATCAGCACGGTGCCGAAAATGGCCGGCAGAATGCCGCCCTCGGTATTGGCCTCGCGCGGATAACCGGAGACGAAGTCCCAGAACTCGCCGACATAGAAGATCGACTTGTCCACCACGCTCATTTGATTCGGGCGGCTCGGCTTGACGATATCGCCCATGCCGTGGGTTACTTCGTGGCCCTCGATGGTCGACAGCACCACCTGATAGCGGGCAATCCGCTCCAGGAGTTCATTGCGGCGATCCTCGAGTTCCGCGTATTGCTCTTCCAGTTCGTCACGCTGGATTTGCAGTGCCGCCTCGCGTTCGGTGCGTGCCTCCTGCGTGATGGTCTCGTCGGCCGCAAGCCGACGCTGCGCAAGCCGCACCTCCTCGAGTTCGGCATTGACGTTGCCGATCTCGATGCGCTCGATACGGCCGATCTCCTGAATCCGCGGCCGATTCTCGGCAAACAGCTCCTCGAATCGATCCCACGCGGCTTCGCCTTCAGCGACGACTTCGCCATCGACTCGCACCTCGTCGAGAAAGCCGTAGAAGTCACCCCATTGCCGACGTTCCAGGCGGACCGCATCCTCGGGGTAATGCCACGCCCCCATATGCTGCTCGAGGTACCAGACGAAATCGCGATCCGTGACATCGCGGTTGCCGCGCTTGATGCGATGACGGGTTACCAGCTCGTCCTCGGTTTCCAGCCTGAAACCGCGCTCGGCCGCAGCCCGGCCTGTCAGGCTTTCGGTGCGGTCCACCTCACCCAGAACCTGCACGGGATCGCGATCGGGCTCCGAGTATTCGAACGCCACCAGATCACGCGGCCAGAAGTGCTGCAGGCCGTTGAAGGCGATGTGCCCGACCAGGCCGATCACCATGACCAGCGACAGTGCCACGGCCCCGGCGTTGAGCCAGATCCAGGGTGTTCCCTGTTTGAACCAATCACGCATCAGACTCGGATCCCGGGGTTACAATCTGGGGTTACAGACTGCTGTACTTGCGGCGCAGACGGTGGCGCACGATCTCCGCCAGCGTGTTGAGCACGAAAGTGAGCAGGAACAGGAAAAGCGCGGCGAAAAAGAGCAGCCGGAAGTGGGTGCCACCGACGGCGGCTTCCGGCATCTCCACGGCAATGTTCGCCGAGAGCGTGCGCATGCCCTCGAAGATGTTGAAGTTGGTGACCGGGCTGTTGCCGGTCGCCATGAGCACGATCATGGTCTCGCCAACCGCGCGCCCGAAGCCGATCATCACCGCCGAGAAAATACCCGGGCTGGCTGTGAGCAGCACAACGGTGGCCATTGCCTGCCAGGCGGTGGCACCGCACGCCAGCGCCCCCTGGGTCAGGTGCTTGGGCACGTTGAAGATGGCATCCTCGGAGATCGAGTAGATGGTCGGGATCACGGCGAAGCCCATGGCCATGCCGACCACAAGCGCGTTGCGCTGGTCATAGTTGATGCCCTGCTCGGTCAACCACTGGCGCATGTCACCATCGAACAGGGCAAGCTCGATGTAGGGACTCATGGTTACGGCGAACCAGCCTACAAGCAGGACAACCGGCACGAGGATCGCTGCCTCCCAGCCCCCCGGGATCCGCTGGCGCCAACTCGACGGCACCCACCGTGACCAGATCCAGGCCATGGCCACGAACGCGAGGGGCAGAAGAATCAGGATGCTGAAGACCGCCGGCAGGTTGCGCTCGAAGAAGGGTGCGGCCCAGAGCCCGGCCAGGAAACCGAGGATGACCGTCGGCAGCGCTTCCATGATCTCGATGGTCGGCTTGGTCAGGGTGCGCATGCGCGAGGACATGAAATAGGCGGAGTAGATCGCCGCCAGCACGGCCACCGGGATGGCAAAGAGCATGGCGTAGAACGCCCCCTTCAACGTGCCGATCGTCAGCGGCACCATCGAGAACTTGGGTTCGAACTCCTGCGTGGCGGACGACGATTGCCATACGTAGTCCGGGTTGTTGCGCCCCTCATACATGACTTTCTGCCACAGGGCGCTGAAGGAAACCTCGGGATGGGGGTTGTCGACATCGAGATAGCGGAACGTGCCATCCTCGCCGACGATCATCAGGCCGTCGTGACGTGGCGCCAGGGAGACGGAGTCGATCGCGATGTCGTCGCCGAGGTCGACGTGCGCTAGCGTCCGGTGGGAGGTGGCATAGTGCAGTTTGACGGTGCCGTCCGCCGCGGCGGTGGCGAAGCCCTTGCGGGCATGCTCGGGGCCGATGGAGGTCACGGGTGCCTCATGGCCGTCGAATTCGCGAATTCGGGTCAGACGTCGGCTGCCATCGTCGCCCTGGGTCAGGAACCACTGGGCGACGGAGCCATCGGAACCACCACTGATCAGCGACTGCGCGCCGAGCAGAAAGTCCAGTGCCGTTACCGTGGCCTGCTCGCCGGCATCCTCGGCCGCCTGTTGATCGATGGCGCGCTCACTCGCGATGAGTCGCGGATTGTTCATCTGCGCGATGTCGTAGTAGTGCAACCTGCCGTCGTCACCGCCGACAAACAGATTGCGCATGGTCGTATCCATCAGGATCTGGGTGACTTCGACGTCGTCACCCGGCCAGGGCACCTCGTGGACCTTGCGCTCGACCGTCACGGCGCCGGTGAGGAAATCCTCATCTTCCTCGAACAGCACGATGCGCAATTGCTGACGTTCATTATTGGCGCCGACCACGGCGGTGCCGCGACGCCCGCGCTGGACACCGATGGCGTCGAGGCGGTATTCATCCGCGGCAAAGACTTCCAGCGGCTCGGGCGTATCCGCCACGTAGGAGATTCTGGGAGTGATCGTGCGCTGCCCACCGGGGTACGTAATGTCGTAATCATGGCGGGCGAATATGGCACGGCCATCGTCGAGCCCATACCCGATCAAGCGACTGCGGGCCTCGCCGGTGGCGTAACTGGTGACCTGCGATCCCTCGGTCCGCTCCAGGGCTTCGCGGTTGATGATGCTGCCGTCGTTCGGATCGAAGAAGATGGCCTCCGCCTCCTCGGTGAAACGAACGGCCACCTCGCGATAGCGCTCCATCGCGGTGTGAACCGTGTTGCCACCACCTGGTGCCTCATAGCCGGTGACCGGCTCCATGCTGGCACTGCCGAAGATGGGCACGGTCTCCGAGAAGAGGTAGACGAACATCAGCACCAGCGTGCCGATCACTGCGATGCCGAAAGTCGCGATCGTTCCCTTGCTGGCCCAGTCCTTGACGGCGCGCCATTTGCGCAACCGGCGACGCTGCTCCGCGGTTGGCATGAAACGCCCAGGCGCCGAAGTGCCGTTTGCGGGATCAGTTGCGGGATCCATGCTTGCCATGGTGCGGTTCGCCGGGGTCGTGGACAGGACTGACGCGGAAATTATTCCCGCCAGATGACAGTCGCGTTACATGCGGGTGATTCTTGCGTGACAGGTGGCCACAAGCCACCAGGCCCGGGGCGGCGACTGCGCCGCCCCGGATCACACAGGCTTGCTGCCGGATCAGTTCAGACCCAGGTTGTCACGCTCGCGGCTTGCCGCACTCTCCGGCAGCGGAATGAAACCGTCACGGAGGGTGACATCCTGGCCCTGCTCGGAGAGGACCAGACGAAGGAATTCGCGCTCGATCGGCGGCAGTTCCTCGTTCGGATCCTTGTTGACGTAGACGTAGAGGAAGCGCGCCAGCGGGTAGTCGCCGGAGACCGCGTTCTCGGCCGTCGGCTCGAAGTGTTCATCACCTTCGCCCAGCGCGATGGCACGTACCCCGGAAGTGTTGTAACCGATGCCGGAGTAGCCGATGCCGTTGAGTGACTCGGTCACGCCCTGGACCACGGACGCCGAACCCGGCTGTTCATTGATGGCATCCTTGTAGTCACCATCACACAGCGCGTGCTCACGGAAGTAGCCGTAGGTACCGGACACCGCATTACGGCTGTAGAGCGTGAAATCGCGATTCTCCCAGGAGCCGTCGAGACCGAGCTGCCCCCAGCGGGTGATGTCCTCGTGATGGCCGCAGCGCCGAGTCTCTGAGAAGACTGCATCGACCTCGGGAATGGACATGCCTTCAATGGGATTGTCCTGGTTGACGAACACGGCGATCGTGTCGATGGCGGTACGCACCAGCGTCGGCGGATAACCGTGCGCTTCTTCGAACGCCTGAATCTCGGACTCGCGCATCCGGCGGCTCATCGGGCCGAAGTTGGCTGTGCCCTCGGCGAGCGCGGTCGGCGCCGTCGAGGAACCCGCGCCCTCGATCTGGATGTTGACGTTGGGGTAGAAGTCGTTGAACTCCTCCGCCCACAGCGTCATCAGGTTGTTCAGCGTATCCGAGCCCTGGCTGGACAGGTTGCCCGAGATGCCGGACACACGCTCGTAGGTCGGCAGGTTCTCGTCGATTTCGGCCAGGGCGGCGCCACTTGCCAGCGCCAGCGCAGTGGCGATCGTCGTCATGCGGAGTTTCATGGGTGTTCTCCCCAAGTGTGCAAATTGTCGGTGACCAGTTCAGCCGACGAGTCCCGGCGGCTGACGGGCGAAACTCTGCGCGCGAGGGCTGACAGCAGCGTGAAGACCATGTGACGTTTCGATGACGGGAAGTGCGGGGTGGCACTGGCAGGGGATGGCAGTGACTGAATCGATTCCGGCTTGCGCAGCCCAGGGCTGTCACCGGATTCGGTTCCTCCACACCGGCGAGCGTGATGTTACAGCGCGTCTCCCGTCAGTTTCACGACAGGACCATGAAGAATCGCTGGTCAGGAAGGCCGTAACGTAGGACGAACGTGGCACGGCGCGGCGGTCGCGACATGGCGCACAAAGCCGGATTCGGGCGGCTCTGCGGAGGGGGGGGGGTGCGCCCATGGATGGCTTGAGCGGGGCTACGCCAACGCGTCTCACGTCAGCTCGGAAGGTGATGGCCGGTGGGGCCGCTCGCGGGATTCCGGCCATCTTGCCCGATGGAAAACGACTCAGTCGTCGACAATCCGGATCTTCGGGAAGCCCGTGGGCAGGGCGCCGGCACCCGCCAGACGGGCGGTGGCGCGGCGGGCGATCTGGCGGAAGGTGTTGGCGGCTTCGGAGTCGGGCTGGGCGATGACCGTGGGCTTGCCACCGTCGGACTGTTCGCGAATCGCGAGCGTCAGGGGCAACTGCCCGAGCAGGCGCACGCCGAAATCCTCGGCCATGGCCGCACCGCCACCTTCGCCGAAGATGGGCTCGACGTGGCCGCAGTTGCTGCAGACATGAACACTCATGTTCTCGACCAGGCCGAGTGTCGGCACGGCCACCTTCTCGAACATCTTCAGCCCCTTGCGTGCATCGATCAGGGCGATGTCCTGCGGCGTGGTCACCACGATCGAGCCGGCGAGCGGGACCTTCTGCGCCAGCGTGAGCTGGATATCGCCGGTGCCCGGCGGCAAATCGACGACGAGATAGTCCAGCTCGCGCCAGCGGGTGTTGTAGAGCATCTTCTCCAGCGCCTGGGTCACCATCGGCCCGCGCCAGATCATCGGGTTCTCGGGATCGACCAGGAAACCGATCGACATCACCTGCAGGCCGTGCCCCTGCAGCGGTTCCAGGGTCTGGCCGTCGGCACTGCTCGGACGGCCTTCAATCCCCAGCATCCGCGGTTGGCTGGGGCCGTAGATGTCCGCATCGAGGACACCGACGCTGGCGCCCTCCGCCTGCAGGGCGAGGGCCAGATTGGCAGCGACGGTCGACTTGCCGACCCCCCCCTTGCCGGAGGCGACTGCAATGATGTTCTTCACCGCGTCGAGCCGTTGCGCTCCCTCCTGGACGGCGCCCGTCTCGATCGACCAGTCAATGGCCACCTCGGCACGCTCGACGCCGTCGACCGCCTCGATGCGCTCGCGCAGCTCGCGTGCGCGCTCTTCGAGGACGCTGGCCAGCGGATAACCGGTACGCACACGCACCCGAACCTGCCCACCATTGAGTTCGAGTTCGGCAAGGCAGCCCGCCGAGACAAAGTCGCGATCCAGGTCGGGGTCGACCCAGCCGGAGATCGCCTCTTCGATGGCTTCACGTGTCGGCATTGTCATGGTTGATCGATCGCGGCTGCTGAGGCGCAGAGATGATACCAGCCGCGTCCCATTCAGTCAGGACACGCATGCGCCGACCACAAGGTGGGAGCTGCGGCTTGCGCGCTTCGAGGGCGACGAATCGGTGAGCCCGTCGAGCCCGGCTTGGACGTCGACCGGCCGGTGCGAGCGCGCGCGGGTCTTGCGCCGCGCTCATCTGGCGAGCATCCGACATTACTGGTAGGTTTGCGCCCCTCGCCCATGCCGTGGAGGCTAGACAGCGATGAGCGCGAAGCGCCGGATCCTGGTGACCAGTGCCCTGCCCTACGCCAACGGCTCGATCCACATCGGCCACATGGTGGAGTACATCCAGACCGATATCTGGGCGCGCTACCAGCGGCTGCGCGGCCACGACTGCCGCTATTTCTGCGCCGACGACGCCCACGGCACACCGATCATGCTCAAGGCCCGCGAGCTGGGCACCACCCCAGAGGCGCTCATCGAGCACTACAGCGCCGAGCACCAGCGCGATTTCGGCGGGTTCCTCATCGGCTTCGACAACTACTACAGCACCCACTCGACCGAGAACCGCGAGTGCGCCGAGCTGATCTATGAGCGCCTGCGCGACAACGGCCACATCGTTACGCGCACGATCGAGCAGGCCTACGACGAGCAAGCGGGCCTGTTCCTGCCCGATCGCTTCATCAAGGGGCGGTGTCCGCGCTGCGGCGCTGCCGATCAGTACGGCGACTCCTGCGAGGCCTGCGGGGCCACCTATTCGCCCAACGAACTGATCGACGCGGTCTCCGTGCTCTCGGGGGAAGCGCCGGTGACGCGCAGCTCCGAGCACCTGTTCTTCCGCCTGGCCGACTTCGGCGAGCTGCTGCGCGAGTGGACCCGCGGCGGCCACCTGCAGCGCGAGATCGCCAACAAGCTCGACGAGTGGTTCGAGGCCGGGCTGCAGGACTGGGATATCTCCCGCGACGCCCCCTACTGGGGTTTCGAGATCCCCGACGCCCCCGGGAAGTACTTCTACGTCTGGCTCGACGCCCCGATCGGCTACATGGCCAGCCACAAGAACTGGTGCGCCCACCACGGCGAGGATTTCGCCGCGGCATGGGAGCCCGACAGCGACACCGAGCTCTACCACTTCATTGGCAAGGACATCGCCTATTTCCATACACTATTCTGGCCGGCCATGCTCCACGGCGCCGGCTTCCGCATGCCCGACGGGGTGTTCTGCCACGGCTTCCTGACCGTCGACGGCCAGAAGATGTCGAAGTCGCGTGGAACCTTCATCCGCGCCCGCACCTATCTCGACCATCTCGATCCCGAGTACCTGCGGTACTACTTCGCCGCCAAGCTGGGCCCGGGTGTCGATGACCTCGATCTGAACCTGGATGACTTCATCCAGCGCGTGAACGCCGACCTCGTCGGTAAACTGGTCAACATCGCCAGCCGCTGCGCCGGTTTCATTACGAAACAATTCAACGGCCGGCTGGCAGCGGAGCTGGTCGAACCCGAACTCTACGGTGACTTTGTCGCCGCGGGCGAGCGCGTCGCCGCCGCCTATGAGGGCCGCGACTTCGCCCGCGCCATGCGCGAGATCATGGACCTGGCCGATCGCGCCAACGCCTGGATCGCCGAGCGCAAGCCATGGGAGTTCGCCCGCGAGGAAGGACGGGAGGCGGAGGTGCAAGCCGTGTGCAGCCAGGGCCTGAACCTCTTCCGTGTGCTCATCGGCTACCTCAAGCCGGTGCTGCCACAGACGGCGGCGCGCGCCGAGGCCTTCCTGCAGTGCGAACCACTGGACTGGCAGCGGCTCGAACAGCCCCTGCTCGACCACGAGATCGCGAAGTTCAAACCGCTGCTCACCCGCATCGAGCGCAGCACGATCGATGCCATGCTCGAGTCCGCACGTGCCGACCTGCAGCCCACGGGCAGTGGCGCCGACGATGCGGCGCAAGCGGACGCCGCACCACCCGGCGGCGAGCCGATCGCCGACGAGATTACCATCGACGATTTCACCCGCGTCGACCTGCGCGTCGCGCGCATCACCGCTGCCGAAGCGGTCAAGGGCGCGGACAAGCTGCTCAAGCTTACGCTCGACCTCGGTAGCGAGACGCGCACCGTCTTTGCCGGCATCCGCGCCGCCTATCGCCCCGAGGAACTCGAGGGACGCCTCACCGTGATGGTCGCCAACCTCGCACCGCGCAAGATGCGCTTCGGCACCTCCGAGGGCATGGTGCTCGCCGCCGGCGACGGTGACGAAATCGCCATCCTGTCACCGGACAGCGGCGCACAACCGGGTCAGCGTATCCGCTGAGGAATACGACGGCGCCCAGTGCCGCTGATGCAATAAAGAAGCGGGACCGTTGAGTTCCCCGGTCCCGCAAATTCCTCACCTGAAGTCCATCGGCGCAAATACCGCGCGCGCTCTAGAAGTCGTAGCGCATGCCGATCGAGAGGGCACTCGCATCCTCACCTGCGACGCGCGGCGTGCCGGCCGAGCGCGCCTCGCGATAGGGCACGAAGGCGGCGTTATCATCGTTGCTGGTCTGGCCGTAGACGGCGTAGAAGCGCAGGTCACTCGATATGTGATGATCCACGCCGACGGCGATCATACTGGCATCGGCATCATCGGCATCGGAACTGAAGGCATAGTACTGCGCCTTGAGGTCATTCTTGCCGATGCGGTAGCGGGCACCAGCACCGAAGGCATCGTTATCCTCGAAACCATCCCCATCCTCACTCACCGCCTGGTAGAAACCCGTCAGACGCAGAGCAGCCAGATCGTAGTAGGCACCCAGGCGCGTGGCCGAGCGGTCGCCGACGTCCTCACCCTTGGTCTCATGCGCGAGCACGAGATAGAGATCATCCTGGCGGAAGATCGCGGACGCGCTCAGCCCGTCCTCGTCATCCTCCAGATCCGCGCTGGAGCCCGTGGTATTCGTCGCGTACTGCAGGTTCAGTTCGACCGGACCGAACCGCGGCGACTGGTAGTGGAGGCTGTTCGGATAGCGTTCGTCGAGGCTGGACGCACCCGGCGCGCCGGTGCGACTGCGCACCATGTTGCGCGCATCACCGACCTGGTCGCCGAAGAGATCCACGGCCGAGCGCACGCGCTTGAGCGGCGTATCGAACTTGCCCGCGCGGATCATGCCGAAGTCACCCTCGACACCGGCAAAGGTATCTCGCGTGGCGAAGCTCGTGCCATTGGTGTCGAAGTTGACCTGTTGCTCGATCTGCGCCATCGCTGTGAGGTTATCGAGCACATCCGTCGACGCCCTGAAGCCGATGCGGCTGGAGTTGCTCGACAGATTGTTGGCGCTGTCCACACCATTGTCGAGATGATCGACCGAGATGTGTGCACGGCCATAGATCGAAACATCGGCGCTGGCCACACCCGAGGTGGCGGCCAGGGCCCCGATCAGCGCCGTGGAAAGGACGGAATGCTTCGCAAGTACTCTCATTGTGTTGCTACCCCTGCGTGTGGAAGAACAGTGAACACGACACGCGAGACTGTGCTCGCACGAAATGAAACGGCCGTGGCAGAGGCGTGACGATTGCGTGAAGGTGTTCTGATGCCCGCCCTTGCCGGCATACCGGCAGGGCCCGCATACTCCGCTACCGACCCGCAGCGACCCGCGAACCCTTGAGTACCACCAAGCGACTTGCCGACCAGATCGACGCCGAGCTGCCGCAGACGCAGTGCACGCTGTGCGGCTATGACGGCTGTCGGCCCTATGCCGAGGCCATCGCTCGCGGCGAGGCGAACATCAACCGCTGTCCGCCGGGGGGCGACGAGGGCGTGGCGGCACTGGCGCGATTGCTCGGCCGCGAGGTCATCCCGATCGCGCCCGAATGCGGCGAACCGGTAACCCAGCCGCAGGTGGCGGTCATCGATGAGTCGCTGTGCATCGGTTGCGTGAAGTGCATCCAGGCCTGCCCGGTCGACGCCATCGTCGGGGCGCCGAAGTACATGCACACCGTGATTGCCGCTGAGTGCACCGGCTGCGGGCTGTGCATCCCGCCCTGTCCCGTGGACTGCATCGATCTGACGCCGAACCCGGACCCGACGCCGCTGCGCGAGCGCGCGGCGCAGTTCCGCGCCCGCTATGAGGCGCGCAACGACCGCCTCGTGCGCAAAAAGCGCGAGCGCCAGGCCCGCCGCGAGGCCAAGCGCCAGCGACTGGAAGCTGGCGCCAATGACGGCACCCCGCAGAAGGATGCGCGACAAGCCGAGATCGCCGCCGCGGTCGAACGTGCCCGCGAACGCCGGCGGCGGGCCCGCGAGGGTTCGTCGTCATGACGCCGGAGACCTGTGGCGAAATCATGCGCCGGCTCGCCGAGGTCGATCCCGAGCCGACCACGGAGCTCGAATACTCCAGCCCGTTCGAGCTGCTCATCGCGGTCGTGCTCTCGGCGCAGTCGACCGATGTCGGCGTCAACAAGGCGACGGCGCGGCTCTTCCCGCAGGCGCGCACCCCCGAGCAGATGCTCGCGCTCGGCGAGGAGGAGGTGGCGGAGTGCATCCGCACGCTGGGGCTGTACAACACCAAGGCAAAGAACGTCATCGCGACCTGCCGCATCCTGGTCGAGCAGCATGGCGGCGAGGTCCCGCGCACGCGCCGGGCGTTGGAGGCCCTGCCCGGTGTGGGTCGCAAGACGGCGAACGTCATCCTCAACACGGCCTTCGGCGAGCCCACGATTGCGGTCGACACCCACATCTTTCGTGTGGCCAACCGCACCGGGATGGCGCCGGGCAAGAACGTGCGCGCAGTCGAGGACGGCCTGCTCGCGGTGATCCCGCAGCCGTACCTGCGCCACGCCCACCACTGGCTCATTCTCCACGGCCGCTATACCTGCCTGGCGCGGCGGCCGCAATGCGATTCCTGCCGGATCGCCGATCTGTGCGAATATCCGCACAAGACCAACACCTGAGGCCTGAGACGATGTTCGGTAACGATCGCGAAAGCCTGCGCCGCTACTTCATCGACACCTGGCAGAAGGCACGGGCGGGCACCCAGCTCGAGGCGATGGAGCAGCTCGTCGCCGGCGTCATCGCCGAGCACCCGGAGTACCATCCGTTACTGGAGTCGGGCCCGGAAGAGGTCGTTGACCACGATTACACCCCCGAGGACGGGCAGACCAACCCCTTCCTGCACATGGGCATGCATATCGCCCTACGCGAGCAGGCCGGGAGCGACCGCCCTCCGGGGATGCAGGCGCTGACCGAGCAGTTGGCTGCCTTCACCGGCGACCGCCACGAGGCCGAGCACCAACTGATGGAGCCGCTCGGTGCGGCGCTGTGGCATGCCCAGCGCACCGGCATGCAGCCTGACGAGACGCGCTACCTCGACGGGGTCCGCCAGCTCGTGCAGGACACGACGGGGCGACCACCGGCGGCTTGACGCCAAAAAGGAGTCGGAGTCACTTCCGCGTGTCGGCGGGTTATTTGCGCTTCGGGTAGTCGAAGTCCAGGCACTCGCCGGTATCGGGGCCGACCTCGGCCCAGCGATCGACGTCGAAACGGGCGTGGACCACGGCCGCGGTCGGAAACTTGGTCACGGCCAGACCCACCAGGTAGTCCGCGAGTTCGTGCAGCGTTGGATTGTGGCCCACGATCGCGAGCCGCGCGTGCTCGTCCGGCAGTTCGCGGATGATCTGCAGGCAATCATCGGCTTCGGCGGCGTAGAGGCGCGGCTCGAGGATGACGTGCTCGTCGTCCAGCCCCATCGCCTGCGCCATCCGCTCAGCGGTCTCGCGGGCGCGCCGCGCATCGGAACTCACCAGTCGCTCCGGTATGAGGCCGCGTGCCGCCAACCGACGCCCCATCTCCGGTGCGGCCTGGCGACCGCGCGGGTTGAGTGGGCGCTCGTGATCGCCCTGGACGGGTTCGTCCCAGCTCGACTTCGCGTGCCGGATGATCAGTAGCTCCTTCATCACCATCCCCTGTCGCTCTCATCATTCAGCCCAGCATCGCGCAAAACGGCCGCGACGCCAAAGCCGGTGTGAGCCAATACCCGGTCTTCTCCGGCGACGTCAGGGGCGTCACGACCGCGCGTGGGCCACCCGCCGGCGCAACAGTCCGGTGAACGCGACCCAGAGGGCGAAGCCGATGGCGAGCGCGAATCCGACCCAGCTGACCGCGATCGGTCCGAACAGGTTCGGCGCCTGCATCATCTGCGCCATCAGCGACTCCTCGTAATAGAAAAACCACTCGTGCTCGGGCGGGAAGAGGACTTCGTGCAACCAGTAGAAGACCCGCACCGGCCCGGCGAGCCACACGATCGCGCCGCCGCCGAAGAGGATCCCCGCCATGGTCACCGCGACACGCTTGCCGCTCGGTGGTGGCTCACCCCGCAACAGCGCAGCGCCCGCGAGGAGCAGGCAAGCGGCGACCGCGACCCAGTTGACGAGCGTAAAGGTGTTGATCAGGTGGGCGACATCCTCGAGATGGACAATCTCGTCGTCGGTGAGCAAGTGCCCGAGCGGCTCGCCCGCGGGATCGTGATAAACGAGTGTGCCCAGCCCGTCGCCATCGTCGTGGATGGCATCGACGATCGCGGCGAACAGGCGCTCGCGCTCGGCGCGTTCCGTCTCCTCGAAACCGGGACGGATCTCGTTGACCGGACCGTAGGTGGCGATGGTCTGCTCGATGTCGAGCAGGTCGTACCAGAGCGCGTAGCCGAAGTTGCCCGCTGCCAGCGCGTGCCACCCGGCAAACAGCGATGCGATCCCGAGGCAAACGATCAGCACGCACCAGCGGAGCCCGCGCAGGCCGCGCGCAAGGGCTGAGTGGGGGCCAGCGAACTGCATCACAGCGACGATCCGGTCCGGGGGTTCAATACGGTACCGGGGCGCGACCCCGCGCGAAAGCCGCAGCGCTCGCGCTCACTCGCCCGCGTCGTGCTTCACGGCCTGCCAGTGGGTCTCGAGCCGCTCGAGATCGAGATCGGCAGGTGCCTCCCCGCACGCCCGCGCCCTCCCCTCCAGCGCCCGGAAGCGCGCCTCGAACCGGTTCCCCGCGCGGCGCAGTGCCGCCTCGGGGTCGATGTTGAGGTGGCGGGCCAGATTGGCCACGGAGAACAGCACATCGCCGATCTCGGCTTCGCACGCTGCGGGGTCATCCTCGCCGACCGCGTCAAGCTCGCCCAGCTCCTCGTCGATCTTGGCTCGCGGACCGGTGGCATCGGGCCAGTCAAAGCCGACACGCGCGGCACGGCGCTGTAGCTTGACCGCACGCGTCAGTGCCGGCAGTCCACGCGTCACGCCGGCCAGGGCGCTGGTATCCGCGCTTCCCTTGCGGGCGCGCTCAGCGGCCTTCTCGCGCTCCCAGATCTGCTCGCGCTCGTCAGCGGTGGTGGTCGCGGTGTCCCCGAAGACATGGGGGTGACGGCGCACCAGCTTGTCCGCGAGCTGCTCGGCGACCTCGGCGAAGGTGAAGCTGCCCTCCTCCTCGGCCATGCGGGCGTGATAAACCACCTGCAGCAGCAAGTCGCCCAGCTCATCGCGCAGCGCGCCGCGATCGCCGGTCTCGATGGCATCGGCCACCTCGTACGCCTCCTCGATCGTATGCGGGGCGATCGAATGGAAATCCTGGGCGATATCCCAGGGACAACCATGCTCGGGATCGCGCAGGGCCGACATGATGGCGAGGACCCGATCCATGGCGGTGCGCGGATCGTGCGTCATGGGACTGGAGCCACCCTAGAAGAACAAGCGTATGCCGACGTGGAATTCATCATCGAGGCGGTAGCGGCCGACATCTTCGACACGCGTCTCCATCCAGCGGTAACCGATATAGCCGCGGGTCGAGGGCACCACTTCGACCTCGAACCGCGCCATCACTTCGTGGAAACGCTCGGTGTCGCTGAAACTGGTCACGCTCGGCGCCGTGTAGCCCTCAACCGCGAAACCGAGCGGCGTGTCCGCCGGAACGATGTAGCGTACCAGGCCACCAATCGCGATCGCGCTCGCAGATTCGTCGATATCGAGCTCGGCATGGTACGCCTTCGCCCCGACGCCGAACTGCCACGGGTTGCCGGAAGGCGGGTTGCTGCTCACGAGCAGATTGCCGCTGGTCATCCAGTCGTTGTTCTCGTTGTAGAACGCGCCCACACCGATATCGGCGCCGCCGTAGCCGAGACTCGCGGAGTCGAAGAGGAACTGGAAGTTGGCCGTCTTGTCGCTGAGGCTGAGGTCGATCCCGACGGCGACGCTCGGTGGACTGAACAACAGCCCGAGCAGCAACAGACAGACCTTCCTCATCGGGGGTATCCTCACGCACGGCGGGCTCCCGCGCATGGTAGAGGCTGGCCCGGGGGCGATCAAGCACACCCCAATATTTTGTGGGTGAAGCAGAAAGGTACACAACCAATGGCCGATCGATCAGACGCGGGCGACGAACGGCTCGCACAGTTGCGTACGTGGCTGCATGAACAGCTCGGTGGTGGGGTACCGCCCTCGCTGATCCCGGCCTCCACCGATGCCAGTTTCCGTCGCTACTTCCGCATGACGCTGCCCGACGGCGGCAGCGCCATCGCGATGGATTCCCCGCCGACGCGCGAGGACCCGGCGCCGTTTGTCCGCATCGCCGGGCTGCTGCGCAGCGCCGGGCTGCATGTCCCGCGGATCCGCGCCAGCGATGTCGAGCAGGGCTACCTGCTGCTCGAGGACCTCGGCTCGGAGACCTATCTGGAGCGTCTTGCCGACTGCGACCCGGAGCCACTGATCCATGATGCCCTGGATGCGCTGGTGCAACTGCAGGCGGCGACCCAGGCCGACGAGCTCCCGCGCTACGACGAGACCCTGCTGCGCGGCGAACTCGATCTGTTTACCGAATGGTACGTACGCCGCCACCTGCGCCATGAGCCGCCACCCCACTGGTGGGCCGACTGGGAGAATACCTGTACCACGCTCATCGCGGCCGTGCAGGCGCAGCCCGCGGTCTGGGTCCACCGCGACTTCACACCGCGCAACCTCATGCTCGCCGAACCCAATCCCGGCGTGATCGATTTCCAGGACGCCGTCCTCGGGCCGGTCACGTACGATTGGGTCTCGCTGGTGCGCGACGCCTTCATCTCCTGGCCGCTGGAGACCGAACGGCGTTGGCTGTTCGCCTACCGCGAGCGCGCCCTCGCGGCCGGGATAGCGATACCCAGCCAGCCGCTCGACCTGCAGCGCGCCGTCGACTTCACCGCGGCGCAGCGGCATCTCAAGGTCATCGGGATCTTCGCTCGCCTCTACCACCGCGACGGCAAGACCGGCTACCTGGCCGACGTGCCCCGATTCCTGCGCTACCTTGAACGCGAGACGGCGGACTGGCCCGAACTCGCGCCGCTGCGCGCCGTGCTGGCCCACTTGCCGGCGCCCGTGGGGAGCGCGTCCCGATGAGGGCGATGATCCTGGCGGCGGGGCGCGGCGAACGCCTGCGTCCGCTCACCGACGCGACGCCGAAGCCGCTACTGCGCGCCGGCGGCCGCACCCTGCTCGACTGGCACCTCAGCGCGCTCGCCGAGGCGGGCTTCCGGGAAGTCATTATCAACATCGCCTGGCTCAGCGGACAGATCCGCGCCGCCGTCGGCGACGGCGGTGCGCACGGCCTGCGGATTCACTTCAGTGACGAGGGCGAAGAGGCGCTGGAGACGGCCGGTGGCATCGTGCGAGCGCTGGAGTTGCTCGGGCCCGAACCCTTCGCGGTGATCAACGGCGATATCTGGACCGACTATCCGCGAGAGCGCCTGGCCCCGCCCCAGGGCGGAGACCTCGCCCACCTGGTGCTGGTCGACAACCCGGCCCATAACCCGACGGGGGATTTCGCGCTCCGCGGCGACCGCGTCGACTGCGGCAGCGGTCCCCGCCTGACCTTTGCCGGCATCGGCGTCTACAGCCCGGCCCTGTTCGCCGACCAGCCCGCGGTCACGGCACCGCTGGCGCCGCTGCTGCGAGCGGCCGCCGCTGCGGGGCGCCTCGCGGGCGAACACTACCGGGGGGAGTGGCATGATGTCGGCACCCCGAACCGCCTCTCTGCCCTCACGCAGCGACTGGCCGGACCGGCCTGGTGATTGCGGCGCCGCTTTATTGCATGATGCGCAGCTCAACCCAGGGCGCCGGGGAGGTGTGACGATGGGCCGGGACATCGCCAGCCGCTCATTCACCGATGCCGATTTCGCTGCCTTCAGCGAGCGGCTGAAGAGCGATACAGAGACGCTCGAGCGCTGGCTCGCCGACGGCTACTTCTGTGAAGCCCATCCGGTTGGCGGCTTCGAACTCGAGGCGTGGCTCACCGACCATGACTTTCGCCCCGCCCCCCTCAACGAGGAGGTCCTCCGCCACCTGCAGGATCCGCTGCTGACCACGGAACTCGCGCGCTTCAATATCGAGCTCAACACGGAACCGGCAGCGCTTTGCGGCAATACCCTGCGCACGATGCAGACAGGTCTCGACGCGACGTGGCAGCGCTGCAGGGCCGGTGTCGAAGACCTCGGTGGCCACCTGGTCACGATCGGCATCCTGCCCACCGTCGGCCAGGCCGATCTGACCCGGGCGGCGATGACGCCGATCGCGCGCTTCAAGGCGCTCAACGATCAGGTGTTGCGCCAGCGCGGCGGCGAGGACCTGCAGATCGAGATCGTCGGTCACGAGCACCTGGAGACCACACACCCCGACGTGATGCTCGAATCGGCCGCGACTTCGTTCCAGGTCCACATGCAGGTGCCGGCGAGCCGCGCCGCCGACTATTTCAACGCTTCACTGCTCGCCTCGGCGCCGCTCGTCGCCGCGGGGGCGAATTCCCCCTTCCTGTTCGGGCGCGATCTCTGGGCGGAGACGCGCGTCCCACTGTTCGAGCAGGCGGTGGAGACCGGGGGGTTCGCCGATGCCGCGCACGGCCCGCCGCGCCGGGTCGGTTTCGGCAGCGGCTTCCTGCGCGAGTCGCTCACCGAATACTTCCGCGAAAGCCTTGAGCACTTCCCGGTCCTGTTGCCGATGTGCTTCGACGACGAGGAGCGCGACCGTCTGCCCCACCTGCAGTTGCAGAACGGCACGATCTGGCGCTGGAACCGCCCGCTGATCGGCTTCGACGCCGCCGGCACGCCCCATATCCGCATCGAGCACCGCACGCTGCCGAGCGGGCCCACGGGCACGGATGCCCTCGCGAACGCCGCGCTCTACTTCGGCCTGGCGCACTTCTACGCCGAGGAGCCGGGACACGCCGGGACCATCCTGGCCTTCCCCATCGTCCGCGATAACTTCTACGAGTGCGCGCGGCTGGGCCTCGAAGCGCGCGCCGTGCGCAGCGACGGCCGTCACGAGCGGATCGACCGCATGCTGGTCGACCACCTCCTGCCCTGCGCCCGCCAGGGGCTGCGCGATCTCGGGCTTGATAGCAGCGACGTTGACCACTACATCGGGATCATCGAGGATCGCGTGGTCAGCGGCCGCAACGGCGCGGCCTGGCAGCGCGCCTGGGTTGGCCGCCACGGCCGTGACATGACCGCGCTGACGGCCGCTTATGCCGAACGCCAGACCTCGGGTGACCCCGTCCACCGCTGGCCGCTGTGAGGCGCTCCATCCGCATTCGCCCGCTGGCGTCGTGCGCGCCCGCGACGCTTGTGACCACTACGACCGGAGACCGATGCAAGCACTGAGCTACCGCAACGAGCTGCCTCCGGGCTTCCTGGTCGCGTCGGCGCGCGAGCTTTATCGGCTGCTTCCCGGTCCGACGCTGGTCGACCTACCCGGGGAGCGCCCGGACCCCCTGTTCGTCAGTGTGCTGCAGCACGGCAACGAGGACTCCGGTCTGCGCGCGATCCAGCGCCTACTTGCGGATTACGCGGGGCGGCCGTTGCCCCGGGCGCTGACCCTGTTCATCGCCAATCCGATGGCGGCGCAGGCGGGCCATCGCCGCCTCGACGGGCAACCCGATTTCAACCGCTGCTGGCCCGGCACCGATCTGGCGCAGAACGATGCCACGATCCTCCTCTCCGAGGTGTTCAACGCGGTCCGTGGGCGCCCCCTCTTCGCCAGCGTCGATATCCACAACACCAGCGGGGACAACCCCGTCTACGCCTGCGTCAACACACTCGACCCCACCTGTCTGCAACTGGCGGCGCGATTCGCCGATACCGCGGTCTATTTCACGCGCCCGCGGGGCCTGCAGGCGCAGGCCTTTCTCGAGCTCTGCCCAGCGGTGGTCCTGGAGTGTGGCCGCGTCGGCGGCGAAACCGGCGTGGAGGCCGCCCGCGCCTATCTCGACGGCCTGCTGCACAGCGACACCATCGCGCAGGGGGCACCAGAGCCCAGCGCGCTGCAGCTGCTGCGCAGCATCGGGCTGGTCGAGATCCGGCCCGATGTGCATTTTTCCGTGGGTGGCGGCGACGCGAGTGCGGAGTTCGCGCTCGACAGCGGGATCGATCGCCTGAACTTTCGCCAGCTCCCTGCCGGCACGGCGTTCGGGGAGGTACGGGCCGAGCGCTGGCCGATCCGGGTGACCGCGCCCGACGGCCGCGAGATCAGTGATCGCTTCTTCGAAATCCGGGCCGGTCAGCTCCGCCTCAAGCGCAGCGCGATGCCCTCGCTGCTCACCCCGAGCGCGCGCATCATCCGCCAGGATTGCCTCTGCCACCTGATGGAGCGATTCGAGCCGGACGGCCTCGCGGCCGCCTGAAACGCAAGCCTCGCGCCTTACCGCGTCGCGCCCACGGCCAATCTGCGATGGTGGGCCGCCGCCCGCTGGAGTGCGGCCGCACCGGCGTCGCCGAGCACGTTGAGATGGCCCATCTTGCGCCCGGGGCGTGCCTCGCGCTTGCCGTAGAGGTGGAGGCAGGCACGAGGATCGGGCAGCACGGCGGCCCAGTCGGGGTCGCCATTGAGCCAGAGATCACCGAGCAGGTTCACCATCGCTACGGGCGTGAGCAACGCCGTATCGCCCGGCGGCAGACCACAGAGCAGGCGGACCTGTTGCTCGAACTGCGTCGTCGCACAGGCATCGAGGGTGTAATGCCCCGAGTTGTGCGGCCGCGGAGCGATCTCGTTGATCAGGAGATCGTCGTCACCGCTGACGAACATCTCGACGCCGAGGACACCGACGTAGTCGAGTGCCTCGGCCGCCGCCGTCGCGATCTCGCGGGCGCGCCGCGCGAGCGCGGCATCGATCGCGGCCGGGGCCAGCGTCGAGAAGAGGATGCCGTCGCGATGGACGTTCTCCACGGGCGGATAGCAGGCGATCGCGCCGTCCACGGCCCGGCAGACGATCACGGAGAGCTCGCGCGCGAGGTCGACGCGCTGCTCCAGGATCGCCGGGGCCTCGCCTAGCTGGGCGTGGGCGCCTGCGGCCGCCTCCGCCGCGGGCACGGCCGCCTGCCCCTTGCCGTCGTAGCCGCCGCGCGCGCGCTTGAGCACGGCCGGGGTACCGACCGCGGCTACCGCGGCCGCCGTGTCGTCCGCACCGTGCACGGCGGCCCAGCGCGCGGTCGGCAACCCGTGACGGTCGAGCAGGGCCTTCTCCTCGATGCGGTCCTGCACCGGCGCAACCGAGGCCGCCGCCGGTCGCACGATGCAGGAGGCGGCGAGGCGTTCGAGCACGTCCGCCGGCACATTCTCGAACTCGGTGGAGATGGCCGCACAGGCGCTCGCGAGGCGGTCCTGGGCGCCCGCATCACGATAATCGGCGGCGATGTGCTCATTGGCGAGCGCGCCGGCGGGGCTCGCAGGATCGGGATCGAGGACAACCACCCGATAGCCCATCGTGCGCGCGGCGACGGTGAACATCCGCCCGAGTTGGCCGCCGCCGAGCATGCCGAGCGTCGCGCCGGGGGCGATCATGACAACACGACCCGCCACAGCGCACGGGTGGGTTCACTCATCGGGGGGTAGCCTCATCGCGAGTGCGGCATCACGCTGGGCGTTGCGCAGGGCATCGAGGCGTTCAGCCAGTGCCGGATCCCCCGTCGCCAGCATCGCCGCCGCGAACAGGCCTGCGTTCGCAGCACCCGCCTCACCGATGGCGAAGGTGGCGACCGGGATGCCGCGAGGCATCTGAACGATCGAGTAGAGCGAGTCCTGCCCCGCGAGGTACTTCGAGGGCACAGGCACACCCAGCACGGGCAGCGCTGTCTTCGCCGCGAGCATGCCGGGCAAGTGTGCGGCGCCACCAGCGCCCGCAATGATGCAGCGCAAGCCACGACCGGCTGCCGCCTGCGCGTAGTCGAACAGGAGATCGGGCGTGCGGTGAGCGGACACCACCCTCGCCTCATGCGCCACGTCGAGCGCTTCCAGGCGCTCGGCCGCGTAGCGCATGACGGGCCAGTCACTGTCGCTGCCCATTACGACGCCGACGAGCGGCTCCGTCATGGCCGCCACCCTCCGCAGGGAAAACCCTGTATTTTGCGCGATTGCCGCGCTTCGCGCCAGCCCCGCGCGCCCGCCTCCTGGAGTCGTGAGGCCGTTGACGGCCCAATAAATATAGCCTAGGCTTAACTTATTGGGAGAGGCTTCAAATACGGCCCGTACGGACGGCGCTGTTGCCCCCCGTGAGCGAGGAGTTCCACCATGTCGATCTGCCACCACACTGCCGGTAGCCTGCCGCCCACCCGCAGGCGGGCCGGTTGGCTGCAGCTTGCCGTTGCCATCGTGCTGCTCACTACCGCGCTCAGCGCACAGGGGGGCGAGCGTCTGCGGGTCGTGTCGACGTTCACAATCATCGATGACTGGGTAGCGACAATCGGTGGCGAGCACGTCGAGCCCACCTCCCTGACCCCGGTGGGGGCAGAGGTCCACGAATGGGAGCTTAAGCCGAACAACTTCGTTGCCCTCGAAGAGGCGGATCTGGTCTTCGCCAACGGCCTCGGGCTGGAACAGTGGATGGGGCAGGTGGAGGCGACGGTCCCGGCCGGTACACCGATCGTGGCCCTGGCCGATGCGGCGGGTTACCCGACCCAGCCAATCCGGATCGGTGAGTTCGAGGGCGAGCCTGATCCGCACCAGTGGATGGATCCACGGGCCGCGCACGCGCAGGTCGAGGTACTCGCCGAGGCACTGGCCGACGCCGATCCGGCACACGCCGATGCCTATCGCCACAACGCCCAGCGTTATCAGGTAGCCCTCGAAGCCCTCCACGACGAACTGGCGGAGCGATTCGCGGACATCCCGACCGAACGCCGTGTACTGATCAGCAGCGAAGCCGCTTTCCCCTATTTCGCGGACGCCTACGACTTCGTCCATGATGGCGTCTGGGGCAGCAATGCCGAAGAGGAGGGAACCCCGCGGCAAATCGCCCGCATCATCGACGTCATCGAGGAGCGCCGACCCGCGGCCCTGTTCTGGGAGAGCACGATCAGTGACCGGTACGTGCGCAGTATCGCCGATGATACCGACACGCCGATTGCCGGCCCCCTCTACGTCGACTCACTCGGCGGCGCCGATAGCGCGGCGGCGAGCTACATCGAGATGATGCGGCGCAACGCGGATCTGCTGGTCGAAACACTGGGCCCGTAGGGACCGCAAGGCTCGTCGCGACTTCGCCGCGGAGTCGCAACGCCCCGCATGGCGGCCCGAGAAAGAAAGCCATTGCGAATCATTATCAATTGTCTATAGACTGAACGCTCACTTCGGGCCTCCCGGGACGATCCAGCATGTACGTCTGTGTCTGCAAGGCCGTGACGGACCACCAGATCCGCTGCGCGGTCCGCGACGGCATCATCAGCTTCCGCGAATTGCGCATGGAGCTGGGCGTTGCCACCTGCTGCGGCCGCTGCGCGCCGACCGCGAAACAGGTCATGGCCGAGGCCCTGGGCGACGAGTTCCCCGAACGACCCAAAGCGGTGGTCCTGCCTCGCAGTCGAGCCTGCGCATTCGCCTGAACAGGGACTTCACAGCGCTGCGAAGCGGCTTGCTGCCCCAGGCAAAGCGCTCAACCGCTTGTACCATCCCGCGCGGGCAGCAAGCGCGCCAATCCGTAATGTCCGGACGACTGCCCTTCCCCTCACGCCCACGAAACCGGACAATCGCGCCCCTGCTCTGATTGGCTGGCGGCTTTTCCGCACGGGAGACCCACCGTGACCGACGCGTACAGCGATGACGCCCTGTTCCACCCCGAGATCCACTCGCTGGCGCACCTGCATCGCGGCAAGGTGCGCGATCTGTACGCGATCGACGCCGCGCGCATGCTGATCGTGGCCTCGGATCGCGTCTCGGCGTTCGATGTCGTGCTGCCGACGCCGATCCCTGGCAAGGGCCGGATGCTCACGCAGCTGTCGAATTTCTGGTTCGCCCGCACTCGCCACATCGTTACCAACCACCTGCTCGACACGGACCTCGCCGAGGTCCTGCCCGATGCCGATGAGCGCGCGCCCCTTGAGGGGCGGGCGGTGGTCGCACGCCGACTGCAGGCGCTGCCGGTCGAGGCGATCGTGCGCGGCTACATCATCGGCTCCGGCTGGCGCGACTACCGGGCCACCGGCACCATCGGCGATGTCGCGCTGCCACCAGGCCTGCGACTCGCCGACGCCCTGCCCGATCCGGTATTCACGCCCTCGACCAAGGCCGGACCGGGCGAACATGACGAGAATATCGGCTTCGCCGACCTCGTCGAGCGCGTCGGCTCGGATCTCGCCGAGAGGGTGCGCGAGGTCAGCCTGCGCCTCTATCGCGAGGCGGCCGAGTACGCCCGCGCGCGCGGTATCATCATCGCCGACACCAAGTTCGAGTTCGGCCTCGACGACCAGGGCGAGCTGGTGCTGATCGACGAGGCGCTCACGCCCGACTCGTCGCGCTTCTGGCCGCTCGATGGCTGGCAGCCCGGCGAGAACCCGCCCTCGTTCGACAAGCAGTTCGTGCGCGACTGGCTGGAGACGCAGGCGTGGGACAAGACCGACCCCGGGCCCGAGCTGCCGCCGGAGATCGTGGGGTGCACAAGGCAGAAGTACGAGGAGGCGGTGCAGCGCCTGACCGGCTGAAGCGGCGCGGAATCCCGCCGTTACCCCGTCTGCAGCGTCCCGTCGGCCCCGACCTCGACGATCTTGAGGGAGTTCGTGCCGCCGTGAACGCCCATCAGGTCGCCCTTGGTGATGATGACCCGATCACCGGGGCTGACCACGCCCTCTTCGACGAGGACATCGACGGCCTTGCGGTTGGCCTCGGCCGGCTGGATCTGCACGAGCGGATAGCGCAACGGATAGACGCCGCGATACAGGCTCACACGGCGGGCCGTGCGTTCGTGGCGGGTCAGGGCATAGATCGGAATCCCCGAGCTGATGCGCGACATCCACAGCGTCGTCGAACCCGACTCGGTCAGCGCGGCGATGGCGCGCACCTGCAGATGGTTGGCCGTGTACATGGTCGCCATCGCGATCGCCTCGTCGGTGCGAGTGAACTGGCTGTCGATGCGGTGATCGGAGACGAGGGCGCTGCGATGGAGCTCGGCGCCGACACAAATCCGATGCATCGCCGTAACCACCTCAACCGGATAGGAACCGGCCGCGGTCTCGGCCGAGAGCATGACCGCATCGGTGCCGTCGAGCACGGCGTTGGCGACGTCGAAGACCTCTGCGCGCGTCGGCAACGGCTGCGTGATCATCGACTCCATCATCTGCGTAGCGGTGATCACGGGCACGTTCGCGTGGCGTGCCTCGTGAATCAGCGACTTCTGTACGGCGGGCAGCTCGGCGTCACCGATTTCCACACCGAGGTCGCCACGGGCGATCATGATCGCATCGCTCGCGGCGATGATCGCGGCGCTGTTCGCCACCGCCTCGGCACGCTCGACCTTGGCGACGATACCGCCCTGCCCCCCTGCCGCCTCGAACAGCTCACGCGGCGTGTCGATATCGCTCGCATCGCGCGGGAAGGAGATGGCGAGATAGTCGACGTCGAGCTCCGCGGCGAGGCGGATATCGGCGCGATCCTTGTCGGTGAGCGCCGGCGCGGACAGCCCACCACCCTGGCGGTTGATCCCCTTGTGATCGGAGAGCACACCGCCCGAGGCCACGCGGGTGTGGATGCGCGTGCCCTCGACCCGATCGACGGTGAGCACGAGCCGGCCGTCATCGAGCAGCAGGCAATCGCCGCTGGCGACATCGTCGGGCAGCGCGGCATAGCTCACCCCGACGCCGTGGACGTCGCCCCCATCGCGCGCCAGCGCCGGATCGAGGAAGAATGCGGCACCGTCGGCGAGCTCAACCTCGCCATCAGCGAAGCGCTCGATCCGGATCTTCGGCCCCTGCAGATCCCCCAAGATGGCGATGCTGCGCCCACTGTCCTCGGCCACTGCGCGCACCTGCTGCACCCGGGCACGCTGCTCGTCGGCGTTGCCGTGGGAGAAGTTCAGCCGCACGACATCGACCCCCGCGGCGATGATCTGTTCCAGGATCGCGGGCGTGGCGGTGGCGGGCCCGAGGGTCGCGACGATCTTGGTTCGCCGCCCACGCAGGGGCTGGGTGGGATCGAGGTAGAGCGTCGTATTACTGCTCGCAGGCTCGTTGTTCAAGGATTTCCACCGCTGGCAGGGTTCGATGTTCGACATATTCGAGGAAGGCGCCACCACCGGTGCAGATGTACGACATCCGGTCGCTGAGACCGAATGTACGCAGCGCCGACAAGGTGTCCCCGCCGCCCGCGATCGAGTAGGCCGCCGATTCCGCGATCGCCTCGCCGAGTGCGCGCGTGCCCTCGGCGAAGGCCGCGACCTCAAACACGCCGACGGGCCCGTTCCAGAAGATCGTGCCGGCGCCGGCGACGAGTTCGGCGTAGCGTGAGCGGGTCGCCGGGCCGACATCCAGGATGCAGTCACCCGGGGTGATCGCCTCCAGCTCCTTGACGCGCGCGCTGCCCTCGGTCTTGACGTCGGGCGCCACCACCACATCCGTGGGCAGCGGGACATCGACGCCCGCCGCTGCCGCCTTGTCCAGCAATGCCCGGGCGTCGTCGATCAGATCGGCCTCGTGCAGCGAGCTGCCGACCGCGTAACCGCGCGCGGCGATGAAGGTGTTGGCGATCCCGCCGCCGACGATCAGGCGATCGACCTGCTCGAGCAGGGCCGAGAGCACGCCGAGCTTGGTCGAGACCTTGGCGCCACCGACGATCGCGATCAGGGGCCGACGCGGGTGCTCCAGCACGACCGCGAGCGCCTCGAGTTCGCGCACGAGGAGCTGGCCGGCACACGCGATCGGGGCGAAGCGGGCGACCCCGTGCGTCGACGCCTGGGCACGGTGGGCGACACCGAAGGCGTCCATGACGTAGACATCGCAGAGCGCGGCCATGCGCCGGGCGAGTTGCTCGTCGTTGGCCTTCTCGCCGACACACCAGCGCACGTTCTCGCAGAGCACGACCCCACCGGGGGCGATCTCGGGCAGGCCGTCGAGCCAGTCCTCGATCAGCGGCACCTCCTGGCCGAGCAGCTCGCCGAGGCGGTCGGCGACGGGCCGCAACGAACTCTCGGGCGTGGGCTCACCCTCCTTCGGCCGCCCCAGATGCGCCATGATCGCCACGCGCGCGCCCTGATCCATCGCCGCCTGGATGGTCGGCAGGGAGGCGCGGATGCGTTCATCGCTGGTCACACGGCCATCGACCACCGGCGAGTTCAGATCTTCACGGATGAGGACCCGTTTGCCGGCCAGGTCGAGGTTCGCCATGCGCAGCATGGCGCTCATGCCTTCATCCAGGCTGCAACGACATCGAGCATGCGGCTGGAGAAGCCCCACTCGTTGTCATACCAGGCGACGACCTTGCCCAGTGTCCCGCCGGTGACCTTGGTCAGCGGCGCATCGTAGATCGAGGAGGCGGGGTTGTGATTGAAATCGACCGAGACCAGCGGCTCCTCGCTATAACCGAGCACCCCGCGCAAGGGACCTTCGGCGGCGCGCTTCATCAGGTCGTTGATCTCATCAACACTGGTCGCACGGCTCGCCGTGAAGGTGAGATCGACCACGGAGACGTTGATCGTCGGCACGCGGATGGCGTAGCCGTCGAGCCGCCCCTCCAGCTGGGGAAGGACCAGACCGACCGCCTTCGCCGCACCGGTCGACGTCGGGATCATCGAGTGCGTGGCCGAGCGCGCCCGGCGCAGGTCCTTGTGATAGACGTCGGTCAGGACCTGGTCATTGGTGTAGGCGTGCACCGTGGTCATCAGGCCATGCTCGACACCGATGCCGTCGTTGAGCACCTTGACCACAGGCGCGAGGCAGTTGGTCGTGCAGGAGGCGTTCGATACCACCTCGTGCTCGGCGCGGAGATCGCCATCGTTGACGCCGTAGACCACTGTGGCGTCCACATCCGAACCGCCCGGCGCCGAGATCAGGACCTTTTTCGCGCCCGCGCTCACGTGCGCCGAGGCCTTCTCCTTGCTGGTGAACAGCCCCGTCGACTCGATCACGACATCGACATTGAGCTCTCCCCACGGCAGCTTCGCCGGATCGCGCTCGGCGCAGACGCGGATGCGATCCCCGTTGACGACCATCGCATCGCCGTCGACCGACACCTCTCCGGGGAAACGCCCGTGGGCCGTATCGTACTGAGTCAGGTGGGCGTTCGTGGCGGCGTCGCCCAGATCGTTGATCGCGACAATCTGGATCTCCTCGTTACGACCGGACTCGTACAGGGCGCGCAGGATGTTGCGGCCGATGCGTCCGTAGCCGTTGATTCCAACTTTGATAGCCATAGGTCACGGTTCCTCTTGCAGTCGGGCGGCGCCGCTCGTCGGCTGCCGCCGCAGGTTGGTCCATCCTGCCGGCCTCGTGCAGCCGGCCCGATATTAGCCGCGTGTGCGATCGACGACGGCCCGAGCGGTCGCCACCACACGCTCCACAGTAAACCCAAAGTGTGCCATTGCCACGCCCGAGGGCGCAGAGGCGCCGAATGTATCGATACCGACGACGTCGCCTTCGAGGCCGACGTAGCGTCGCCACCAGTCGCTCGCCCCCGCTTCGACGGCAACCCGCGGGACCCCGGGCGGCAACACGGCGTCGCGATAGGCGGCCTCCTGGCTGTCGAAGACCTCACTCGAGGGCAGCGAAACGACGCGCGCGGCGATCCCGGCCTCGCGCAGTGGCTCGACGGCCTCCGTCGCCAGATGCACCTCCGAGCCCGTGGCGATGAGGACGACATCGGGGGAGTCGCCGGCCTCAGCAAGGACGTAACCACCGCGCGCGATCGCTTCGACCTGCTTCTCGGAGCGCGTCTGATGGGGCAGCCCCTGGCGCGAGTAGGCCATCGCAACCGGGCCATCACGGCGCTCAAGCGCGCGCTTCCAGGCGGCCACCGTCTCGACCGCATCGCAGGGCCGCCACACCTCCATGTTCGGGATCAGGCGCAGGCTCGAGAGCTGTTCGACCGCCTGGTGGGTGGGGCCGTCCTCGCCCAGGCCGATGGAGTCATGGGTGAACACGAAGATGCTGGGCACGCGCATCAGCGCCGCCATGCGCAGCGCGTTGCGCGCATAGTCGGAGAAGATCAGGAAAGTCGCACCGAAGGGACGGAAGCCGCCATGCAGCGCCAGGCCGTTGACCATCGCGGCCATGCCGAATTCGCGCACGCCGAAGTAGACGTAGCCGCCCGACGCGTCAGCCGCGGTGATGTCCTGTGCCCCGCTCCAGCGGGTGAGATTCGAGCCGGTCAGATCCGCCGAGCCGCCGATCAGTTCGGGCAGGACTTCGGCGAAGCCGGACAGCGCCTTGTGCGAAGCCTTGCGCGTCGCCGGAGAGTCGGCCGCCTCGACCGCATTCTCCAGCAGACGGCGGGCGTGCGCGTCCCAGTCCGCCGGTAGCGCGCCGTCCAGGCGCCGCTCCAGTTCACTGGCCAGTTCGGGATGCGCGTCGCGATAGGCACTGAACCGGGCATTCCAGTCCGACTCGAGTTCCGCCCCCCGCTCGCGGGCCTCCCAGCCGGTGCGGATCTCGTCGGGGACCTCGAACGGCGGGTGGGGCCAGCCGATGGTCTCGCGCACCAGGGCGACCTCCTCCTCGCCGAGCGCAGCGCCGTGCACCTCCTCCTTGCCTGCCTTGTTGGGAGAGCCCCAACCGATGACCGTACGACAGCAGATCAGCGTCGGGCGCGCGGTGTCGGCGCGCGCCGCCTCGATCGCCGTGCGCACGGCCTCGGGATCGTGGCCATCGACCGCGGGGATCACCTGCCAGCCATACGCCGCAAAACGACCCGGTGTATCGTCGGTGAACCATCCGCCGACATCGCCGTCAATAGAGATACCATTGTCGTCATAGAAGGCGATCAACTTGCCCAGACCCAGCGTGCCGGCAAGCGAGCAGGCCTCGTGCGAGATCCCCTCCATGAGGCAGCCATCACCGGTGAAGACATAGGTCCAATGGTCGATGATCTCGTGACCGGGGCGGTTGTAGCGCGCCGCCAGCGCCTTCTCGCCCAGGGCAATGCCCACCGCATTGGCCAGTCCCTGGCCGAGCGGCCCGGTCGTCGTCTCGACACCGGGCGTGTCGCCATACTCGGGATGCCCCGGCGTCATCGAGTGCAACTGGCGGAAATTGCGCAGCTCATCGAGCGGCACGTCGTAACCGGTCAGGTGGAGCAGGGAATAGAGCAGCATCGAGCCGTGGCCATTGGAGACCACGAAGCGATCACGATCCGGCCAGTGCGGGTTGGCGGGATTGTGCCGCAGATAGTCATTCCACAGGACTTCGGCGATATCGGCCATGCCCATCGGCATGCCGGGATGGCCGGATTTGGCTTGCTGGACGGCGTCCATGCTGAGTGCACGGATCGCGTTCGCGAGGTCACGACGGGCGGGCATGAGCGTTGTTCCCCAACTGCCGGCAGAACCAGGGCACGCGGCGGCTCCTCATCTCCGGCCCCGGAACAGCCGAAAGGGGGCTTGACGGCAGGCGCCGTCGCCTCCATTCAACGAATGGGAGCGGCCCTTTGCGGCCGCTGGCCGCGGCATCGACACCGCAGCCGCCGGGGCCTGTGGAAAGCCCCCGCGCGGAGAACCGCGAATTGTCGCCGACAGCGACGCAGACGGCAAGTGCAAGGACGTGACGCCACCTCCGCAATGGCACGCGGAACCGCCTGCTGCTATACTGGAAGATTACCTGCGCGTCCAACGTACCATTGAACCGTCTGTGGGTCCCGAGCTTATGGATCAGGAACAGCAGTCCCGCCTGAAGAACCTCATCGCCAAGGGCAAGGAACAGGGTTACCTCACCTACGCTGAGGTCAACGACCACTTGCCCGACGGCGTCGTCGAGCCCGACCAAGTCGAAGACATCATCGCGATGATCAACGACATGGGGATCTCCGTCCACGAGGTCGCGCCCGACTCGGACACCCTGATCCTCAACGAGGAGGCGGTCAATACGGACGAGGATGCCGCCGACGAGGCCGCCGCTGCGCTGGCGACCGTCGACGGCGAGTTCGGCCGGACCACCGATCCCGTGCGTATGTACATGCGCGAGATGGGCACGGTCGAGCTGCTCACCCGCGAAGGCGAGATCGAGATCGCCAAGCGCATCGAAGAGGGCACGCAGCAGATGCTCGCCGCGCTGGCCGATTACCCCGGGACCGCGCGCAGCATCATCGCGACCTGGGACGAGATCCAGGCGGGCAACGCCCGCCTGACCGACCTGATGAGCGGTTTCCAGGATCCGGACCGCCCCGATCACTCCGTGGCGCCGTCCGCGGACGACAGTGTGGACCGCGAGACCAAGGAGGACGAAGAGGACAACGCGGCCGCCGCGGCGAGCGTCGACCTCGAGGCGGTCTCCGAGCACATCGAGGAGATGCGCACGCGCTACGACAAGGTCATCTCCGCGCTCGACAAGGCGGCGCGGCAGCGCACGCGACCGAAGTCGGGCGTCCGCGCCCAAGCGCCGCGCAAGGAGCTTGCCGGCAAACTGCTCGAACTGCAGCTCGTGCCCGGTTTCGTGGACCAGTGCATCGGCGACCTGCGCGCGCACGTCGAGGAGATCCGCGAGCAGGAGAAGATCATCCTCCAGGCGGCGACCCGCCGCGCGAACATGTCGCGCAAAACCTTCATCGAGTCGTTCCAGGGACGTGAGACCGACCCCAAGTGGCTCGAAGAACACATCGCCGCGGACGCCCACTATTCGAAGAAGCTCGCCAATCAGGCCGAGACCATCCACGCCGCCCAGGAGCGGCTCATCGAGATCGAAAACGCCACGCATCTGCCGATCGCCGAGGTCAAGGAGACCAACCGGCAGCTATCGATCGGCGAGGCCAAGGCACGCCGGGCGAAGAAGGAGATGGTCGAGGCCAACCTGCGCCTTGTGATCTCGATCGCGAAGAAGTACACCAACCGTGGGCTCCAGTTCCTCGACCTGATCCAGGAAGGCAACATCGGCCTGATGAAGGCGGTCGACAAGTTCGAATACCGCCGCGGCTACAAGTTCTCGACGTATGCGACCTGGTGGATCCGCCAGGCGATCACGCGTTCGATCGCCGACCAGGCGCGGACTATCCGCATCCCCGTGCACATGATCGAGACCATCAACAAGCTCAACCGGATCTCGCGGCAGATGCTGCAGGAGATGGGCCGCGAGCCGACCCCGGAAGAACTGGCCGAGCGCATGGAGATGCCCGAGGACAAAGTGCGCAAGGTGCTCAAGATCGCCAAGGAGCCGATCTCGATGGAGACGCCCATCGGCGACGACGAGGACTCGCACCTGGGCGACTTTATCGAGGACCAGTCGGTACAGTCACCGGTCGACGCCGCCACCACCGAAGGCCTGTCGGAGACGACCGAGGGGGTCCTCGCGAGCCTGACCCCGCGCGAGGCCAAGGTCCTGCGCATGCGCTTCGGCATCGGCATGAACACCGACCACACACTCGAAGAGGTCGGCAAGCAGTTCGACGTCACCCGCGAGCGCATCCGCCAGATCGAGGCCAAGGCGCTGCGCAAGCTCCGCCACCCCTCACGCTCGGAGCAGCTGCGCAGCTTCCTCGACGAGTGAACATTATTAACGGGTCAAGAGACCACACCCATGGCGGGTAACCGTTACCCACTAGAAGTCCGGCCGGTCATCCCGGACAACCTCGCCCGGCTTGAGGAGCTCGCCGGCAACCTGTTCTATTCCTGGGACCGGCGCACGCGCGCGCTCTTCCGCCGCATCGACGTGTACCAGTGGGAGCAGTGCGAACACAACCCGACCATTTTCCTGCGCCGCGTCCCGCAGGCGCGCTTCGACGCCCTCGCCGAGGACAGCGACTTCTTGCAGGAATTGAACACGGTGATGGCGGCCTTCGATCAGTACCTGGAAGCGAGCGGGGCGGCGACCACGGGCTGTGAGGGCCTCGACGCGGCGAACGACACCATCGCCTATTTCTGCATGGAATACGGCCTGCACGAGAGCCTGCAGCTCTATTCCGGTGGTCTCGGCATCCTCGCCGGCGACCACTGCAAGGCGGCCAGCGATCTCGGCCTGCCGTTCGTGGCGGTGGGGCTGATGTACCGCCAGGGCTACTTCACCCAGCGCATCAATGCCGCCGGCGAGCAGGAGGCCGTGTACAACCCGGTTGAACTCGCCAATCTGCCGGTGCGCCCGGCGATGACACCGTCCGGCGACGAGGTCCGCGTGTCCATTCCTCTCGCCGACCGCGAGGTGCAGGCGCGGGTGTGGGTGGCGGCGGTCGGCCATGTACGCCTCTACCTGCTCGACACCGAGCTGGCGGCCAACGCCCCTGGCGACCGCAGCATCACCTACCAGCTCTATGGCGGCGACCGCGAGCTGCGCATGGCGCAGGAGATGGTGCTGGGCATCGGCGGCGTGCGCGCGCTGCGCGCACTCGGCATCGAGCCCACCGTCTGGCACCTGAACGAGGGCCACCCGGCCTTCGGCATCCTCGAGCGCTGCCGCGAGCAGGTGGCCGCGGGGCTGGATTTCGACAGCGCGCTGCAAGCTGTGGCGGCGGCGACGGTGTTCACCACGCACACACCGGTGGCGGCGGGTCACGATCTGTTCCCGCACGTGATGGTGACACGCCACTTCCGCGAATTCGTCCCCACCCTGGGCACGACACTGGAGCGGTTTCTGGAGCTGGGCGCATCACCGGACAATCAGGACCAATTCAATATGACCGCGCTTGCGCTGCGCGGCTCACGCTGGCACAACGGTGTCAGCCGCATCCATGGCGAAGTCGCCGCGCACATGGAGCGCTTCATCTGGCCGCAGGTGCCGCCGGCGGAGAATCCACTGCAGCACATCACCAACGGCGTGCACATCCCGACCTTCCTCGCGCGGGAATGGCTGGAGCTGTTCGACGCGGTCGCGCCGGGCTGGCGCAGCCATGTGCATGAACCGGACTTCTGGGCCGAACAGGTCGCGCAGATCCCCGACAACCGCTTCCGCTCCATCTGCCATTTGCTCAAGAGCCGGCTGCTGGAGAGGCTGGGCGAACGCCTGACAGCGGAGTACGAGCGCCGCCAGATCAGCCGCAGCCGCATCCGCTCGATGCGCGCCGTGCTCCATGGGGAGAACGTACACCCCCTGGTCATCGGTTTTGCCCGCCGCTTCGCTACCTACAAGCGCGCCCTGCTGCTGTTTCGCGATGAGGAGCGCCTGGCGCGGCTGCTCGGCGATCCGCAGCGCCCGGTGATCGTTGTCTTCGCCGGCAAGGCGCACCCGGCGGACGAGCCCGGACAGGCACTGCTCCAGGAGATCGTCCAACGCTCGGATGAGCCGCCGTTCCGCGACCGGGTATTCTTTGTCGAGGGCTACGGCATGACGTTGGCACGCGCGCTCGTCGCTGGCGTCGATGTCTGGCTGAACACCCCGGAATATCCGTTGGAGGCCTGCGGGACCTCGGGACAGAAGGCAGCCATGAACGGTTCGGTCAACCTGAGCGTGCTCGATGGCTGGTGGGCCGAGGCGTATGACGGCGACAACGGCTGGGCCATCCAACCCCACGGACCGGACACGGATCCCGAGGAGCGCGATGCCGCCGAGGCCGAAGAGCTGCTCGACCTGCTTGAGTACGAGGTGATCCCGACTTGGTTCAATGACGACGGCAGCGGATTCTCCGAGGCCTGGATGCGCCGGGCGAAGGCCTCGATGCAGACGATATTGCCGCGGTTCAATGCCCAGCGCATGCTCGTGGACTATGTCGAGTGCATGTATGCACCGGCCAGTACCCATGGCCGGGCGCTTGCCGCCGACGAGGGCGCGCCGGCGCGCGAACTCGCGCGCTGGAAGCAGCGGGTGCGCGAGCGCTGGAGCGGCGTGGCACTGCGCTGGCTGGACCCGCCCCCGAGGCAGGTGCACACGGGCGACAGCGTCACGTTGCGGCTGGGCGTGCAGACGAACGGGCTGAATGCCGAGGATCTGCACGTCGAATGTGTGCTCGAACTGCCGGCGGACGACGGCGTGGCGCCGTCGGAGTCACATGCCTTCACCCTGGAGCGTGAAGACAGCCAGGAGGCGCGTTTCAGCCTGGTGGTGGAGAACCCGCCGAATGGCCTGATCCACTTCCAGGTGCGGGCCTGCCCGAATCATCCGCATCTGGCCCATCCCTTCGAGACCGGGTATATGACCTGGTTGTAAACGCACCGCGCTCGTGCTGGCGTGCGTGGGCGGGAGCCTAAACGGGTGTACCGGGCCTGCTCGCGAGCAAGCTCGCGAATCAGCGGCCGCAGCGGTGCAGCCGCTGACGGATTGCGCGGTTGAAGGCCCGCTCGAGATCGCCCTCGCGGTAACGCCATTGCCAGTTGCCGGCCTCGGTGCCGGGGACATTCATCCGTGCCTCGCTGCCGAGGCCGAGCAGGTCCTGCAGGGGCAGGATAGCGATGCGGGCCGGTGATTGCAGGGCGGCGTCGATGAGTGGGGCCGGCATGTCGTGGCCGTCCGTGCCAAGCTCGGCCTTGACCCGTGCCCGCACCTCCCCTGCCAGATCGTGCCACCAGCCCAGGCTGGTGTCGTTATCGTGGGTACCGGTGTAGACCACGGTGTCCGCGGTGTGGTTGTGCGGGCGGTGCGGATTGTCATCGCCACCGTCGAAAGCGAACTGTAGCACGCGCATGCCGGGCAGACCCAGTTCGCAACGCAGGGTCTCGACATCGGGGGTGATGGTGCCGAGATCCTCGGCGATCAGTGGCAGGCTGCCGAGGCGTGCGGCGATGGCGTCAAACGGCGCCCGCCCCGGCCCCGGCGTCCAGTGGCCATTGCGGGCGTCCTGCTCCGCCGGCGGGATGGACCAGGCCGCGACCAAGGCGCGAAAGTGGTCGATCCGCAGCAGATCGAAGCGCCGCGCCTGTGTGCGCACCCGCTCGACCCACCATTGCCAGCCGGAGGCGGCCTGCGCGTCCCAGTCGTGCAGCGGGTGGCCCCAAAACTGACCGCGAGCGGCGAAGGCATCCGGCGGCACGCCGGCGGCGGCGGTGACGTGACCCCGTGCATCCACGGCAAACCAGTCCCGCTGGGCCCAAACATCCGCACTGTCGAGCGCGCAGTAGAATGGCAGATCACCGATCAGCCCGACCCCGAGGGCGTTGGCGCGCGCCTTGAGCCGGTGCCACTGGACGTCGAAGCGCCACTGGATGCCTTCGGCGGCGTCGATTTCACCGGCCAGATCGCGGCGGGCTGCCGCCAACGCGCTCGCATCGCGGTCGCGCAGTGCTGCGGGCCACTCGGGCCAGGGACGGCGGTAGTGGCGACGCAGCACGGTGAACAGCGTCCAGTCATCGAGCCAGAAGGCGTTCTCTGCACGGAAGCGATCGCGGTCTCCGGCCTCGGGGGCGGGGCCGCTCGGATCGAGGAAACCGGGCCGACCGGCGAAGGCAGAGGCCGACTGATAGGGTGACCCCATCCGGTCGACCGGCCCGACCGGGAGCATCTGCCACCAGCGGAAACCGGCACCGGCCAACGCCTCGGCGAAGGCGTCGGCGGCGCTACCCAGGCGCCCATGCGCGGCGGGTCCGGGCAGCGAGGTCGGGTGGAGCAGAACGCCAGCGGCTCGCGTGGTTGGGTCCATGCACGGAGGCCAGAGGCGCTATTCGCCGGGGCGCATAACGCCACCGCTGGCCGGGTGGCCGTGGCCCTCGGCGAAGGAGTGGGCGAGCTCGGCGGGCGGCTCCACACCCGCCAGGTCACAGAGGCCTGCGAGGTGACGGCGGAAGAGCGCATCGAAGGCGGCGACCGTCTCGGCCGGGTTGTAGATCCCGGGCCACCAGAACCAGTCCGAGCCCTCGCACACGGCGAGTTGGCGATCGAGCTCGGGGGTCCACTCCAGGCCCTCTGCGACCGCCGCATCCACAGCGGCACGGACGGCAAGCAGCAGTTCCCAGGCGCGGTTCTTCTGGCAGTCGCCGATCCAGGTAGTGAGGTCGCCGTAGACCCAACTGCCCGCGACGACGTGATCCAGCGGCGGGGCCTCGACGCCTGCGTCGGCCACACAGTCGGCGAAGGTGACCAACTCGATACCGGGGTGCCCCACCAGGCCGCGATAGAGGGCGGCGAGGAAATAGGCCCCGTTGGCGGGGTAATGCTCCCAGGCGTTCTCGCCGTCGAGGATGATCGGCACCACCCGCCCGGCAGCGCCGGTGCTGGCGATGGTCTCCAGGTGTTCGAGCAAGTCGGCGGCGGCATCCTCGGCGTGCCAGCCCTGGTAAGTGAAGCCGATGCGATCGGAGAGCCCGTCGTCACGGAAGAAGCAGACCAGCTCACCATCGGCCACTCGCCGCGGGCGGTGGAGATCGTCGGCGGCCTCCTCGTCCTCCGCGAGGGCGGCATCGATGCTGTGGCGCAAGACCTGCTGGCCGCTGGCCGCCCAGTTGAAGCCGGCCTCGGCGATGAGGGCGAGGGTTTCATCGCAGACGCCGCCCTCGGAGGGCCAGCAGCCGGTGGGGGCAACGCCGAAGCGGGCCTCG